>NZ_JALQDC010000024.1:0-208475 GCF_023631445.1 Caballeronia sp. GAWG1-5s-s | reverse complement strand
CGAACAGGACCGTGAAACGACTCCACGCCGATGATAGTGCGGATTGCCCGTGTGAAAGTAGGTAATCGTCAGGCTCCCCCTTGCTCAAAACAAAAACCCCACCCCGCAAAGGTGGGGTTTTTGCGTTTCGGGCGGCAGATTCAGCAAAAGTCCCGACGCCGACGCTTCCCGGAGGCGACAATTCTGTCGGTAGAATGGCATCGCAGGTGTACCACTACGCCGATACCACCGGAGCGCACATGAGAACGAGCCTGTTGATCGCCGCTGTCAGCGTCGTGCTGTTGGCTGCGGCCTGTGGCAAAAAGAACGATGCGAGCGAGTCCACCTTGGGCGATGCTATTTCCGCTGACATGAAGACCAACCGCGGCCTGCTATGCCTGAATCGCAGCGGCCGGGGTCCCTTCACGTTTCCGTCTACCTATAGCAATCGCGACCTCAACGAATATTCGGCCGCGGCCTTGCGAGAGCAACTGGCAGCGCTGGAAAAGAGCGGCTTAATCGCGCGCACTGCTGCCGCGTCGCCCGCCAACGCCAATGCCAAGCAGGACGGCGTCGCCTACAGCTTGACGGGCGAGGGCCAGAAGTATGCGGTGGAAACCGTGCGCCAGGCGGGCGATCCCAACGCCACAGCGGACTCCCGCGTCTCGATGATCTGTTACGCGCGCGTCAAGCTGGACAAAGTGACCGCGTGGACGGAGCCCGACCCGACCACGCATCGCTCCGACGTCACCTACACGTACAAGCTCGACAACGTCGCGCCCTGGGCCGACGACCGCGACATCAAGCGCGCGTTTTCCGACCTCACCGCCGCCGACCGCGAAGCCGGCGAAACGAAGCTGCACGTCACGCTCGAGCAGCGTCCGGACGGCTGGGTGAGGGTCGATTGAGCAACATATCTGCTACTGCCGAGGATCTCCCCCGCGTCCCGCCGCGCATGTCGGACGTCGCGCGGCTTGCCGGCGTGTCGAAGATGACGGTGTCGCGCGTGCTGGCGGGTCATAGCGTTGCATCGGCGACGCGTGAACGCGTACAGCAGGCCATCGACGAACTCGGCTACGTGGCCGATGCCGCCGCAGGCGCGCTCTCCTCCGGGCGCTCCGAGTTCGTCGCGGTCATGGTGCCGTCGCTCGCCAGTTCCAACTTCTCCGATACCGTCCGCGGCCTCGCCGCCGCGCTGGAGCCCCACGGGCTGCAATTGTTGATCGGCGACACCGACTATCACCTCGACCGCGAAGAGAGCCTGATTCGCTCGATGCTGCGGCACCAGCCGCGCTGCATCGCGCTGACCGGCTCGCGTCATACGGATGCGACGCGTACCTTGCTGCGCCGCTCGGGCGTGCCTGTCGTCGAGATGTGGGACTTCCCGAGCGATCCCATCGATGCCGCGGTCGGCTTCTCCAACGTGAACGCCGCGCGCGAGATGGTGCGCTATCTCGCCGAGCGCGGCCATAAGCGCATCGGTTTCGTGGGCGGAGCGAGCGAACTCGATCGACGCGGCCTCGACCGCCTCAAGGGCTTTCGCATGGAGATGAAGGCGCTCGGTCTCGACGCTGAACGCGTCGTGCGTCTCGGGGAATCGCCGATCACGATGAGCCACGGCGGACCCGCCATCGCGTCGCTGCTCGCGGCGTGGCCCGACACGCAAGCCGTGATGTGCGTGAGCGACATGTCGGCCTTTGGCGCGATAATGGAGTGTCACCGGCGTGGGCTTTCGGTGCCCGGCGACATCGCGGTGGCCGGCTTCGGCAACTTCGAGGTCGCGGCATGTTGCACGCCTTCGATCACGACCGTATCCGTCGATGCGTATGGCATCGGCTTGCGCACGGGCGAGGTATTGCTGGCCGCGCTCGAAGAACGCGAACAGGGCGCCGTCAAGCACGCGAGCAAGCGGGTGCGGATCGCGTATCAGGTGCTGGCGCGAGAGAGCGCCTGAGCCTTAGACGTCGCACGAATGCGTGCTAACATGCTTCGATGTTACCGGTAACTATACCGGGCTCGCGCGCCCAAAACGCGAAAGCGCGAGAGCGCGAGAGCAAACCCCACGGAGAGAGACGCCATGTCCCAACAGACACCCCGCCGCCTGCGCAGTCAGGAATGGTTCGACGACCCTTCGCATGCCGACATGACCGCGCTGTATGTCGAGCGGTTCATGAACTACGGTCTCACGCGCGAAGAGTTGCAGTCGGGCCGGCCGATCATCGGCATTGCGCAAACCGGCAGCGACCTTGCGCCGTGCAATCGGCATCACATCGAGCTTGCAGTGCGCACGAAAGCCGGCATTCGCGATGCCGGCGGCATTCCGATGGAATTCCCCGTGCATCCGCTCGCAGAACAGAGCCGCCGCCCGACCGCCGCGCTGGATCGCAACCTCGCTTATCTCGGCCTCGTCGAGATCATGCATGGCTTTCCGCTCGATGGCGTCGTGCTGACGACCGGTTGCGACAAGACCACGCCCGCCTGCCTGATGGCGGCGGCAACGGTCGACATGCCGTCGATCGTGCTCTCCGGCGGCCCGATGCTCGACGGCTGGTACGAAGGCAAGCGCGTCGGCTCCGGCACGGTCATCTGGCATGCGCGCAATCTGCTCGCGGCCGGCGAGATCGACTATGAAGGCTTCATGCGCCTGACGACGGCTTCGTCGCCTTCGATCGGGCACTGCAACACGATGGGCACCGCGCTCTCGATGAACAGCCTTGCCGAAGCGCTCGGCATGTCCTTGCCGACGTGCGCGAGCATTCCCGCCGCGTATCGCGAGCGCGGACAGATGGCGTACGCAACGGGCAAGCGCATCGTCGACATGGTGCGAGAGGACATGCGCCCGTCGAAGATCATGACGCGCGATGCGTTCATCAACGCGATCGTCGTGGCGTCCGCGCTCGGCGCGTCGACCAACTGCCCGCCGCATCTGATCGCGATTGCGCGGCACATGGGCATAGAACTGAGTCTGGAAGACTGGCAGCGTTACGGCGAAGAGATTCCGCTCATCGTCAACTGCATGCCCGCAGGCGAATTTCTGGGCGAGAGCTTCCATCGCGCGGGCGGAGTGCCTGCAGTGCTGCGTCAACTGGATGCGGCGGGACTCTTGCGTCGCGATTGCCTTACCGTTTCCGGCCGCAAGATCGGAGAGATCGCCGATGAAGCGCCCGTCGCCGATCAGGACGTGATCCGTACCGCCGACGAACCGCTGATGCACGGCGCGGGCTTCATGGTCCTGTCGGGCAACTTCTTCGACAGCGCGATCATGAAGATGTCGGTGGTCGGCGAGGCATTCAGGAAGACGTATCTGAGCGAGCCGGGCGCCGAGAACGTGTTCGAAGCGCGTGCCATTGTCTTCGATGGCCCCGAGGACTATCACGCCCGCATCAACGACCCGTCGCTCGAAATCGACGAGCACTGCATTCTCGTCATTCGCGGCTGCGGCACGGTGGGTTATCCGGGAAGCGCGGAAGTGGTCAACATGGCGCCGCCCGCGGACCTGATCAAGCGAGGCGTCGATTCGCTGCCGTGCATGGGCGATGGCCGGCAAAGCGGCACGTCGGCGAGTCCGTCGATTCTCAACATGTCGCCGGAAGCAGCGGTCGGCGGCGGCCTCGCGCTGTTGCGCACCAACGACCGCATACGTGTCGATCTGAACGCGCGCTCCGTCAACGTGTTGATCGATGAAGCGGAGCTGCAAAGCCGCAGCAAGGACGCGGCGTTTGCCGTGCCGGTCGCGCAAACGCCGTGGCAGGAGCTTTATCGGCAGACCGTGGGTCAGCTATCGACGGGCGGATGTCTCGAGCCCGCAACGCTCTACCTGAAGGTCATCGAAACGCGCGGCAATCCGCGGCATTCGCACTAAGCAGCGAGGTCACAGACGCGCGTCACGTGGGCGCGCGGTCTGTGGCTTGGCCTTGAGCTTCGGCATCTTGCCCTTCTCGATGTAGTCCTGCACCGCGTCCGCTGCGTCGTAATAATCTCGCTCGTCGAGCCAGTGCCAGACGGCCGCGAGAAAGAGCCCGAGCCCTGCGTGTCCGCAATGCGCGATGACAGCGGCGATGCCTTCTGCAAGCGCTTCGTCGCGTCCGGTCTCCGTGAACGCGCTCGCAATATGCGACGCGCTGCGCGAAACCAGCATCGCGTGCATCGGGTGAAGCTGTGGGTTGAACGTGCGTGACGCGAGACTTCTGTATTTGCTGCTGCCCAAGGGGCCCCCGTGTATTGCTGGCGTACTGCGCGATCCTGCATGCGCGCCGCTGTTGGTTCTTTGTGTCGGTTTTTTTAGCTGCTGAGATCAGCGCCGCAGACATAGGCAAGAAGCGGGCCGACGGCGCGCATATTGCTCGTGAGCCTTTATTCGTGGGGCTCGCGTCTATCGTGTCGTTCGCGTGGACGTCCAGCCAACCGGGGCATCGCCTCCCTTTCTACATTCCGTATGAACGAATGTGCAATGCGGAATCTCATCTCAAGATCACGACATGCGCTTCGCCTATGCTGCCGCCAGTGTTGTTCGACCATACGCGCGGATTGCGGTCTGTGCGCTCTCGCTCATGGCCGGATGCGCGACAGGAGGAACCGCTGTGAGTAGCGAAGCGCCTGTGACGTCGAGCGAACCGCAACCGCTGCATCACGCGAAGCACACGTCGTCGGGCTTTGAAAACAACTACGGCCATCTGCCGCGCGAGTCATTCTGGAAGTGGCAATGGCAACGCTTCACGCAGGGATTGCCGAAGCCGCCCGCAAACGGTTATCGCTTTCCTGTTGCGCGTCCGGACGTTGCGTTTCTCAAGTCGAACCGTAGCGTCGATACGCTCACGTGGATCGGTCATTCGACTGCATTCGTGCAGATAAACGGCGTCAACGTGCTGACCGACCCGGTGTTTTCCGAGCGCGCTTCGCCGTTCACATTCATCGGGCCGAAGCGCAAGACGCCGCCCGGGCTCACGCTCGATGAGCTTCCGCATATCGATATCGTGCTGATCTCGCACAATCACTACGATCATCTCGACAAAGCGAGCGTCGAGGCATTGAACCGTCAAGCGGGAGGCGCGCCGCGTTTTCTCGTTCCAATGGGCGTAAAAGCGTGGATGACGAGCGTCGGCATTAAGAACGCCGAAGAGTTGGATTGGGGCGATGAAACGCACGCCGCCGGACTCGATATATGGTTCGCGCCCGCGCAACACTGGTCGGCTCGCACGCCGTTCGATCGCGCCGAGACCTTATGGGGCAGTTGGGTCGTCAAGACACCGCCGGGATCGGCGCGTCCTTATTCGTTTTTCTTCGCGGGCGACACCGGCTATTCGCCGGACTTTCGCGACATAGGCGCGCGCTTCGGCGGCTTCGATCTCGCATTGATTCCCGTCGGCGCCTACGACCCGCGCTGGTTCATGCATGCGCAGCACGTCGATCCGGAAGAGGCCGTGCGCATCTTCGAGGACATTCATGCGAAGCGTGCCATCGGCGTTCACTGGGGCACGTTCGAGCTCACCGACGAACCGCTCGACGAGCCGCCGCGTCGTCTCTCCGAAGCGGTTCGAAAAGCGGGTCTGCCCGCCGATGCTTTCACGGTACTCATGCACGGACAAACGGTTCGTCTCGATGCGCCGGTCGCGCAGAAATCCGTAAGCACGCCGTAGCAATTAAGACAATGCAAAACGCGCGGGCCATCCGGCCCGCGCGTTCCGCTTGCAACGCATGCGATGAAGCAATCGTCATCGCCTGAACACGCCGAGCAGCAGAGTCGCGAGGAAAATCACGATGAAGATGAAGAACAGGATCTTGGCGATTTCCGCCGCGCCCGTTGCGATACCGCCGAAGCCGAAAACGGCCGCGATGATCGCGATGATGAAAAAAATTGCAGCGTAACGGAGCATGAGGCCTCCTACGGGGTTCGGTTGGTAGTTCGATTTGCATGCGGACTGAAACCGTTGCCGCCTTCGCTCATCGGTCGTGCCGCGCTTTTGTTCAGGGTTTGGCGGCACGAGGGTCAAAGCAACCGCTGTGCCTAATTCGGCGGATGTGCCGGCCGCAGAAACAAAAACGCCGCAATGCCCCGTTCGAAAGGGCATTGCGGCGTCGGGCGCGCTCGTCAGCGGGCTAACGTCCCGGCGTGCGATCGGAGTCGGTTTCCTCGTCGTCTTCGTCGTCATCGTCGACGCGGCTTTGCGCATCCAGCAAGTGGTTCTCCAATTCGTCGCGCTCGATCTGATCAGCAAGGTCGAGGGCTTTGCGCGTGGCGGGACCGGATGGGCGGTTGGCTCCAGACATGGCGTACTCCTTGAACGGATTGCGAGGCCGCGCCATCGCATATGGCGCGAAGAACGAGCAGACCGGCATGCCGCATCGGCTATGAAGCGGCAGATCAAGCTGCCTTAAAGGATCGCTTACGGGACGTTGCGCGCGATCGTCTTGGCAGTCTGACAGAGACGCGGATAGAAAAATGCCGTCCCATTCTTGCAAGCGGGACGGCAAGTTTTGCCTGGCCGGCGCGTACGCCGAGTATGCGCCGGTCCTGCTTCGCGGCAAAGCGCTTTATTGCCGCCGGGCCTCGGGTTTCAAGACGAGCGTCATTCGAAGAAATGCGCGACGATGGGATACAGCGACAGCACAAGCAACGCGGCCATCGTCAGGTTGAAGAGGCGCAACAGTCGCGGATTGGCGAGAAAGCGCCGCAGCGACACGCCGAAGGCCGCCCACGCCGTGATGCACGGCAGGCCGATCACGATGAACACGAGCGCCATGAACGCCGCATTCAGCGAAAGGCTCGCGTGCAGATGAATGGTGGTCGCGGCAGTCAGCACCATCATCCATGCTTTCGGATTGACCCACTGAAACGCGACGGCTTCGTGAAAGCGCATCGGGCGGCGCTCGCCGTCGCGCGTCTGCACGGACGATGACGTGCCGATCTTCCACGCAAGATACAGCAAGTAGGCGACGCTCGCGGTCTCCAGCACCGTATAGAGCCACGGCAGATGGCCGAACGCCTCGGCGAGACCGAAGCCTGCGGCGAGCATCAGAAGCGCCACGCCCGCGCTGATTCCGAGGACATGCGGCACCGTGCGCCGCAGACCGAAGTTGACGCCCGAGGCGAGCAGCATCGTGTTGTTCGGGCCGGGCGTGATGCTCATGACGAGCGCGAAAAGCGCGGCAGCGGGCAGGGCGCTGAGGAGCGGAGATGACATGGCGCAATCCGAATGGAAGGTCGATTGCTGCCAGTGTACGGGCGCGCATCTGTACAGTACCGGTACAGATGCGCATATGAATCCCGGTACGGCGCGCCAGCCGTTATACCGGTGAAGGATTACGCTCCGCGAAGCCTTCCTGATGCCAGTACGGATATGCAGGGCGCACCTTGCTCGCTTCGTCGAGCCGCTTGACCTGTTCGGCCGTCAGGTTCCAGCCGACCGCGCCGAGGTTCTGCCTCAGCTGTTCCTCGTTGCGCGCGCCGATCAGCACGGTGGCCACCGTCGGACGCTGCAACAGCCAGTTGAGCGCGATCTGCGGCACGGTCTTGCCCGTTTCGGCGGCGATCGCGTCCAGCGCATCGACGACGCGGTACAGATACTCGTTGGGCACGGGCGGGCCCATGTCGGCCGTCTTGTGCAGCCGGCTCGATTCGGGCAGCGGCTGTCCGCGCCGGATCTTGCCCGTCAGACGCCCCCAGCCGAGCGGACTCCAGACGACAGCGCCGACACCCTGATCGAGACCGAGCGGCATGAGTTCCCATTCGTAGTCGCGGCCGATCAGCGAGTAATACGTCTGGTTAGCGACATAGCGCGGATAGCCATAACGGTCCGCGACATCGAGCGATTTCTGCAGATGCCAGCCCGAGAAATTGGATACGCCCGTGTAGCGGATCTTGCCCGCGCGCACGAGATCGTCGAGCGTGGAAAGCGTCTCTTCCACCGGCGTTTTCGCGTCGAAACCATGCAGCTGGAACAGGTCGATGTAGTCCGTTTGCAGGCGCTTCAATGCGTCGTTGACCGCGTTGATGAGATGAAAGCGCGAGGACCCGACGCTGTTGGGATTGTCCGCATCGAAACGAAAGGTGGCTTTGGTCGAGATGAGCACCTTGTCGCGCCGGCCTTTGAGCGCTTCGCCGAGAATGGATTCCGACGACCCGTGCGAATAGATGTCGGCGGAGTCGAACATGGTGACGCCCGCATCGAGGCAAATGTCGACGAGCTGGCGCGCTTGGCTCACGTCGGTCTCGCCCCAGGCCTGAAAGAATTCGCCCTTGCCGCCAAACGTTCCGGTGCCGAAGCTGAGCACCGGAACCTTGAAGCCGGAAGCGCCTAAGTGTCGATATTCCATTGCGTGTCCTTGTCGTTGAACGCTGCGTTGAAAGAGGATGTCGTTCACGCGTTGCAGTGAACGTCGATAACGTCGATTGACGAGACTACCGCAAGCGCCGTTCGCGCGCAGCGGCGACTGTGGTCACTCCGGTTCGCGGGCATGCGGCTTGCAAACTGCTGACGCGAGACCTCTTGCGCATGCCTTCTCACACGGAGAGCATTTGAACGACACATCCACGGGCGTTTCCCGTGCGAACGCCACGACGACCGACGACCTCGGCGCATCCTTCTTCGAGCCCGGACGCAACTGTGCAAGCGTGCGTCATGCGGACCGCTTCAGCCTGCTCATCGACGGGTCCGATTATTTTCGCGTGCTGCGCGAGGCGATCACGCGCGCCGAACGCACGGTGTTCATTCTCGGCTGGGACATCGACAGCCGCATGAAGCTCACGCCCGAAGGCGCGAACGACGGCTATCCCGAAGCGCTCGGCGACTTCCTGCATGCCATCGCGGCGGAGAAGCGCCGGCTGCGCATCTACATCCTCGCGTGGGACTTCGCGATGCTGTACGCCTTCGAGCGCGAATGGCTGCCCGTCTACAAGATGGGTTGGCGCACGCATCGGCGCGTCGCGTTCCAGATGGACGGCAAGCATCCGCTCGGCGGCTCACAGCATCAGAAGGTCGTCGTGATCGACGACCGGCTCGCGTTCGTCGGCGGCCTCGACCTGACGCGCTCGCGTTGGGACACGCCCGCGCATGCGCCGGCGGACCCGCATCGGCGCGACGCGAACGGTACCGCGTATCAGCCGTTTCACGATGTCCACTCCATGTTCGATGGCGACGCCGCGCGAGAAGTCGGCCTGCTCGCTCGCGAGCGCTGGTCGCGCGCATGCGGCAGGCGGCTTGCGATCCGCGCGCATCGCGCGGCGTGGCAAGGCGATCCGTGGCCCCCTTCGCGCGCGGTGGACATCGACGATGTGCAGATCGCGCTCTCGCTCACCGAACCCGCGTATCTCGGGCGCCCCGCCGTGCAGCAGATCCGCACGCAATACCTCGACGCCATCGCGCGTGCGCGGCGCAGCATCTATATCGAGAACCAGTACTTCACGTCGGGCTCCATCGGCGCGGCGCTCTCCGATTCGCTCGCGCGCGAGGACGGTCCCGATCTCGCCATCGTGGTGCCGCGCAATCAGAGCGGCTGGCTTCAGGAGGTCACGATGGGCGTGCTGCGCGCCCGTTTGCACGCGCTTTTGAAGCAGGCGGACCGGCACGGCCGCTATCGTCTGTTGTGTCCGACGGTGCCCGATCTCGGCGAGCAGATCGTCAACGTGCACAGCAAGCTGATGATCGTCGACGACGACCTGCTCATCGTCGGCTCGGCGAATCTGAACAATCGCTCGATGGTGCTCGACAGCGAATGCAACGTATCGATCGATGCGGGCGCCGACGCGCGCATCCGCCGCGCGATCGCGAAGATGCGCGACACGCTGCTCGCCGAACATCTCGGCTGCGAAGTCGAGGATGTCGTCCGGGAGCGCGAAGCACGCGGCGGCCTGAACGCGGCGATCACGGCTCTTTCGCGCGATCGCGACGAACACCGCACTCTGGTGCCGCTCGATCCCGTGGTGTCGCGCGAACTCGATCAACTCATTCCGCCCGACGCGCTCATCGATCCCGAAACGCCCATTGCCGCCGATGAGCTCGTCGACCAGTTCGTGCCCGCCGAGAAGACGCGGCCGCTCATCGGCCGCTTCGCGCTGCTCGGCGTGCTCGCGCTGCTGGCGGTCGGCGTGGCCGCTGCATGGCACTGGACGCCGCTCGGCGAGTACGTGAACCTCAAGTCGCTCACGAGCGCGACGCGACGCATCGACGCGTTGCCGCTCGCGCCGCTATGGATCGTGTTGTGCTTCGCGGCGGCGGCCGTCGTTTCGGTGCCCGTCACGCTGCTCATCGCGACGACCGGCCTCGTGTTCGGCGCGGGATGGGGCTGCGCATACGCGTTCGCAGGCACCATGACATCGGCCGCCGTCTCGTATCTGCTCGGTTTATGGCTCGGCCGCGATGCGGTGCGCAAGCTCGCGGGCGCGCGCGTGAACCGGCTCTCCGAACGCGTCGCCAAACGCGGCATCGTCGCGGTGGTCGTATTGAGGCTGCTGCCTGTCGCGCCGTTTTCCATCGTCAACATGGTGGCGGGCGCGTCGCACATTCGCATGCGGGACTTTCTTATCGGCACGCTGCTCGGCATGGGACCGGGCATTGTGCTGACGGTCGCGTTCGCGCATCAGCTCATCGCTTCGCTGCGGCATCCGACGGTCGGCTCGTTCGCGGTGCTGATCGGCATCGGCGCGGTGTTGATCGCCGTGTCGATCCTGTTGCAACGCTTCCTGGGCCGCGCCGATCCGAAGGAAGAAGTCGTGCACGAAGGCGCGCCGAGCGACGAAGACAGAGCGCGCGCAAGCGAAGAAGCGGCGCGTGCAAGCGTCTTGCGCGATCGCAACGCGATTCCGCGCGATGCGGCGCCGAATGCATCGGCCAATGCAGCGCCGAATGCATCGCCGAATGCAACGCCCCGAAGCCACGACGAGGTCAGCTCATGACGTTGATGCACGACGCCGGAATCGATATCGAAAGCGCGACCGCGGCGCGCGCCAAGGAGCTGCGCATCGCGACGTACAACGTGCATGGCGCAGTGGGCATCGACGGCAAGTTCGCGCCTGAGCGCATCGGCGATGTGCTCGCCGAGATCGACGCGGACATCTTCGCGCTTCAGGAAGTGCCGCTAGGCGGCCGCAGTTCGCCGAACGTGCTGGACTTGCTGCAACGCATGACGAACCTGCATGCGGTGCCGGGCCCGACGCTCGATACCCCCGAGCGCCGCTATGGCAACGCCGTGCTCACGCGCTATCCGGTGCAGGCGGTACGCACGCTCGATCTTTCGTTCGGCAGCCGCGAGCCGCGCGGCGCGCTCGACGCGGACATCGACTGCGGCGGCGAAACATGGCGCGTCGTGGCAACGCATCTGGGACTCGCATCGAGCGAGCGTCGCGCGCAGGTCGAACAGGTGCTTCAGAGCTTCGACACGCCCGCGCTTCCCGTGATCCTGCTCGGCGATCTGAACGAATGGTTCGTCTATGGCCGCACGCTGCGGCGCCTCGTCACGCACTTTCATCGTGCGAGCGCGCTGCGCACGTTCCCGACGCGCTGGCCGCTCTTCGCGCTCGATCGCATCTGGGTACATCCCGGCGAGCGGCTCATGCGCGTCGACGTGCATCGCACACGGCTTTCGCGCATCGCATCCGATCACTATCCGCTCATCGCGCATATCGCGAACGCTTCGTCGAACGGCGGCTGATGCACGTGCAAGCGGAAGCGATGCTTCTGCGATGCATGTACGTGTCAGCAGCAAGCCACGCATGTCACGAAAAGCCCTGAAAAAACGATATAAAAACGCAAAAGACTCGCACGAACGCGTCTGGCGTATGTAGAATCCGGCGTGATACGCACGCATCGGTGCGGACGTATTCGATATCAACGACCAAACAGGTAGGAGAAACATGCCGACTTCCGCTAAAACCGCTGCTAAGAAAGCCACGGCCAAGAAGGCCACGGCAAAGACCGCCGCACCGGCCAAGAAAGCAGCCACGAAGGTTGCCGCGAAGAAAGTAGCCAGCAAGACGGTTGCCGCCAAGAAGACGCCGGGCACCTTCGCACCGGTCAAGGACACGTTCACGAAGGCATCGCTGGCCGCGCATCTGGCAGAGCGCGCCGAAGTGGATGTGAAGGCAGTCAAGGCCGTGCTGGTCGCGCTGGAAGACACCATTCTCGGTTCGGTTCACAAGAAGGGTTCGGGCGAATTCACGCTGTCGGGCCTCTTGAAGATCTCCGCGCAAGCCGTTCCGGCGAAGAAGAAGCGCTTCGGCAAAGACCCGTTCACCGGCGAAGAGCGCTGGTTCCCGGCCAAGCCCGCAAGCGTGCGCATCAAGGCACGCGCGCTGAAGAAGCTGAAGGACGCAGCAGCCTAAGCTCCAAACTCGCGCTCGACGTATCCGTCGGTGCCTGAAGAGGCCAGCTTTCCTCGCGGAAAGCTGGCCTCTTTTGCATTGCGCCGCGTTAGCTCTCGCGTGCGTTGGCTTCGTCGAAGATGGACGCTACCCAATCCACGAAAACCCTGACCCGCGCCGACAATTGACGGCTATGCGGATAGAGCAGCGACACCGGCATCGGCGGTGGCGGAAACGCCGGCAGCACGCATTGCAGGCGACCGTCCGTGAGCGCGTCGTCGATGTGATAGCGCGGCACTTGCACGATACCGAGGCCCGCGAGCGCCGCCTGCGTGTAGAGCTCGACGCCCGTCACGGAGATAGCGGATGGAAGCTCGACCGATTCGATGGTCCCGTCGACATCGAATTCCAGCGGCGCCGCGCGCCCCGTTGCGCTCGATACGTAGTTGACCGCGCGATGCGATTCGAGCGCGCGCAAGTCGTCCGGTGCGCCGTGTCGCGCGAGGTACGCCGGACTCGCCACCGTCACTTGTTCGAGCAACGCGACGCGTCGCGCGATCATCGACGAATCTTGCAGCGTGCCCGCGCGCAGCACGCAATCGACGCCTTCGCGCACGAGATCCACGAGCCGGTCGTCTTCGCCGACATGCAATTCGATCTGCGGATAGCGTTCGAGAAACGCGGGCAGCGCCGGCACGATGAAGCGTCGCGCGAGCGTTCCTTGCAGATTCACGCGCAGCAGGCCCTTCGGTTCAGCATGCCGAAACGAACCCTCCGCTTCCTCCAGATCCTGTATGAGACGCACGCAGCGCCGGTAATGCGCCTCGCCATCGGGCGTGAGGCGCACGGTGCGCGTGGTGCGTTCGAGCAGACGCGCGCCGAGGCGTTCTTCGAGACGCTTTATCAGATTCGTCACGGTGGCGCGCGGCATCTGCAAATCGTCGGCGGCTTGCGTGAAGCTGTGGCGCTCCGCAATGCGCACGAACACCTGCATCTCCTGAAAGCGATCCATGTTTCCGGGCCTTTTGTTGTGCGTTGAATTGTTGAAGCAACTGGAACGATGATACTAAGCCGCGCCCGATGATCGCTCATGCCGAATGATTCATGATGCATCGCATTCAGCAGTCACTTTTAAGGAGCGAATCATGAGTCAGGCACAAGCAAAACGTGTGGTGCTCGTCACGGGTGCGTCGCGCGGCATCGGCGCGGCGATTGCGCGAAGGCTCGCGCGCGAGGGCTTCGCAGTCGCGGTGAACTATGCATCGAGTGCGACGGAAGCGAATGCGCTCGTCGATGAACTGCGCGCGGCGGGCGCGGCGGCCATCGCGGTGAAAGCGAACGTGGCATCGGCCGATGACGTGCGGCGCATGTTCGATACGGTCGAAGCCGAACTGGGCAAGGTCGATGCGCTCGTCAACAACGCGGGCGTGCTGAAGCCGACGCCGCTCGCCGATACGAGCGACGCGCTCTACGACCACACGTTCGACATCAACGTGCGCGGCACCTTCAATACGCTGCGCGAAGCGGCCTCGCGCATCAACGACGGCGGGCGCATCGTGAACTTTTCGAGCACGACGCTCGCGCTCAACATGCCGGGCTACGCGGTCTATAACGCGACGAAGGCGGCCGTCGAAGCGTTCACGCATGTCTTCGCGAAGGAGTTGCGCGGGCGACGCATCACCGTGAACGCGGTCGCGCCGGGACCGGTTGCCACTGCGCTCTTTCTCGACGGCAAGACCGACGAGCAGATTGCGAACTTCGCGAAGATGCCGCCGCTGGAACGTCTCGGTCAGCCGGACGATATCGCGTCGGTCGTGGCGTTTCTCGTCGGCGAGGATGCGGGCTGGGTCAACGGGCAAGTGCTGCGCGCGAACGGCGGCGTCGCCTAGACAGACAATGCGAGTTGCCCCGCGCTGCCATTCGGCGAACCGAAGGCGCGGCGGCGCGGCGCGGTGCGCTTGTCGTGCGATACGGCCGGCAACGCCAGTGCTTGCTGCATGACGAGACTGAATGCGGGACGCGCGTCGCACGCGATCCATTCGAGTTGTCCCGATGCAAGGCGTTTCGCGATCAGGCTGTACACGTCGGCATCGAACGGGCGAAGCTCCGGCGCGCTCGCGAGCAGCGCGGGGATAGCGTCCCGCGACGCGCACGTGCCCACATAGCACCACCGATCGATCACGTGCCAGGCTTCGCTCGCGGTCTGCTCATCGCGCTCTGCGATCGCGACGGGGCCGTCGTGAGGCCAGCGCACGATGCGCGACGCATCGAGCGCGACGAGCGCGCGCGCCGCATGATCCGCGAGCGATTCGACGCCCGCGCACGCGCCGAGGCAGCGCTTCACCTGAAAGCCGAAGCAGCCGCGCATTCGTCCGGGCGGCGCTTTTTCCAGACCGAGCGTCGTCGCGCAGAGGTTGTGTTCATCGGCGAGATGACGCATGAACGCGTGCGCCTTGCCGCGCGACGCGAACACGCCGAAGAGATGCGGCTCGCGCGAGAGATCGCGTTTGTCGGCGCGCAGCAGCACCGGGGCGGGCGCGCCCGGCAGCCATTGCCACGCGCATGCCGGCGACACGCGCTTGAGCAGGCGATTGTGAATGGGCCGCAAGTCTTTCACGAGCTTCGCTTCGAGCAGCAGCGCGCCGAGCTCGCCGACAGTCTCGCGATGTTCGATACGCCGTATCGACTGCGAGATGGACAAGTCCTTCGCGAGCCGATGATCGCCCGAGAAATGCGCCGTCACGCGCTGTTTCAGGTTGATGCTCTTGCCGACGTAGAGCGTCACGTCGTCGTCGCCGTGAAAGAGATAGACGCCGGGCGCGGAAGGCAGCGCATCGAGCGCGCCTTCGGGCAGCGCAGCGGGCAGACTCGCGCGCTTCACGAGCGTCTTGATGGCCGCATCCACGAGGTCTTGCGAATACAGCGCGTGAATCTTCAGCCAGAACTGCCAGAGCAGATCGGCATCGGCGAGCGCGCGGTGGCGTCCTTGCGGCGCGAGATCGAGCCGCGCGATGAGCGCATCGAGACCATGCCGCTCGACCGATGGAAAGAGCGCGCGCGACAGCCGCACGGTGCACAGCGTATCGGCGCGAAACGCGATGCCCGCGCGACGGAATTCGTTCTTCAGAAAGCCGTAGTCGAAGCGCGCGTTGTGCGCGACGAAGAGCTTGCCGTGCAGCCGCTCGGCCAGCGCCGGCGCGAGCGATTCGAACGTCGGCTGGCCGCGCAGCATGGCGTCGTCGATACCCGTGAGGCGCGAGATGAACGGCGGCACCGGCACGCCCGGATCGACGAGCACGCTCCATCGCTCGATGCCCGCCGTGCTCGCCTCGACGACGCCGATTTCGGTGATGCGGTCCACGGTGGCATCGCTGCCGGTGGTTTCGAGATCGACGAACACGATCGGACGCGCAAGCCCGGCGAGGAGGGCATCGGCGAGGGAATCTTCTTGCATGAAGGCAACGGGGACGAAAGGAGGCGCAGTGCGCCGAGTCTATCGCGAAAAGCACTTGCGCATTCACGCTCAAGCCGCGGCGCACCGTTGCCGTTAAGCAAAAAGGTGCATGCGCCATGCGATGCGCAGACAGATCAGTACAATAGTGGTTTGGTTTTTTGTTTTCGGAAATTTCGACATGACTTACTGCGTGGGCATGTGCGTGGACGAGGGTCTCGTCTTCTTGTCCGACACGCGCACCAACGCTGGCGTGGACCACGTCAGCGCCGCTCGCAAGATGGCTGTTTTCGAGCAGCCGGGCGAGCGCGTGATCGTGCTGCTCGCGGCCGGCAACCTGGCGCTCACGCAGGCGGTGACGCAACTGCTCGCCGAGCCCGCCGACCATCACGCGCCGACGCTCTATAGCTGCACCACGATGGCGGAAGCCGCGCGCATCGTCGGCGATGCGGTGCGCGAAGTGCATCGGCGCGATGCGCTGTCGCTCGCTGAGTTCAGCGTCGACTTCAATTGCAGCTTCATTCTGGGCGGCCAGATTCACGGGCAGGGTCCGCGCCTTTTCATGGTGTACGCGGCCGGCAATTTCATCGAATCGACGCGCGTGTCGCCGTACTTTCAGATAGGCGAATCGAAGTACGGGAAGCCGATCATCGACCGCGTGATTACCCCGGCCTCGCCGCTCGACGAAGCCGCGAAATGCGCGCTCATTTCGATGGATTCGACGCTGCGCTCGAATCTCTCGGTCGGTCTGCCGCTCGATCTGCTGGTCTACGAAAAGGACGCGCTGCGCGTCACGCGCTTTGCCACGCTCGACAACAACAGCGCGTACTACCAGATGATCAACCGCACGTGGGGCGAGCGGCTGCGGCAGTTGTTCGGCGAGATTCCGAACCCGACGTGGACCGATCTCGCCGACGTGCCGCTGCGCCGGCGCGAAGCCGACAACACGGTGCCGCGGCTCGTGATCGGCGATCTGCCCGCCGGTTCGGATGCGCCTGCGCAGACGCTCGCGGAGGACGTCGACGGCGGCGGAAACCTGCCGCCGGAATGAGCCTTTAACGGGCGTCGGCCGCGCATTGCAGCGGCATCGCGAGGCTCGCCTTGATCGCCTGCATTTTGCGCGGTGAATCCGCCAGCACGGCGTCGATGCCGAGACACGCGGCCGCGCGATAATCCTCGGCGCTATCGATGCCGATGGCGAGCACATGCGCCTCGCCCCGCGTCCGGAAGCAAGCGAGCGACTCGCGTGTCCACAGCTTCGCTTCCACGGGCGAGCGCGCTTCGCCGAGCGTGAAGGTCTCGACCACTTCCATCTGCCTTTTCCACTCGAATGCGGCCCATGTGCCGGGCTGCGGCGGCTCGGCGCATGTGTGCCCCAACGCGACGCCCGCGAGCCGTCCACGCGTCGCATCGCGCGATTCGAAAAGCCGCGCCTGCGGATAGGCGGCGAACGCGCTCTGATACGCCGCGTCGGTGGAATAGATGAGCACGCGCGACCACGCATTCGCGCGATCGAGCACGCGGGCGACGGCCGCTGCCTGCGGCTCGGCGGGCAGCGCTTTCATGTCGAGCATCACCGGCACGGACGCCGGAATTGCGGAGAGCGCGTCGTCGAGCGTCGGAATGCGCAGCGGATGCGCGCGATACGGATACGTCCTCGCGCCGCGCGCATCGGCGTGCGCGAAGTTCCAGCCTGCGTTCAGGCGTTGCAGCGCGGCGAGGTTCAGGCTCGCGACGGCGCCCTTGCCGTCGGTATTCGCGGACAAGTCCGCCGGTCGATACAGCACCGGCACGCCGTCACGCGTGATCTGTACCGAAAGCCAGATGGCATCCGCGCGATGCGCCAGCGCGCCCGCGATGGCGAGCAGCGTGTTTTCCGGGAAGTCCGCCGTGCCGGCGCGATGCGCGACGATCATCGGCAACGCGGGCGGCTCGTCCGCGAACGCATGCGCGATGCCGCCCGCTAATAGCGAAGCGAGAGCGATCCGGCGGAGAAAGGCGATCATTCAATGGACTCCGTAGCAGCGGTATCGAGCGCGCATAAAAAAACAGCCATCGGTGAACCGATGGCTGTTCGAGATACCGCTTGTCCGCTGACGCGGCACTTGCGTGCCACGCCGATCGGTTGTTCTTAGAACTTGTGACGCAGGCCGATCAGGACCAGTTCCTGGTGGCTGCGGCCGCTGTCGAAGCCGAAGTCGCTGATCGAAGCCGTTGCGTTGACCGTGCGCGACTGGGTCACGCCGCCGGTCGTCACGTAGTCGCGCTGCGTGCCGCTTGCGTGCTGATAAGCGCCGACAGCATAGACGTCCGTACGCTTCGACAGCGAGTAGTCGGCGCCCAGGCTGACCTGGTGGTAGTTCGCCGAGGTGTCGCCGCTTGCGTGCGTGTACGTGTAGCCGAGGCCCAGCAGCGTAGCCGGCGTCAGCTGGAAGTTCACGTAGCCGTTGCCGACGTTGAACTTCTCTTGCTCCTGGAACAGCGAGCTGCCGTCGTTCTTGTACTGCGCGAAGCTGTACGACGCGCCGACCGTGAACGGACCGAACACGTACTGGCCTGCGCCGCGCGCGATGCCGACTGCGTGAGCCGTCGAGTAGCCGCGGTTGATGACCGTGTTGAACAGCGAATCCGACGACGGGCTGTTCCAGCCGCTGTTCGTCGTCGACACAGGCACGCGGCCGGTCGTCGGGTTGTTCACGTACAGGTAGCTGCCTGCCAGGCCGAACGGACCGTTGTTATACGTGACCGCGCCGCCCCAGGTCTGGCCCTGGCCGGTCGTGCCCGCCAGGTTGCTGAAGCCGTAGATGCCTTCGAACTGGAAGCCCGAGAACACCGGCGAAACGTACTTGACCGCGTTGCTGACGCGCAGGCTGTTGTCGTAGTTGTCGACGTCACCCGGCGTGGCGAACGCTGCGCCCCAGTAGTTGTCAGCCGTGAGGCCCTGGACCATGTCGACCGACGGGTCATATTGACGACCCAGCGTGACGGTACCCCACTGGTTGCCGCTCAAACCGACGAATGCCTGACGACCGAACTCGCGTCCACCCTGATTCAGACGACCCGTGCCCGGATCGAAGCCGCTTTCCAACTGGAACAGTGCCTTCAGACCGCCGCCGAGGTCTTCCTGACCCTTCAAGCCCCAACGCGGGCCGGACAGCGTGCCGTTGACCATGCCGAAGAGGTGGTCGCCCGTCGAGTTTGCATGGCTGACATAGGCAAGGCCCGTATCGATCACGCCATACAGCGTCACGCTCGTTTGTGCCTGTGCCGCGCCAGCTGCGCCGAGCAGGGCCAGCGAGAGGGACGTCAGTGCGAATCGTTTCATCGAATTCTCCACGCGAATGATTAAAATCGTTGTTACCGGCGCAGAGAATAACGCAACGTTTCGTTACGTTAGAAACGAAAAAAAATGACTGTCTCCAAAAAGACACAGTGCCGGGAGACGCCCGCCCATATTCGGTTTGCGGCTATCGCTTCTGAAAACTGAGACGCGACAAACTCCCGTCGCAAAAGTTCCGCGCGGAGTTTGACGCGCGCAGCGAAACACGCGGCTAATAACGATTAATGCCGAAGCGGATAACAAACCGGATTTTCGTTTTGCGCAAGCAGCCGCAGTCGGTCGATCAGACGTCGCGCGAAGGACCGCCGTCGCGCCGCGAGAGCAGCGCCACGGCCGCGCCCGCCGTCGCCGCGAGCAGCACCGCGCGCCACGGGTGGCGCTTCACGGCGGCGTTCGCCTGCGACGCCTTGCGCCCGGCGCCGACCATCGCGACGGCGGTGGCGCGCGTGGCCGTCGACTCTGCGCGAGCCACCTTGCGCGAGAGTTCGATCGCCCGCTTGAGTGCGAGCGCGGCCTGGCGCGTGCGGCCGCCGTTCGAGCGCCGCGCGGCTTGCGGGCGCGCGCTTCGGACATCGAGCGTCGTCCGCGCGACAGGCTGAATATCCGCCGCCATGTCGACGCGCGTGGACGCCGCCAGCATCGAACCGATTTTGGCGCGGCTTCCCGGCGGCACGCTGCCGTTGTCCTGCACGCCCCACGCGCCGCGCGGATCATGCATGCGCGCGCGCGCCGCCGAGAACTCCGCGCCCAGCAGGAGCACCGCCGCGGAGAAGTACAGCCACATCAGCAGCACGGCGAGCGATCCGGCCGCGCCGAACGCGCTCGCGGTGCCCGCGTGCGTCAGATAGAACGCGAACAGCTTCTTCCCGACGGAGAAGAAGATCGCGGCCACGACGCCGCCGACGAGCGCATCGCGCCATTGCACCGGCGCATCGGGCAGAAACTTGAGCAGCGCGCCGAACGCGACGGAAAGAATCGCGAGCCCCGCCACCAGTTGCACCACATCGCCGATGACGACGAACGGCGAATCGCCCCACAGCCACAGGCCGACCGCCTGAATCGCGGTATCGAGCACGAGCGAGACGATGAGCAGGAAGGCGACGCCCAGCACGAGTCCGAACGACACGAGCCGCACGCGCACCATCGCGAGCACGCTGGAACGCTGCTCGCCGGTGAGCGGCCACACGATATTGAGCGCCGTGTTGAGCGAGGAAAACGTGGCCGACGCGCCCACAGCCAGCAGCACGAAGGAGATGATGGCGGCGATCCCGGTTCCGCCGCTGCGATGCGCGTTCTCCACGATGCTCTGCACGCCCGCCGCCGCCTGATCGCCGATCAGCCCGTTGACCTGATGGAACAGCTGCCCGCGCGCCGCTTCCGGGCCGAACACCCAGCCGGCCACCGCGATCACCATGACAAGCGTCGGCGCAAGCGAGAACGCCGAATAGAACGCGATGCTCGCGGCCATCGCGGCGCAGCGGTTTTCCGAGAACTGCTTGAGCGCGCCGAGCGCCCACGACGCATCTTTCTTGACCACGGAACCTATTTTTTGCGTGGAAACGGAGCTCATGGCGAATCTCTCGGTGCGATCGAACAGTGGCGGCGCGGGCTTTCAGCGCGTTGCGCGGGCCCGCGGGCGGTAAATGCAACCGATCGAGCAGGTTCCGTTCCAAGACAAGCGCCAACGGGCGAAGCGCATATATAAGAACATTGCTATGATCGCGCCTGCCGCGACGGGACGCTCGTTCGTTTCGCGCGGCGCAACCGCTACATCGCGCGCCAGCCACGACGGCTGCAGCGCCGGCGGTTCGAAAAATCGACGCTGCGTGCGAGCGGCAGGACCTTAAGCCGAACGCGCGCTTCTATACTTTTAGAGCACCCCACTTCACGACGCGCCGAGGACATCATGCTTCAAATGTCACGGCGACAGTTCCTCAAGGTTTCCGCGAGCACGCTCGCCGGATCGAGCCTGGCTGCACTGGGCTTCTCTCCGGCACCCGCACTCGCCGAAGTCCGACAATACAAACTGTCGCGCACCACTGAAACGCGCAACACCTGTCCGTACTGTTCGGTCGGGTGCGGCATCCTGATGTACGGTCTCGGCGACAACGCCAAGAACGCGAAGGCCAGCATCATCCATATCGAAGGCGATCCCGACCATCCGGTCAATCGCGGCACGCTGTGCCCGAAGGGCGCCTCGCTCATCGACTTCATCCATAGCCCGAGCCGGCTGATGTATCCGGAGTATCGCGCGCCGGGTTCGTCGGAATGGAAGCGCATCTCGTGGGACGACGCGCTCGACCGCATCGCGAAGCTGATGAAGGAAGACCGCGACGCGAACTTCGTCGAGACGACGGCGGACGGCAAGAAGGTCAACCGCTGGCTCACGACGGGCATGCTCGCGGCGTCGGCGGGGAGCAACGAAGTCGGCTATCTGACGCACAAGACTGTCCGCAGTCTTGGCATGCTCGCATTCGACAATCAGGCGCGTGTCTGACATGGCCCGACGGTGGCAGGTCTTGCCCCGACGTTTGGCCGTGGAGCGATGACGAACCATTGGGTCGACATCAAGAACGCGGACGTGATTCTGGTAATGGGCGGCAACTCGGCCGAGGCACACCCGTGCGGTTTCAAATGGGTGACCGAGGCGAAGGCGCACAGAAAGGCGCGCCTGATCGTGGTCGATCCGCGCTTCACGCGCACGGCATCGGTCGCGGATTTCTACGCGCCGATTCGCACCGGCACGGACATCGCCTTCCTTGGCGGCGTCATCAACTATCTGTTGACGCACGACAAGATCCAGCACGAGTACGTGAAGAACTACACGGACATGTCGTTCGTCGTGCGCGAAGACTTCGCGTTCAAGGACGGCACGTTCTCGGGCTATGACGCCGAGCATCGCAAGTACGACAAGACGAGCTGGGACTACGAGCGCGGCGACGACGGTTTCGTGAAGGTCGACCCGACGCTGCAGCATCCGCGCTGCGTCTACAACCTGATGAAGCAGCACTACGCCGCCTACACGCCCGAAATGGTGACGAAGGTGTGCGGCACGCCGACCGACAAGTTCCTGAAGGTCTGCGAGATGCTCGCATCGACGGCGGCGACGAACCGCGCGGGCACCATTCTGTATGCGCTCGGCTGGACGCATCACTCGGTCGGCGCGCAGATGATCCGCACCGGCGCGATGGTGCAGCTTCTGCTCGGCAACATCGGCATTGCGGGCGGCGGCATGAACGCGCTGCGCGGTCACTCGAACATCCAGGGGCTGACCGACCTCGGCCTGATGTCCAACCTTCTGCCGGGTTACATGACCCTGCCGATGGAAGGCGAGCAGGATTACGAGCAATACATCACGAAGCGCGCGACGCGGCCGCTGCGGCCCAACCAGCTGAGCTACTGGAAGAACTATCGCGCGTTCCACGTGAGCTTCATGAAGTCGTGGTGGGGCGACAACGCGACCGCCGAGAACAACTTCGGCTTCGACTTCCTGCCCAAGCTCGACAAGTCCTACGACATGCTCCAGGTCTTCGAGCTGATGGCGCAGGGCAAGATGAACGGCTACATCGCGCAGGGCTTCAATCCGCTCGCCGCCGCGCCCAACAAGGCGAAGATCGGCCTCGGCTTGTCCAAGCTGAAGTGGCTCGCCATCATGGACCCGCTCGCCACCGAAACGTCGGAGTTCTGGAAGAACCACGGCGAGTTCAACGACGTGGACTCGTCGAAGATCCAGACCGAAGTGTTCCGTCTGCCTACGACGTGCTTCGCAGAAGAGCGCGGCTCGCTCGTGTCTTCGTCGCGCGTGCTGCAGTGGCACTGGCAGGGCGCGCAGCCGCCGGGCGAAGCGAAGAGCGACCTCGAGATCATGTCGGGCCTGTGGCTGCGTATTCGCAAGGCGTATCAGGAGCAGGGCGGCAAGTATCCCGATCCGATCCTGAAGATGTCGTGGCCGTACGCGGACCCGGAAAGCCCGACGCCCGAAGAGCTCGCGATGGAGTTCAACGGCCGCGCGCTCGCCGACGTCACCGATCCGACCGACAAGACCAAGGTGCTCGCGAAGAAGGGCGAACAGCTTTCGAGCTTCGCCTTGCTGCGCGACGACGGTTCGACGGCGAGCGGATGCTGGATCTACTGCGGAGCGTGGACGCAGGCGGGCAATCAGATGGGCCGCCGCGACAACAGCGATCCGACCGGCATCGGCCAGACGCTGAACTGGGCGTGGGCGTGGCCGGTGAATCGCCGCGTGCTGTACAACCGCGCATCGTGCGATGTGAGCGGCAAGCCGTTCGATCCGTCGCGCAAGCTGATCGGCTGGAACGGCCGTGCCTGGACCGGCGCGGACATTCCGGACTTCAAGGCGGACGAACCGCCGGAAAACGGCATGAATCCGTTCATCATGAACCCGGAAGGCGTGGCGCGTTTCTTCGCTCGCGACGGCATGAACGAAGGTCCGTTCCCCGTTCACTACGAACCGTTCGAGACGCCGCTCGGCTACAACCCGTTCTTCCCGAATGAGAAGAACGTCACGAGCAATCCGGCGGCGCGCGTGTTCCCGGACGACCGCGCGGCCTTCGGCACCGCCGATCAGTTCCCGCATACGGCGACGACCTATCGCCTGACCGAGCACTTCCACTACTGGACCAAGCACGTGAAGCTCAACGCGATCGTGCAGCCGCAGCAGTTCGTGGAGATCGGCGAGGATCTGGCGAAGGAAGTGGGCGTCGTCGCGGGCGATCGCGTGAAGGTGTCGAGTAATCGCGGACACATCATCGCGGTGGCGCTCGTCACCAAACGCATCAAACCGCTGACCGTGGAGGGCAAGAAGGTGCAAACCGTCGGCCTGCCGCTGCACTGGGGCTTCAAGGGCCTGACGCAGCCGGGCTATCTCGTCAACACGCTGACGCCTTCCGTGGGCGACGGGAACTCGCAGACGCCTGAGTTCAAGTCGTTCCTCGTCAAGGTCGAGAAGGCATAAGGAGACGAGAATGGCTCTGCAATCGCTCGATATCAAGCGCGTTTCCGCCACCACCACGCCGCCGCCGCAGATCCGCGAGCCGGTCACGGGCACCGTCGCGAAGCTCATCGACGTGTCCAAGTGCATCGGCTGCAAGGCCTGCCAGACGGCGTGCATGGAGTGGAACGACCTGCGCGACGACGTGGGACACACGACCGGCGTCTACGACAACCCGCGCGATCTCACCGAACATTCGTGGACGGTGATGCGCTTCACGGAGTACGAGAACCCGAAGGGCGACCTCGAATGGCTGATCCGCAAGGACGGCTGCATGCACTGCGAGGACCCGGGCTGTCTGAAGGCGTGTCCGTCGCCGGGCGCGATCGTTCAGTACACGAACGGCATCGTGGATTTCCACGAGGAAAACTGCATCGGCTGCGGCTATTGCGTGACGGGCTGCCCGTTCAACATTCCGCGCATCTCGAAGGAAGACAACCGCGCGTACAAGTGCACGCTCTGTTCCGATCGCGTCGCGGTCGGGCAGGAACCGGCATGCGTGAAGACGTGTCCGACCGGCGCGATCATGTTCGGCACCAAGACCGACATGATCCAGCAGGCGGAAGACCGCGTGGAAGACCTGAAGGAGCGCGGTTTCGAGAACGCCGGTCTGTACAACCCGGCCGGCGTGGGCGGCACGCACGTCATGTACGTGCTGCATCACGCGGATCAGCCGGGGCTGTATCACGGGCTCGCGGAAAATCCTCGCATCAGTCCGCTCGTGTCGGTCTGGAAGGGCGTGACGAAGCCGCTCGCGGTCGCGGGCATGGCGCTCGCCGCGCTGGCCGGATTCTTCCACTACACGCGTGTCGGTCCGAACGAAGTGAGCGCGGAAGAGGAAGCCGAGGCGCAGCGCGAGGTCGAAGCCGCACGCAACGAAAGGGAGCGTTCGAATGAAACACGATAGCGAATTGCGCGACGTGCGAGGCAACCGCCTGATCGTGCGCTACACGCCGAACGAGCGCACGAACCACTGGATCACCGCGATCAGCTTCGTGCTGCTCGCGTTGTCCGGGCTCGCGATGTTTCATCCGTCGATGTCGTGGCTCTATGCGATCTTCGGCGGCGGGCAATGGACGCGCATCCTGCATCCGTTCGTCGGCTGCGTGATGTTCCTGTCGTTCATGGTCCTCGCGTTGCGCGTGTGGCATCACAACCATCTGGACAAGAGCGACATCCAGTGGATGAAGCAGATCGACGACGTGCTCGCCAACCGCGAAGACCGCCTGCCCGAGATCGGCAAATACAACGCCGGTCAGAAGCTCGTGTTCTACGTGATGGTGGCGAGCCTGCTGTTGCTGCTCGCATCCGGCGTGGTGATCTGGCGCGCGTACTTCGCGTTCTACTTTCCGATCACCGTCATCCGGCTCGCGGCGGTCGTCCACGCGGCGACGGCTTTCGTGTTGATCATGTCGATCATCATCCACATTTATGCGGGACTGTGGATCAAGGGATCGATCAGCGCGATGGTGCGCGGAACCGTGACGTATGGATGGGCGCGCAAGCACCATCCGCGCTGGTTCAAGGAAATCATCGGCAAGTAGGCGTCGCGGCTTTCTCGCGACACGCCGGCAGTGATCCGAACCGCTCGCGCCTCGTCAGGCCGGGCGGTTCTTCTTTGCGCAGCGCGATCCGCGCGACGCAGCGCACGCAGACGTGCGCCGTCTGAACGCTATCCGACAAGCTGTTATTCTTCTTTTCAATGCGACGCTTCTGCGCCGCACTCAAAGCACCGAAGCATTCCAAGGACGAACTCAAGTGGTCCAACGCATACTCGAATCCGCTGCATCGATCGAAGCACTCGATCAGTCGGCCATTCCACGGCTGCGCATGCCTGAACGCGCAACGGTCTTCAGCGCACGCGCCGCGCGCCTGCGCCAGCTTGCGGACGCGAGCCATCCCATCGCGGGCTATTTGCGGCTCATGGCGGCGCTCGCCGACGCGCAACAACACGTGCTCGCCGACTTCACCGCGCCGATGCCATCGCGCGAATCCATCGCGCTGAACCAGCAGCATTCGATGCCCATCGTTCCCGCGCTCGGCGCGAACCAGCGCGATCCCGCATGGCGCGACGTGCTCTTCATGCTGCTCGATCGCATCGAAGCCGCTGGCGCGCTGACGCCGCCGCTCGCGCAACTCGTCGCGCATCTGCGATCGATGTCGGCCGACGCGCTCGACGCGCAGGCCGACGCCATTCTCGCTTTGCGTTTCGCGGAGATCGAGCCCGCCGCCGCGCCGTTCATCGTCGCGGCGCTGCAAGTGGTGTGGACGGACATCGCGAGCCGCATCGGCAGCGCGGAAGTGCCGTATATGGACACGTCCGGCGTGTGTCCCGTCTGCGGCACGATGCCGGTGGCGAGCATCGTACGCGTGGGCGGCGTGCACGAAGGCTATCGCTATGTGCAGTGCGGCCTGTGCTCGACGGAGTGGCACGTCGTGCGCGCGAAGTGCTCGAATTGCGATTCGACCAAGGGCATCGCGTATCACGCGATGGACGGCGCGGAAGCCAGCACCGCTCAGACCGCCGAAGACGAGCAAGCCCGCGCCGAACGCGCGCGCAACGCGCCGCTGAAAGCGGAGTCGTGCGACGAATGCGGCACGTATCGCAAGATCGGCTATCAGGAGAAAGCGTACGACTTCGAGCCGTTCGCGGACGATCTCGCGAGCCTGACGCTCGATCTTCTGATGGGCGATGCGGGCTTCCGACGCCCCGCGCCGAATCCGTGGCTGTGGCCCGAACAGAGCGCATCGGACGAAGCGAGCCAAGCGGACGAATCGGACGAAGCACGATGAGCGACGTGACCGGCGGCGACGGCAGCGAACTGCGCGCGCTGATGGCCCGCGTGCCGTCGGTGGAGCGCGTGCTCGCATCGGCGCTGTTCGAGCCGCTCATCGACGAATACGGCCGCACGCAGACGCTCGCCGCCTTACGCGCGACGCTCGACGCATGGCGCGCCGACGCGCAGGCGGGCCGCGCATCCGTGGAAGCGCTCACGGAAACGATGCTCGGCCACGCCGTGAGTCTGCGGCTCGCGAGCCGTGCGCAAAGCCGCGTGCGCACCGTGTTCAATCTGACGGGCACGGTGCTGCACACGAATCTCGGCCGCGCGCTGTTGCCGGACGAGGCCGTGCGCGCCGTGGCCGACGTGCTCACGCGTCCCGCGAATCTCGAATTCGATCTGGATACCGGCGCGCGCGGCGATCGCGACGACCTGATCAACGGGCTCATTTGCGAACTGACGGGCGCGGAAGCGGCGACGGTCGTGAACAACAACGCGGCGGCCGTGCTGCTCACGTTGTCCGCGCTGGCGCCGAGGAAAGAAGTGATCGTGTCGCGCGGCGAGCTGGTGGAGATTGGCGGCGCGTTTCGCATTCCGGACATCATGAGCCGTGCGGGCGCGAAGCTGCGCGAGGTCGGCACGACCAACCGCACGCATCTGACGGACTACGTGGAAGCGATCAACGCGAGAACCGCGCTTCTGATGAAGGTCCATTGCAGCAATTACGCGGTGACCGGCTTCACGAAGGAAGTCACGACGGCCGAACTCGCGCCGCTCGCGCATGAACGCGGCCTGCCGGTCGTCGTCGATCTCGGCAGCGGCACGCTCGTCGATCTGACGCAATGGGGCCTGCCGCGCGAAGCGACCGTGCGCGAGACGGTGGAAGCGGGCGCGGACCTCGTCACGTTCAGCGGAGACAAGCTGCTCGGCGGACCGCAGGCCGGCCTCATCGTCGGCGCCAAGGATCTGATCGCGAAGATCAAGAAGCATCCGCTCAAGCGCGCGCTGCGCGTCGGCAAGCTCACGCTCGCGGCGCTCGAAGCGGTGCTGCGCCTGTATCGCACGCCAGAGACGCTGCAAGCGCGCCTTACGACGCTGCGCCTGCTCACGCGGCCCGCCGACGCGATGCGCCTCGCCGCCGAGCGCATTCAGCCCGCGTTGCAGCGCCTGACAGGCGACGCGTTCGCCGTGACGACCGAGCCGATGTTCAGCCAGATCGGCAGCGGCGCGTTGCCGGTAGACGTGCTGCCGAGCTACGGCCTCGCCGTGCGGCTTGCGAGCGGCAAGCGCGGCGGCGGGCAACTGAACCGCATCGAGCGCAAGCTGCGCGCGTTGCCGCGTCCGGTTATCGGGCGCATCGCGGACGGCGCACTCTGGCTCGATCTTCGTTGTCTCGAAGAAGCCGACGAAGCCGCTTTCATCGCGCAACTCGACGGCCAGGGCCGGAGCGAAGACGCATGATCGTCGGCACGGCGGGGCATATCGACCACGGCAAGACCACCCTCGTGCGCGCGCTGTCGGGCGTCGACACCGACCGCCTGAAAGAAGAAAAAGCGCGCGGCATTTCCATCGAACTCGGCTACGCGTATGTGCCGCTCGCGGATGGCGGCATGCTCGGCTTCATCGACGTGCCGGGCCACGAGAAGCTCGTGCATACGATGGCGGCGGGCGCGAGCGGCATCGACTTCGCCCTCGTCGTGATCGCGGCTGACGACGGCGTGATGCCGCAGACGCGCGAGCACCTCGCGATTCTCGAACTGCTCGGCGTGACGACGGGCGCGGTGGCGTTGACGAAGACCGACCGCGTCGACGAAAGCCGCGTGCGCGACGTCCACGCGCAGATCAGAACGCTGCTCGCGCCGACGCCGCTCTGCGACGCGCCGATCTTCGACACCAACGCCACCGCCGCCGACGATCCCGGCGTGGCCGCGCTCAACGCGCATCTTCGCGATGCCGCCGCGCACTGGCGCGCGCGGCGCGACGATGGCTTCTTCCGCCTTGCCGTCGATCGCGTGTTCACGCTGTCGGGGCAAGGCACGATCGCGACGGGCACGGCGTTCGCGGGTCGCGTGAGCGTCGGCGACGTGCTCGCGCTCGCGCCGCGAGAATCGGCGAACGAAGTGCGCGTGCGCAGCATTCACGCGCAGAATCGCCCAGCGGAGGCGGGCCACGCGGGCGAGCGTTGCGCGCTGAATCTCGCCGGCATCGAGAAAGATGCGCTCGCACGCGGCGACTGGATCGTGGATGCGCGCATCGCGAAGGCGTCGGAGCGGCTCGACGTCGAACTGACGCTGCTCGCCGATGCCGGGCTCACGCTCGCGCACTGGACGCCGCTGCATGTGCATCTGGGCACGACGCATCGCGTGGCACACGTCGCGTTGCTGGAAGCGGATGCGCTCGCGGCGGGACAATCGGCCCGCGTGCAGCTCGTCTTCGATCAACCGGTATGCGCGCTGCCGGGCGACCGCTTCATCGTGCGCAATGCGCAGGCGAGCCGCACGGTAGGCGGCGGCCGCGTGCTCGATCCGTTCGCGCCCGCCCGCAAGCGCCGCACGCCGCAGCGCCGAGCGTGGCTCGATGCGCTGGCCGCCTGGCTCGACACGCATCGCGCCGATGCGCTTTTCGATGAGTCGCCGTACGGCTTGCCGCGCTCGCTCGTCGAGCATCTGTGCGGCCGTCCGGCGGCATCGGTCGCGCTGCCGGACGGCTTGCGCCGCGTGCCCTTGTCCGACGATGCGCTTTTCATCGCCGCCGCGCATTGGGACGCGCTTGCCGCGCGTCTCACGAACGCGCTCGCCGCTTTCCACGAACGCTTTCCCGACGAGCAAGGCCCCGACGCCGCGCGTCTGCGCCGCATGGCCGCGCCGCTCGCGTCCGATGCGCTGTGGCGCGCCCTGATCGACGACGCCGTGGCGCGCGGAACCGTCGCGCGCAGCGGGCCGTGGCTGCATCTGCCGTCGCATGCGGTGGCGCTCGATGCGGCCGAAGAATCGCTCGCGCAGGCGGTGCTGGCGTCGATCGAACGCGGACGTTTCGATCCGCCGTGGGTGCGCGACCTCGCGCGTGAACACGGCGCGCAGGAAGACGACATGCGGCGCCTCTTGCGCAAGCTCGCGCGGCGCGGCGACGTGTTGCAGGTCGTGCGCGATCTCTTCTATTCGCGATCCGCCATTGCCGAGCTCGCGCGGCTCGCCGCCGAACACGCCAGCACGCGCAATGGTGCGGCCAGCGGCATAGGCGCAGCAGAGTTTCGCGACGCGAGCGGTCTCGGCCGCAAACGCGCGATACAGGTTTTGGAGTTCTTCGACCGGGTTGGTTACACTCGCTTTCATCGCGACCTGCACCTGTTGCGCACCGACAGCCGCTGGCACGAGCCGGTCTGAGCGGCTCCCGCCACGCCCTCTGCGCTTTTTGCGCCAGGCGAACCGATGGAGCATTCCTACTACGCGCTGCTGCATCTGCTGTCGGGCCATCCCGAATGGACGCTCGCGGTCGTGCTGCTGGCGTCGTTTCTCGAATCGGTCGCATTCATCGGCACCTTCGTGCCCGGCAGCACCGCGATGTTCATCGCGGGCGCGCTCGTCGGCGCGGGCGCGCTGAATCTCGGCTGGGTATTCGTCTGCGCGATCGCGGGCGCGATTGCCGGCGACGCCGCGAGCTTCTGCTTCGGCGCGCGCTATGCCGATGTCATCGCGCAGATGTGGCCGTTCCGCCGCCATCCGGGCGCGCTCGCCGCCGGCAAGCGGTACTTCCACGCGCACGGCGCGAAGAGCGTGGTGCTCGCGCGCTTCGTGGCGCCGATGCGCGCCGTGGTGCCGGTCGTCGCGGGCCTGTCGGGCATGACGCCCGCGCGCTTTCTGGCCGTCAACGTCCTGAGCGCGCTCATCTGGGCGCCGCTGCATATCCTGCCGGGCGTGGTGTTCGGCGCATCCATCGAACTGGCGGGCGCGGTGTCGATCCGGCTCGTCGTCATACTCGTGGCCGTGACGGCAATCGGCTGGCTCGTCTTCAATCTGGCGCGCGTGATCGTCGGACATGCGAAGGGCTGGACGGTCGCTTCGCGCGCCAGGCTGCTCGCCTGGGCGCAGCGCAACGACGGCGCGCCGGCGCGAGTCGTGTGGCGCGCGCTGGATCCGGCGAATCCCGCGACTTCGCTCATCGTTGCCATTTCCGTGTTGCTGCTCGCATCGGCGATGGCGTTTTTCTACGTGATGTCGAACGTGGCGCGCGGCTCGTCGCTCGTGCAGGTGGATGTCTCGACGTACCGCCTGTTGCAGTCGTTCCGCTCGACGTGGGCGGATTCGATCCTCGACGGCGCCGCCGCGCTCGGCAGCACGCCGACCTTGCTTGCGGTCGCGGCGACCGTCATCGTCTGGATGATTTTCGAGCGGCGCTGGCGCACGGTCGCGTACTGGGTCGTCGCGGTCGTGTTCTCCCAACTGCTCGTTGCCGCGATTCGCGTGACGGCGCATCACCGCTTGCCGCTGTCGTTCGCGCCGGTGGAGCACACGTTCCCGAGCCCGCATCTCGCGGCGGCCGTCATCATCTACGGCTTTCTGGCGTTTCTGCTGCTGCGCCGCGTGGGCATGCTGACCGGCGTGTGCATCGCCACGGCGACGTCGGGCATCGTGACGGCCATCGCGCTCGCGGGCCTCTACTTCGGACGCTTCACCATCTCGGACGCGCTCGGCAGCGCGGCGCTCGCGGCCATGTGGGTGTTTCTCATCGCGCTGACCGCCGTGTGGCGGCATCCGGGGAAGCCCAGACGCCGTCCGCTGATGCCGTTCGCGATCCTCGCCGTGATCTGCGCGAGCGTCGGCTTCCAGTTGAGCGACGACACGCAGGCGCACAGCGCCGCGCCGCCGACTGTCGTCATCACGCCGATCCAGTGGATGGACACCGTGTGGCGCACCTTTTCATGCTACCGGTCGAGCATGGACGGCGACCGCCGCGAGCCGATCACCGTGCAATGGGCCGCGACGCCTGCGGAGATTCGCGCGCAGCTGTCGAGCCGCGGCTGGACGCAAGCGACCGGACTGACGATGAAGAGCGTGATGTCGGTCGTGTCGCCGAACGCGCCCGCGACCGCGCTGCCTGTGCTGCCGCGCCTGAACAACGGCGAGCCGTCGAAGCTCATGTTCACGCGCTCGCGTCGCGGCGCCGACGAGCGCGATGTGCTGCGCTTCTGGCCGACGCGCTATGTGCTGAAGGAACGCCCCAATGCCACGCCGACGCCAATCTGGCTCGGCTCGATCGTCCATGAGCGGCTGCGCCGTCCCTCTTGGCCGTTCAACGTGCTGCGCCCGGACCGGCGCGTCGACTCGATGGCGCTCGACCGTGGCGATGCGCCGTCATGGCACGGCATCGAAATTGCGAACAGCGCCGGGTGCGGCAGCGTGCCGGTGATGCTGGTCCAGTCGAGGCCCCGATGATCTTTCGAAGCGAATGCCGACGCGCGCGCCGCGGAGGTGGCAGTTGATTCAGATTCCGCCGTCGGCGATTGCGCAGTGGGGCGCGGCCGCGGTCTTCGGCAACGTGCTGCTGACGCGGCTGGGCGTGCCGCTGCCGTCGGCGCCGCTGCTCGTCTTCGCAGGATCGATGATCGCGAGCGGGCGGCTGTCGCTTTCGCATGTGCTGATCGCGGCGGTCTGCGGCGCGCTGCTCGGCGACAGCGCGTGGTTTTCGGCGGGGCGCATCTACGGACGGCGACTCGTGGCCGCGCTCGCGCGCCGCTCGTATGCGATCGATTCCGGCATGCGCACGACGAGCGAGCTTTTCGAGCGGTACGGCGCGCCGATCATCGCGGTATCGAAGTTCGTGCCGGGGCTCGGACTCGTCACGCCGCCGCTGATGGGCACGACGCGCATCGCCGCGCTCGTCTTCCTTCTCTGGGATGCGGCCGGCATTGTCGCGTGGTCCGCGTTCTGGGTGCTGGGCGGCGCGTTGTTCCAGCGGCAATTGCACATCGCGCTAGTGGAGTTGCAGATGCATGGCGCGACCGTCATCGATCTGCTCGCGCTCGTCGCGTTGCTGTACTGCGCGTATCGTCTGCTGCGACGACGCACGCCGGGGCAGTCCGGCGACGATGCGCGCTGACGCGTGCGTTTTTCGTTCCGCCGTTATAATCGTGGGCTTCGTTTGTTTCAGCCGGGGAAGGCATTCGTATCCGGTGGTGCGGCTGGGCTTCAAACCCAGTTGGGGGTGTCAGACACTCCCAGGTAGGTTCGACTCCTGCTGCCTTCCGCCAATGCGCTTTGGGCGTGACCGGAGCGTCGCGCGCTCCTAGTTCGTCGCGTTGCTTCCCGGCCGACCCTCGATTGCTCAGCTAGCCACGCACGAGAACGTGAGCTCCGCATCCTGCGGCGTCCATCCGCGAACGCCATGCGTCTGCATATCGACCTGGTGCATTCGCTTTCCTTGTTGCCTGCAGTATTCATCGGCGCGCTTCAGGCTCGACGCCTTGATTTCGCCCCACGGAGTCATCCCGCCGCGTATTTGTGTCGTCACGGTGTAGTTTGCGTCGCCGGCCGGGGCAACTTCGGAGACGGATGTACAGGCTGCCAGAAAGACGGAGGCGGTAAGGACGGTAACGAGCTTCATTCTGTTTGAGTGACCGCTAGGGTCGAGAAAACGAGACGGTGGGAAATGCGTATGCGTTGCTATACCGTGCGACGCCGAGTCAGAGTCGCTCGTCATGCGTTCGATTCACTGAAGAACACGGTGTGCCTTCGTTACGCGCATCGCGCAAAGTGATGAAGCGCAGTCCCGACGACCGAACGCTGTCGATGAGCCGAGGCAGCACCGTAAGCACGACGGGTTCGCCTGTCGCTGTCAATGCCGCGCCGGCGTCGTGAACAAGAAGGATGTCTCGGGCGGCGAGTCCATCCACCAGTCGCTCGAGCACGCGATCAGCGTCACATTCCCGCGTATCGAATCCTCGCCGCGTCCACGCCGCGAGTCGAAGGTCCAGCCGTTGCAGCACCGGGTCGAGAAAGAGATTTCGCAACCCGGCGGGCGCGCGAAAGAACATGGGCCGCTCGCCTGTCAGCGCTTCGAGCGTCCGTTGCGCGGCCGCGATTTCCTTCGCAAGCCAGAACGGCCACGTGACCGAGAACGTGTGCACGTGCCTATGCGTGTGATTCTCGACCGCATGACCTCGCGCGACGATCTCCCGTACCAGCGCCGGATGTTCCGCAGCGCGGCTTCCAATGCAGAAGAATGTCGCGCGCACGCGATGCCGATCCAGGATGTCCAGAATCTTCGGCGTTACGACCGGATCAGGGCCGTCGTCGATCGTGAGCGCCACTGCATCGGCGTTGGCGGGCGTGTCGGGCAGGCGGGTCCAGTTCTGGCCCAACAGAGTCGAGCGCGGCCACAATCCTATCGAGACCACGATCATGTGACTCGCGAAGACACTCGCGAGCCACCATAGCCACGCCGAAGGACGCAGCAGCCATCCCACTAGCGCGACCCCGTGCCAGGCGCAGGTCGCGACGTACATCGGTGGATAGCCTGTGCGCGGCCAGCATCTCGGCGCGCCGGCAGCCGGCCGCCAAATCATTTGCCTCATCTTGTATGCAGCCTGCGCCACGTCGGCCTTCGGTCCGTATGGCCGAGGTGTCAAATTCAGTCAAGCGGCGAACGATATCACGCGCGCGGGCACGTGGTGACGCACCGGTTCGATAAATGGTTCAAAAATCGCTGGGCAGAGGCATCCTTTACCGCCCCGGAAGATAAATGTGGCGCGCGCGGTGCATCTCTAGTCGCGATTCGTCGCGTCGATGAGACGAAGCGGAAAGAAGTGCGGACTTTCCCTATTCCTGTCGGCCTCAACGTCGGTATCATTTGCGCCCCACGCCAGCGATACCCCGCGCGCACGCAGGATTTCTGCGTCGAGACGCTAAATACTCGCTGCGCCGTGCCGTTAATTGGACGGATCACTTAATTACGTCGCTCACTTACTAGGAAGTTATCGGGTGGACTGCCGCCGGACCGTGCGCGCTGCGTTGCGCGGTCGTCGGCTATTTCGCCCCGATGCTGATTGTTCTCAACGCGCAAATACCGATATGCCCGATCTGCACTGGACCATTCCGGTTGCGCGCTGGTCTTTTTGGCCTGCCACCGCGACCGTCGCTCCTGACGTTAGCTTCGTCGCGCCAATGGCGCGGCGCCGGCTCAGTGCGCTATCGCGGGCGGCGCTCAAGGTTGCCTTCGATTGCGCATCGGCGCTGCCGACGGTGCGCGTCGTATTCGCGTCGCGTCACGGCGAACTGCGACGCACGACCGGCATCCTCTGCGATATCAGCGCGGGCGAAGCCGTCTCGCCGACCTCCTTCAGCCTGTCCGTTCTGAACGCGATGACCGGCGTGTTCGGCATCGAGCGCGGCGACCGTGCGCCCGCGAGTGCGGTGTCGGCGGGCGCGCAGACGCTCGGCTGCGCGTTGCTGGAAGCCCACGCGCAATATGCGACGGATGCTTCGTCGCCGGTGCTCGTCGTCTACGCCGACGAGCCTGCCGATCCGGCCTATGGAACGATTGAAGACGAAGTGGAGGGCGGCGCGCTCGCGATCTTGCTCGATGCGTCCGCGCAAACCGGGCGGCTCGAATGCGTGCGCACTGGGTTCGCCGATGACCGGAGCAAGGCGTTCGCGAGCGCCCAATACGTCACGCAAAGCGAAGCGGTCCGGCAGTGTCTGGACGCGAAAGCGCCCGTTCAATGGCGCGGCGCGACGTCGACTTGGCAATGGAATTGGCATGAAGGCGTGTGACTATTACTGGCGCCTTGTCGCGACGGCCCTTGCGTTCACTACCTTCGGCATCTGCGGACTCGGCTTCTCACTGATCGTTTTCCCAATTGCTTCGGTATGGCCGCATCGCGCGTCGAAGCAGCGCATCATCGCCGCGATTATTCACGCGTTCTTTCGCGCGCTCGTCGCCGTGCTCGTCGGCGTGCGCGTGATGAAGCTCGACGTGAGCGGCGCGCACGCGCTCAATCGCAAAGAGAAGGGCGCCGCGATCGTGGTCGCCAATCATCCGACCTGGCTCGATGTCATGGTGCTTTTGTCGCTCACGCCGCGCGCATGCTGCGTCGTGAAGAGCGCGCACTGGAGCAACCCGTTCTTCTGGGGCGTCATGCGGGCGGCGGATTACGTGAGCAACGCGGATCCGATCGAACTCGTGGAAGAGGGCGCGCGGCAACTCGCCCGCGGCTACACGATGATCGTTTTTCCGGAAGGCACGCGCAGTCCCGCGCGCAATCGGCTGCATGAGTTTTCGCGCGGTTTCGCGCACATGGCGCTCCAATCGCGCGCGCCGATCCTGCCCGTCCTGATCGACTGCGACCCACCCGCGTTCACCAAAAACATGCGCTGGCACGACGTGCCCGAGCGCGCGTTCCATATGCGCGTGAGCGTGCTCGACGCGCTCGGAGCCGACACGCTCGTCACTCGTGATGAGCCGCCCGCGCTCGCCGCCCGAACCCTGACGAACGCGCTGCAAACCTACATTACCCGGCATCTGATCGACCATGGATTCTTTAAAGCTTGAAATCAAACGGCTTCTGATCGAAGCACTGGATCTCGAAGACCTGACGCCCGACGATATCGCCGACGATGCTCCGCTCTTCTCCACCGATGGCGTCGGTCTCGACTCCATCGACGCGCTCGAGATCGGCATCGTGCTGCGCAAACACTATCAATTGACGATCGCCGCCAACGACGAGCGCACGCGCGAGCACTTCCGCTCGATCAACACGCTCGCCGAACTGGTCGCAAGCCAGCGCGAGACTGCGCGTGCATCGGACGACACTGCAACAAGAGGGGAATGATTGTGACCGACACCGAAATCCTTGAGCGTATCCGCGCGATCTTCAAAGAGAACTTCGGCATCGCGCCCGAGCGCGTGACGCCGCCCGCGCATTTGTTCGAAGAACTCGACCTGGACAGCATCGATGCCGTCGATCTCGCGATCAAACTGCAGGAGATGACGGGCCGCCGCATCAAGCCCGAGGAGTTCAAGTCCGTGCGCACGGTGGGCGATGTGATCGCCGCTGTCGAGTCGCTTCTGGCAGCGCAGGACTGATGCAGCCGCAGACCGCCCGGACTGGCGACGACGCGCATCGCGGCACTATCGGCCTTGCGCTGAACGTCGCGTTCAAGCTCGCGTATCCCGCCGCTATTCTGTGCGGCTGGTTCTGGAACGCGCCGCGCTATCTCGGCTGCCTGCTGTTCGCGTTGGTCTGGCTGCAGCGCTGCGCGGGCACCGGCGTTCTGGGCGCCTCGCTGCGCACACTCACGCGCGTCGAATGGGCGGTCGGGTTCATGTTGAGCGCGGCATCGGCCGCGATCGTCTGGACCGACAGCGAGCAGTTGCTCCATATCTATCCGTCTCTCGTGAATCTCGGCTTGCTGATTGCATTCGCTTCGACGCTCGTGCGCGGTCCGTCGATGATCGAAAAATTCGCGCGCATCCGCACGCCCGATCTGAGCGAACCAGCCGTGCGTCACACGCGTCGCGTCACGCAGATCTGGTGCGTGTTTTTCGCGGCCAACGGCTTGTTCTCGCTCTACACGGCACTGTGCTGGTCGCGCGAGGCGTGGTCGCTCTACAACGGCGCGATCGCCTATGGCTTGATCGGCGTGCTGCTCGTGGCTGAGATCGCGTGGCGTTATCTCGTGATTCTTCCGCGCGCGCGGCGCTTGGAAGCGGAGGCGTCATGAATCCGCTGCACGAACTGTTCTCGGCGAGACGCGATGCACGAACGCCCGTCTCTCGCGACCACACGACCGACGCGGTCATCACGCATGCCGCGTTTCGCGCGCGGGTGGCGTCGCTCGCGCTGCAATTGCGCGAAGAGCCGGCGCGCCGTTATGCGCTCTTGATCGACGATCCGTTCGATTTCGCCTGCGCGCTGTTCGCGCTCTTCGCATGCGGCAAGACGCCGGTGATTCCCGCGAGTTCCGCTCCTGGCTATCTGGCAGATCTCGCCGACGCCTACGACGCCGTTCTGACCGATGCCGACATAGCCGCTGCAACGGTCGACACGCGCGGGCTCGAGACGCTTGCGCTGCGCGTGGATCCCCGTGCCCCGCTCACGCTCTACACGTCGGGCAGCAGCGGCGCGCCGAAGCCGATCAACAAGACCCTCGCCCAGTTCGACGCCGAAGTGCATACGCTCGAACGCGACTGGGGCGCGCTGATCGGCGATGCGACGATGCTTGCGAGCGTGCCGCATCGTCATATCTACGGTCTTCTGTTTCGCATCTTGTGGCCGCTCGCGGCGGGCCGCGCTTTCGACCGCGCGCTTTGCGTCGAGCCGCAGCACACCCAGACGCGTATCGCGCGATGCGGCGCGACGATCATGGTCTCGTCGCCGGCGCAACTCGCGCGTTGGACCGAGCTCGCCGGTTTCGCATCGCTCACGCCTGTGCCGCGTGCGTTCTTCTCGTCGGGCGGGCCGCTCGAAACGGACACCGCGCTCCAATACGCTGACGTGTTCGGCCACGCGCCTGTGGAGATCTACGGGAGCACGGAGACGGGCGGCATCGCATGGCGCAGGCAGAACGAAACGCCGGCGTGGCGTCCTGTCAGCGGCGTGGCAGTGCGGCGTGCCGATGACGGCGCGCTCGAAGTGCGCTCGCCGCATCTGGGCCACGATGGCTGGCATCGCACGGACGACGCTATCGCCCTGGACGCCAACGGCCACTTCACGCTGGAAGGCCGGCTCGATCGCGTCGTGAAGCTCGACGGCAAGCGCGTCTCGCTGCCCGAGCTCGAAGCGCGCCTCACGCTGCATGCCTATGTGGCCGCGGCGAGCGTGGTCCCGCTCGCGGGTGCGACGCGTGAACGCATCGGCGCGGTGATCGCGCTAACCGACGCAGGCCGCGCCGCGCTCGACGACATCGGTCGCGTGGCGCTCGCGAAGATCTTGCGCCGTCATCTCGCCGCCTATTTCGACGTCGTGCTGTTGCCGCGGTTCTGGCGCTTTCGCATCGCGTTGCCGTTCGATGCGCGCGGCAAGCTGCCGGTCAAGGCGGTCGCGGCGGCCTTCGGTCCGCGCGCGGAAGGCTTCGAGTTGCTCGCGGAATCGCGCGAGGGCGATACCTTGCGCTATGAACTCCGCGTGCCGCCTTCGCTCGATCATTTCGCCGGCCACTTTCCGGGCCTGCCGATTTTGCCCGGCGTCGTGCAGGTCGACTGGGCGATCCGGCTCGCGTCCGAACATATCGCGGCGGCGCGTGCAATGGAAAGCGTCGATCGCCTTAAGTTCATGGCGCCCGTGCCGCCCGGCGCGGTGCTCGAATTGCGGCTCGCGCACGATGCCACGCGGCGGCGCGTGCAGTTCGCTTATCGAATGAACGGACGCGAATGCGCGTCCGGCGCGATCGTGTATCGGGAGAACGCATGAGCGGTGCGAATATCGCGGCGTGCATCGTCATTCCGATCTACAACCACAAGGATGCGATCGGCGATACGGTCGCGCGCCTGAGCGTTCACGGCTTACCGATGTTCGTCGTCGACGACGGCAGCGACGACGCGACGCAAGCCGTGCTCGCCAAGCTCGCATGTCGGTATCGCAAGGAGATGACGCTCGTGCGTCTGCCGGTGAACGGCGGCAAGGGCGCTGCCGTGATGGCGGGCCTGCGCGCGGCGAAACGCGCGGGCTTCACGCACGCGTTGCAGATCGACGCCGACGGCCAGCACGACGCGAACGACGTGCCGCTCTTTCTCGACGCGGCGCGCGCCGAGCCGGGCGCGGTCATTCTGGGCCGCCCGGTCTATGACGAAAGCGTCCCGAAATCGCGCTTGTACGGCCGCTATCTGACGCATGTCTGGGTGTGGATCGAGACGCTGTCGTTCACCATCCGCGATTCGATGTGCGGCTTTCGCCTATATCCGCTCGATGCCGCGTGCGCGCTGATCGACAGCGTGCGGCTCGGCACGCGCATGGACTTCGACATCGAGATCCTCGTGCGTCTCTACTGGCGACGCCTTGCGTTCCGCTCGATTCCGACGCGCGTCGTCTATGCGACCGACGGCGTATCGCACTTCGACGTGCTGTGGGACAACGTGCGCATCAGCGCGAGCCATACGCGGCTCGCGTGCGGCATGGTGCTGCGCTCGCCGATGCTGCTCGCGCACAAGCTGATGCCGCGCATCACCACTGCGGACCACGCCGGGCCGGGCTGGTGGCGCGTCGCGGAGCGCGGCAGCCGCATCGGCATGTCCCTGCTCGCGCTCAGTTGCCGCGTGTTCGGCATGCGATTCACGGGGCTGTGGCTGCATCCTGTCGTCGGCTATTTTCTGCTGACGGGACGCGATGCGCGCGCCGCTTCGCACCGGTATTTCACGCGTCTCGCCGAAGCCGCGCCGGGCGAACGCACGCCGCGTCCCGGCTGGCGCTCTGCGTATCGCCAGATGCTCGCGTTCGCGCAGTCGGGGATCGACAAGCTCGCGGCGTGGTCGGGCCGGATAGCCGATCACGACGCCGTTTTCGACGACCCCGCGCCTTTCGAAGCGCTCATCGCGAGCGGGCGCGGCGCGCTCGTCCTTGGCGCGCATCTCGGCAACCTCGAAATGACGCGCGCGCTCGCCGCCCGCAACGGCCGCGCGAAGGTGACGGCCATCGTCTATACGGAGCACGCAAGGCGCTTCAACAGCGTGCTGTCGTCGGCGAATGTCGACTTCGCGAAGCATCTGATCCACGTGAGCGACTTCGGCCCTGATACCGCGATGATGATGCAGGCGCGCATCGACGCTGGCGAGCTGCTGGTGATCGTCGGCGACCGCGTGCCGGCGCATGAGTCCGGCCGCACGACCGAGGCGCATTTCCTCGGCGCGCCCGCGCCGTTCGCGCAAGGCCCGTATGTGCTCGCGCACGCGCTCGGGTGTCCCGTGTATCTCTTCTTTTGCCTGAAAGAGAAAGCGGGCCGGTATCGTATGTACTTCGAACGGTTTGCCGAGCGCATCGAGTTGCCGCGTCGCGAGCGCGCGCAACACATCGCGGCTTGGGCGCAGCGCTATGCGTCACGACTCGAACACTATTGCCGCAAGGCGCCGTACCAATGGTTCAATTTCTTCGATTTCTGGGCGCGTGCCGGCAAAGCCGCACCGATGCCCGGGTCCGGTTTCACCGAAAGCAGGCGTCATGGATCAACTGAATAACAAGAAGACGCTCACCGCGAGCGCGATGGTCGAAGTGCCGTTTCATGATGTCGACGCAATGCACGTGTGCTGGCACGGCCACTACCTGAAGTATTTTGAAGTCGGGCGTGCGGCGTTGCTGCGCGCATTCGGATACGACTACGGCGACATGCTGGCGTCGGGCTATGCCTGGCCTATTGTCGAGGCGCATCTGAAGTACGTGCGTCCGGCGCGATACGGGCAGCGCATCGAGGTGCGCACGGCACTGCTCGAATACGAGAACCGCCTGAAGATCGCGTATGAACTGGTGGATTGCGTGACGAGCGATCGGCTGACCAAGGGCTATACGATTCAGGTCGCCGTCGACGCGGCCACGCAGGAGCTGCAGTTCGTGTCGCCGCCCGTCGTGTTCGATAAGCTGGAGCGTGTATGGTCGCGTCGATGAAATTTCGCTGTGCGCGTGCCACGCTCATCGCGTTGCTGCTGACTGCGACCGCAGGCGCGCTTCACGCAGCCACGCCCGCGCAAAGCGCAAGCCAGAATGGGGCGCTCGTCTCGCAAGTGGCTTCGCGGCTCGGTCAGATCAAGGGCGTGCGCGCTCAATTCACGCAGACTCAGACGCTTTCGGCCATGAAGCAACCGCTCATGAGCACGGGCACGTTCGTGTTCTATCGGGAACGCGGCGTCATCTGGCGCGTGCTGACGCCTTACAAGGCCACGTTCGTCATCACGGACGCAGGCGTCGCCGAAGTCGATGCGAGCGGCAAGCGCATCGGCAGCAAGAGCGCCCGAGGCGTGCAAGGCGTCGCGCAAGTGTCGAAGATGATGCGCGCCATGCTCGGCGGCGACCTGTCCGCGCTGTATTCGCAATTCGATGTGGACGCGCAAGGCTCGCCGTCGCAGTGGACGCTCGATCTCAAGCCAAATCAGCCGCAACTCGCGCAGGCCGTCAAAGGGCTGCAAATGAAGGGCGGCGCGTTCCTGCAGAGTTTGAGGATCGAGCTGGCAAGCGGGGACGTCACGCAGATCGACTTCACGAACAACGAAACGCTCGACAGGCTGCCTGCCGCCGAGCGTGCCTTGCTGGGAGCGCAGTGATGCGGATGGAACGGCATCGCAGCGGCGTGACGCTTTTCGCCATACGAGCCGCGTGGTTCGTGCTTGCACTCGTTGCTGCGTTGTATTGCGTCTATCGCTTCCAAGGACCGTCGCCTCTGGAGACGAACCTGCTCGCGCTGCTGCCTGCCACGGAAGCCGATCCGGTCGCAGAGAAAGCGGTGGATCAACTCGCCAATGCGCTCGGCGATCGCACCGTGTTCCTCGTTTCGAGCCGCAATGCGGACCGTGCGAAGGCGGCGGCGAAGCGCTACGGCGCCGCGTTGCGGGAAAGCGGCGCATTCGCGTCCGTGACGGCGGAGCTCCCGCCGTTCGACGTCGCGCAGATCGCGGCGCTGTATGCGCCGTATCGATTCGGGCTTTTGACCCGCGATGACCGCGACACACTTGCTAACGTCACGAACGGTTCGCAGGCGCTCTCCGATGCCCTGATGCAGCGCATCTACAACCCGGTGCACGGACCGCTCGCGACGCAACTCGCCGACGATCCCTTCGGTTGGCTCGAACACTGGCTCTCCGACTTGCCGCTCGCCACCTCTGGCCTCGACCTCGAAGACAACCTGCTCGTCGCGCATCGCGGCGACATGACGAGCGTACTCGTCGTCACGACGCTGCGCGGCTCGGCCTATGAATCGCGCACGCAGCGCGAAGTGTTGTCGGCGGCGGCGCAGGCGCAGGCAGACATGAAGGCCGCATGGCCAGATGCAACGGTCGCGCGAGCCGGCGCCGTGTTCTACGCGCAGGCGGCGCGCAGCGCGTCGGAGCGCGAAGTGCATCTGATCGGCGTCGTGTCGGCGTGCGGCATCGCGCTTCTCATGCTGTGGGTTTTTCGCTCGCCGCGGCTCTTGCTGCTCGGCTTTTTGTCGACGGCGCTCGGCATTGTGTGCGCGCTCGCCTTCACCATGCTCGTGTTCGGCAAGCTCCATTTGCTGACGCTCGTGTTCGGCGCGAGCCTGATCGGCGAAGCCGTCGATTATTCGATCCAGTATTTCGTGGTTTATCTGGGCGCACAACGCGAATGGGATGCACGAAAGGGCGCGCGATCGGTGCGGCCCGCGCTCTCCGTGGCGCTCGCTACCAGTCTGCTCGGTTACGCGATACTCGCGTGGGTGCCGTTTCCCGCGCTCAAGCAGATCGCGTGTTTCGCGATGGCCGGCATCGGCGTCGCGTTCGCATCCGTGATGTCGCTGCTGCCCGCGCTGCTCGTGCGAGGACCGAAAGCCGCGCGGCGACGCCTCTTTGCGTCCTCCGCGACGTTGCTTGCACGGTGGCGCGGCGCGATCGGTGGCAAGCGTGCGTGGCTACTCGCGGCCGTTCTCGTGGCGATTGCCCTGCCTGGCTGGCTGCGTCTTACCAGCGACGATGACATCCATTTGCTGATACAACGCGATCCCGTGCTGGTCGCGCAGGAGAACGAAGTGCGCGCGGCAGTGGGCGTCGAAGACACCGCGCAGTTCTTCGTGGTGCGAGGCGTCTCCGAGCAAGCCGTGCTCGAACGCGCGGAAGCGCTAGGCGAAAGGCTCGATGCGCTGACCGGCGATCAATCAGTCGACGGCTGGCGCTCGGTCACGCAATTCGTGCCGTCTGCCCGGGCACAGGCGCAAGCGCGCGCGCTCATCGCGGAACATGTGTTCGCCGATCCGGCCGCGTTGCGCGCGACGCTTTCGCGCGCCGGCTTCCGCGATGACATTGCCGACGCGTGGATGGCTTCGTTCGGCCGTGCGGCCGCAGTGCCGCTGTCAGTCGAGCGCTGGCTCGCCGCGCCGTGGTCGCAGCCGTATCGGCATCTGTGGCTCGGCCCTTACGATGCGGCCGGTCAGCGCGGTTACGCTGCCATCGTGATGCCGCGCCGCGTGACGCCCAAGAACGAGCCCGCGCTGATCGAAGCCGCCCGCGCAATCGAGGGCGTCACGTTCGTCGACAAGGCGGCGAGCGTCTCGAAGCTCTTTGGCGCGTACCGCGTCGATAGCGGCATGTGGCTCGGCGGCGCGCTGGTGCTCGTGCTCGCGCTGTTAATGATGCGCTATGGTCCGCGCGGCGGCATTGCGACGACGCTGCCCGTGCTGCTCGCCGTCGGCGTGACGCTCGCGGCGTTCGGCTACACCCGCGTACCGTTCAATCTGTTCAACTGCCTCGCGCTGATGCTCGTGCTCGGTGTCGGCGCGAACTACGCCGTGTTCCTGCGCGAAGGATGCCTGCGCAGCGACGCCGATCTCGGCGCGGTCTGGGCGGGCGTGCTGCTCTCCGCAGCGACGACGCTGTTGTCGTTCGGCCTGCTCATCATGAGCGCGATGCCAGCGTTGAAGAGCTTCGGCGCGACGCTCGCGCTCGGCATTCTCGTCGCGGTGCTGCTCGCGCCGATGAGCATGCCGCCTGAAAGGAGAAACCACGCATGACGCTGCCATCCGTCTATCTGCATGCGCTCGGCATGGTCAATGCGCTCGGCGGCGACGTCGATTCGATCGCGTCCGCGATGACCTCGGCGCGATCACCGGGCATGGGACCGATGCGCACGCGCCGCGGCGATGCGTTCGTCGGCCGCGTGCTGACTTCGCTCGACGTTGCGCCTACCGGGCTCCTCGCGCGCTTCGACTGCCGCAACAACCGCCTGCTGCTCGCGGCGCTCGAACAAATCCGCGCCGAGATCGAGGCGGCGCGCGAGCGGTACGGCTCCGCGCGCATCGGCGTCGTGTTGGGGACGAGCACGTCGGGAATATCGGCGGCGGAAGAGGCGTTCCTGCATCGCGCAAATAAGGGCTGCCTGCCCGAGAGCTTCGACTACCGGCAGATGGAGATCGGTACGGCCGCGCCGTTCGCCGCCGCCGCGCTCGGCGTGCAAGGCCCGGCGTTCACTATTTCCACGGCATGCACGTCGAGTGCGAAGGCGTTTGCCGCGGCCCGGAGACTGTTGCAACTCGGCCTTTGCGATGCCGTGGTCGTCGGCGGTGTCGATACGTTGTGCGAGCTCACGCTACAAGGCTTCGAATCGCTCGAATCCACGAGTATCGAACGCACTAATCCGATGAGCCGCAATCGCAACGGCATCAACATCGGCGAAGGCGCGGCCGTGTTTCTGATGACACGCGACGAAGGCGCCGTGCGTCTGGCGGGCGTGGGGGAATCCAGCGATGCGCATCATGTGTCCGCGCCGGACCCGCGCGGCGTCGGCGGCGAACTCGCGTTGCGCGCGGCGCTCGCGGATGCAGGCGTCGCGCCCGCCGATATCGGCTACGTGAACCTGCACGCGACGGCCACGCGCAAGAACGACGAGATGGAAGCGCATTTGATGGCGCGCGTCTTTCCGCAAGGCGTGCCGACGAGCGGCACGAAGCCGATGACGGGGCATCTGCTCGGCGCGGCGGGCGCGACGGAACTCGGCTTCGCGTGGCTCACGCTCGCGTGCCCCGGTTTTCCGTTGCCACTGCATCGATGGGATGGCGAGGCGGACGCCGATCTGCCCACGCTCGATCTCGTGCAGGAAACGCGCTTCCTCTCGCGCGAAGCGGGCACTCGCCATGTCATGAGTAACTCTTTCGCGTTTGGCGGCAGCAATGTCAGCCTCATTCTCGCAGGTTGACGATGACCGGACACATCCGAATCGACGAACACGGCGGCCAGTTTCCGCCGATAGAAGCGATCATTCCTCATCGCGGCACGATGCTGCTGGTGGACGAAGTGATCGCGTGCAGCGACGCCGCGCTCACCGCGCTCGCCACCGTGCGCGCCGACGCCTGGTATGCGGACGAGCACGGCGCGATGCCCGCATGGATCGGCATCGAACTCATGGCGCAGGCGGTTGCCGCGCATGTCGCGCTCGTCGCGATGCGCGCGGGCGGCCGCGCGCGTCCCGGCGTGCTGCTCGGCACGCGTAGCTATCGGGCGTATGTCAGCGCCTTCTCGCGCGATGCGCGGCTCGCTATTCGCGCGGAAGAAGTGCTGCGCAGCGAAGAAGGCCACGGCGCGTACGAATGCACGATCGACCATGACGGCGAGCGTTGCGCAGAAGCCGTCATCAAGGTCTTTCAATCACACGATTTCCAGACATTCATCGAAGGGAGCCTCAGTTCATGAGCCGGCGAGTTCTCGTAACGGGCGCAAGCCGCGGCATTGGCCGGGCGATTGCGTATCAACTGGCGGCTGACGGGTTCGCCGTCACCGTGCATTGCCGCAGCGGACGCGCCGAAGCAGAAGCGGTGACCGCGGGCATCGTCGCGCAGGGTGGCACGGCGCGCGTCGTGCAGTTCGACGTGCGCGACCGCGCCGCGTGCCGTGAAGCGCTCGAAGCCGACGTCGCCGCGCACGGCGCGTATTACGGCATCGTATGCAGCGCCGGCGTGACGCGCGATGCGGCGTTTCCGGCGCTCAGCGACGAAGATTGGGACGTCGTGATCGAAACGGGCCTCGACGCTTTCTACAACGTGATCCATCCGCTCACCATGCCGATGGTGCGCGCGAAACAGGGCGGCCGCATCGTGACAATCGCGTCCGTATCCGGCGTGATGGGCAATCGCGGACAGGTGAACTACAGCGCGGCGAAAGCCGGTCTCATCGGCGCGACCAAGGCGCTCGCGGTCGAACTGGCATCGCGCAACATCACGGCGAACTGCGTCGCGCCGGGACTGATCGATACCGGCATGCTCGACGACGTTCCCGTCGAACACGCGCTGAAGACGGTGCCGATGAATCGCGTCGGGCAGCCGAACGAAGTGGCCGCTGTCGTCGGCTTCCTCATGTCGGATGCGGCTTCTTATGTGACGCGCCAGGTGATCGGCGTGAATGGCGGGATGATCTGATGAAGCGCGTCGTTGTTACGGGCATGGGCGGCGTCACCGCGCTCGGCAGTTCTTGGAATGAAATCGAAGCCGCGCTAAAGACAGGCCGCAATGCGGTGCGCCGCATGCCGGAGTGGGACTTCTTCGAAGGGCTGCATACGCGCCTCGCGTGTCCGCTGCCCGCGTTCGAGCAGCCTTCGGTTTGGCCGCGTAAAAAGACGCGGTCGATGGGCATTGTGTCGATGTACGCGGTGCGCGCGAGTGAACTCGCGCTGGCGGATGCGGGCCTCGACGGCGACGCGTCGATCAGCGACGGACGCATGGGCGTCGCATACGGCTCGTCCTCGGGATCGGTCGAGCCTATTCGCGCGTTCGGCACCATGCTGCGAACCGGCTCGATGACCGATGTCACGTCGAACAGCTACGTGCAGATGATGCCGCACACGACCGCCGTGAACGTCGGCCTCTTCTGGGATCTGAAAGGCCGCATTCTGCCGACATCGTCGGCGTGCGCGTCGGGCAGTCAGGCGATCGGCTTCGCGTATGAAGCCATCGCCACGGGCAAGCAGACGATGATGCTCGCCGGCGGCGCGGAAGAGCTTTCGGGTCCCGCCGTCGCCGTGTTCGACACGCTCTACGCGACGAGCACGCGCAACGACGAGCCGCATCTCACGCCGCGTCCGTTCGATGCGAAACGCGATGGACTGGTTGTCGGCGAGGGCGCGGCGACGCTGGTGCTCGAAGACTATGAGCACGCCGTGGCGCGCGGCGCGACGATTCATGCAGAGATCGTCGGCTTCGGCTGCAACTCGGATGGCGCGCACATGACGCAGCCGACCGCGAGCACGATGGCGCGCGCGATGCAGCTCGCGTTGCACGACGCGCGGCTCGATCCGCAGGCCATTGCTTACGTGAACGCGCATGGCACGTCCACCGATCGCGGCGACGTCGCGGAAAGTCATGCGACCGCGCAGACCTTCGGCGAGCGCATGCCGATCAGTTCGCTCAAGAGCTACGTCGGTCACGCGCTGGGCGCATGCGGCGCGCTGGAAGCGTGGTGGACCATCGAGATGATGAAGCGCAACTGGTACGCGCCGACACTCAATCTCACCGAAGTCGATCCCGCCTGCGCGCCGCTCGATTACATCGCGGGCGAGGCACGCACGATCGACGCCGAATACGTGATGAGCAACAACTTCGCGTTCGGCGGCATCAATACGTCGCTTATTTTCCGGCACGTTCGATGAACCGAGCGCGAGGCATGCAGCGCGTCGTCGTGACGGGCATGGGCATCGTATCGTGTCTGGGCAATGCGCTCGACACGGTCAGCGCTGCCTTGAGGGAAGGGCGTTCCGGCATCACGCGCATCGATGCTTGGCGCGAGCGAGGCTTTGGCTCGCAGGTGGCGGCGGTGGCGTCGGTGGCGAACGAGCCGCCCTTCGATCGCAAGCTCGAACGCTTCATGGGCGAGACGGCGCGGTTCGCGTGCCACGCCGCGCACAAAGCCATCGACGACGCGCGGCTCGATCACGCCGTGCTGCGTTCGCCGAACGTCGGCGCGGTGATCGGCTCGGGCGTCGGCGCGATGGCCGAGTACGACGCGGCGCTCAATATCGCGGTGACGCGCGGCATCGAAAGGACGCCGCCGTACACGGTCCCGAAGGCGATGAGCAGCACCGCATCCGCGAATGTCGCGCAGGCATTCGGGATCGAGGGCGTCGCGTATTCGCCTTCGTCGGCATGCACGACATCTGCGCTCGCCATCGGACAGGCCATGCAGTTGATCCAGACCGGACGTCAGCAGATCGTGCTCGCGGGCGGCAGCGAGGCGCTGCATGACAACATGACGCTGATGTTCGACGCGATGCACGCGTTGTCGCGCGGCTTCAACGAAACGCCTTCGCAAGCCTCGCGCCCTTACGACAGCGCGCGCGACGGCTTTGTAATCGGCTCCGGCGCCGGTGTGTTGGTGCTCGAAGCGCTCGATCACGCGCTCGCACGCGGCGCGCGCATCTACGCAGAACTGACAGGCTTCGGCGAGAGCACGGACGGCGCGGGCATGGTGTCGCCGCATTCGCACGGCATCGCGCGGGCGCTACGCATGGCGCTGGACCAAGCGGGCGCATCGCCCGATTACATCAACACGCACGCGCCTTCCACGCCGCTCGGCGACGCCGAAGAACTGCGCGCATTGCAGACTGTCTTCGGTGCGAACGTGCCGCCGTTCTCCTCGACGAAGGGACTGACGGGGCACCCTCTCGGCGCGAGCGGGGTGCATGAAGCGATCTACACGTTACTGATGATGCGCGACGGTTTCATCGCGGGGACGCGAACGGCGGGCTCATCTGAACCGCTCGCAGAAGGGTTGCCGCTCGTGCGCGAGACATGCGAGGCGCGCATCGAGCGCGCGATGTCGGTTTCCTTCGGTTTCGGCGGGAGTTCCGCAAGCCTCGTGTTCGAAAGAATCAAGCCGCTGCCCGTCGGCGCATAACGGGCGCCCATTCGTAACCACGCATAACCACAAAGAAGCGAAATCGCACCATGAAAAAAATAATCGTTCTGACGATGATGGCTGGCGTGCTCATCACGCAAGCAGGCTGTACGACGCAGGTCCGTTCGCTGCCGATGCCGCAAGCGGCGCAGACGCAAAGCGCGAAGGACGTCACGTTGTATTTCGGCGACCAGAAGCACGCGAACGTCAAGACGATGCTCGGCAAGAAGGAAGTCGCAGTGCGCGTGCCCCGCACGATGGACGGTCAGGATGCGACCTGCAACATCGCGCTCGGCAAGGCGCTCGATCAGTTGCGCGACTATGCGCGCGAGCAGCACGCGAATGCCGTGATCAACGTCAGGACGCGCTTCCAGCGCACCGAAACCACGTCAGCGACCGAGTACATCTGCGGCTCGAGCAATAACGGCTCGACGCTTGCCGTGCGCGGCGACGTCGTGAAGCTGGACGTCGAATAAGCGATCAATCACGAACTCGGAAAACATGATGCGTCTTTTCATTTGCGCGGCACTCGCCGCCATGCTGCTTTCTTCGCAAGCGTTCGCGCGCAATACGATCCGGATCTATCCCGTCGCACCCGCGCTGGTCAGCGAACCCGACAAGGTCGGCAAGGACATTCCGCTCTATTTCGCGGGGCAAGGGCATCCGGCGGTGGTGAAATCGCTCGGTGTGTTCGCGACCAACAAGAAGACCAACGCGTTCGGCAAAAGCGACGAGGACGCTTGCCAGCACGTTTTCCTTTCGGCTGTGATGGAGTTGCAGGAGCGCGCTCGCAAGGAAGGCGGCGACGCGGTCATCAATATCAAGAGCAACTACCAGAACGTGGAGCGCGAGAGCGCAACGGAGTTCACGTGCGGTGCGGGCGCCGTGGTTGCAGGCGTCGCGCTGAAGGGCGAAGTGGTCAAGCTGAAGAACTGAGGCAAAAGCGAGGAGCGGCGCGTGTCTCGATGTATGCGCCGCTCGCTCGTCACGCCGTCAATCAGAGGTCTTTCTTGCGACGACGTTGACAAGGGTTTCGCGCCGCTTGCCGGGCTTCGGCGTGTAGAGGCCGATGCGTTCCAACAGCCCAAAATCTTTCGCGCGGCTCCACCACAGATACGGCAGCGAAACGTTGTGCGGTTCGAAGCTAAAGCCTCCGTTGCGGATCATGTGGAGATAGCCGTCAGCGCTTTTCTGTACTTGCATCGGATGACGAAAGAGCAGCCGGATGACCCAGGACTTGATATAGGCATCGGTCGATTCGGCGAACATCAGCACGCCGCCTGGCTTGAGTACGCGACGGAATTCGGCGAGCGCGCGTTCTTGTTCGACGAGGTGATGAAACGTCTGGTGACAGAAGACGATATCGGCGCTCTCGTCCTGCAGCGGAAGATTGGCGCAATCGCCGTGAAGCAACTCGATTTGCGTCGCGGCGGTATCGGCGCGCTGCGCGCAGGCGTGCGCGGATTGGGCTGCAAGCGCCAGCGACGGTTCGTGAAAGTCGATGCCGACGATGCGCTGCGGCTTGAACGCTTGCGCAAGCAGGCGGAACGACAAGCCTTGGCCGCAGCCGACATCGACGATCACGGGCGCCTTGGGCAACGGAAAGTCGATGAGACGCTTGAGGTCGTTGATGGCGACGCGCAAAACGTGGTGCTCCCACGTGTGCGTGCGCAAAAACCAGACGCCGAAAGAAGTCTCGGGAACGAATGGCACATTCGATGATTCGGTCAACTGCACGATTGAATCCGGTAAAGAAGTGTTTGGTGTTATTGAAGGATGGTCCGCGCGTGATTGTAATCGGTGATGCGCGGGACATGTGTCGTGTTTGCAATACGTTGCCGCGTGCGACGAAAGGAAGTAGAAGATGCACAAAGAAAGTTCGATGAACGCTGTAGTCGATGTCGCCATCATCGGCGCGGGACCGTCGGGCGCGGTCGCTGCCGCGCTGCTGCGTAGAGCCGGGCGATCCGTGTTGGTGCTCGAGCGCCAGCATTTCCCGCGCTTCTCTATCGGCGAAAGTCTCTTGCCGCAAAGCATGGCGTATCTCGAGGAGGCGGGCATGCTGCGCGCGGTCGTCGAAGCGGGCTTTCAGTACAAGAACGGCGCGCAATTCGTGTATCGCGATCAGGCGGCGGCTTATGACTTCCGCGACAAACATTCCGGCGGATGGGGCACGACGTATCAGGTCGAACGAGCCGTGTTCGACGACCTGCTCATCCGCTGTGCGATGGAGCAGGGCGCCGACGTGCGCTTTGGTCACACGGTGCTCGCCATGAAGACGGGCGATGCGCCGGTGCTCGATGTCGTCGACGAAGCCGGTACGCAATATCAAGTGCACGCGCGCTTCGTGCTCGACGCAAGCGGCTTCGGACGCGTGCTGCCGCGGCTGCTCGACCTCGAAGCGCCGACGCGCCTTGCCACGCGCGCGGCTATCTTCACGCATGTGCGCGACGGCATTCCGGTCGAGGCGCACGATCGCAGCAAGATCACCGTGGCCGTGCACCCCGAGCATCGCGACGTGTGGTACTGGATGATCCCGCTCGCGAATGGGCGGTCGTCCGTGGGCTGCGTGGCCGAAGCGGCCTTCCTCGACGTCGATGAAGCCGAGCGCGAGCAGAAGCTGCGTTCGCTGATTCAAAGCGAACCGACGCTGAACCGCTTGATCGGCAATGCGCCTTTCCTGATGCCGGTGCGGCATATCGGCGGCTATTCCGCGAACGTCGAGACGCTGCACGGCGACGGGTATGCGCTACTCGGCAACGCGGGCGAGTTCCTCGATCCGGTGTTTTCGTCGGGCGTGACCATTGCTTTGCGTTCGGCGCATCTCGCCGTTCAGACCTTGGACCGTCAATTGAATGGCGAAGCTATCGACTGGCATGCGCAATACGACGTGCCATTACGCCGTGGCATCGACACGTTCCGCGCGTTCGTTGAGCGCTGGTATTCCGGCAAGCTGCAGGACATCATCTTTGCACCGAATCAGACGCCTGTGATTCGACGCATGGTCAGCGCGGTGCTGGCCGGGTATGCGTGGGACGAGACGAATCCGTATGTCGCGGATGCCGCTCGACGGTTGGATAGTCTGCATGCTGCGTGCATGCAGCTCGACTGACGGAAAGGGGAAGCGCCGGCTGCGGATTGGCCGGTTGCCTTCGCTTAACGCATGAGCGTCCGTCGCGTCGATCGACGCGGCTTCGATCAGCTGCGCGAGCGGAGAACAGGCAGTCGGCGCAAATGTTGTTGCCAATGATTACCTCAATGGTCCGCTCTGCGTTCCGAGTCCCGGAACTTAGCGTCTTAACCAGCCTCGGCAGTCGTAAAGCGCCGGGTTGCCTTTTACGGTGTGCATTCGTAACCTAGAGTTACCAGGTAGAAGTTAGTTGGGAGCACATACCCACGCCTAGCCGGAGCTCTAATGATCCGGGTAAAAAGCACATTCGTTTTGCTCGGCGTTCTACTCCCAGCAAGCACAACCTCGGCGGCGGCCTCGATACAAATCGAATCCGGCTCATATAACGGAACCTGTGCCTTCCGAGCTTTAGACGCGACCTCCGACCTCGCATCGCACTGCAACTCGACGGAAACATGCCAGTACCCCGTCGCATTGCCCGCACCCCTCCGAACCAGACGACATTGCAAAACCGCTTTCGTCGCCAGATGGTCATGCGGAAACGGAGAGACTCACGAGGCGTCGGTAAGCGCCGTCGACGAGACCGACGGCGTCCTCGTGCTAACGTGCATTCCCGCCACTGGCGCAGGCAAATAGCGAATTCCAAAACGTGGGATAAAACTCGCCGACGAAGCCAGCATTTACTTAGAAGCTTCGCAATCAATAAGCAATACACGAAGCCTATTAACCGTGTTTTCCCTGATATCAGTCTTGGTATCCTCGAGGCCGAATAAGTGATTGGACCCGCATGCGTCGTCAGACTAATCTTGCGCAGGACTCAATCCTGAGTCCAGGACCCCGGACCTAGAGCCGCGGCAAAAATGATCCATCAGGAGACGATAATGAAACAGACCCGACGCACGGTGCTGAGCGCAATGCTTGGTTCGGTCCTGTTGTTTGCCGCGGGCATGAGCGCACACGCCGAGGGCAAGCAGATCACGCTGGGCTTCGCGCAGGTCGGCGCGGAAAGCGCATGGCGGACCGCCAATACCGTCTCCGTGAAAACGGCCGCCAAGGACGCGGGCATCAACCTCAAGTTCTCCGATGCCCAGCAGAAGCAGGAAAATCAGATCAAGGCGATCCGCTCGTATATCGCCCAGAAAGTGGATGTCATCGCGTTCTCTCCGGTCGTCGAATCCGGATGGGAGCCCATTCTCGTCGAAGCCAAGAACGCCAAGATCCCGGTCATCCTCACGGACCGCAATATCGATGTGAAAGACAAGTCGCTCTATGTGACGATGATCGGCTCGGACTTCCTCGAAGAAGGTCGTCGTGGCGGAAAGTGGCTGGAAGATCACTATAAGAACGAGAAAGGGCCGATCAATATCGTGGAATTGCAGGGCACGGTCGGCTCGGCTCCGGCCAATGACCGGCGCGCGGGTCTGCTGGAAGTCATCAAGAACGACCCGAAGTTCAAGGTCATCGCTTCGCAAAGCGGCGACTTCACGCTCGCGGGCGGCAAGCAGGTCATGGAAGCGTTCGTGAAGACCTACGGCAAGCAAATCAACGTGGTCTACGCGCATAACGACGACATGGCGCTCGGCGCGATTCAGGCGATGGAAGAGGCCGGCATGAAGCCCGGCAAGGACGTGACCGTCGTTTCGTTCGACGCCACCAAGGGCGGCTTCGAGGCGATGATCGCCGGCAAGATCAATGTGGACGTCGAATGCAGTCCGCTGCTCGGGCCGCAGTTGATGACCGCCGTGAAGGATATCGTCGCGGGCAAGCAATTGCCCAAGCGCATCGTGACGGAAGAAACCATCTTCCCGATGAGCGTGGCCGCGCAGACTCTTCCGCAGCGCAAGTACTAAATGCGTGCGCGTCCATCGCGCAGGCGTTCGGCCGCGCGATGGACCATCCTTCCCTCTAGCCGGCGCTCTCCATGACCGACGCTCCCGTGCTCGAAACGATCGGCCTGTCGAAGTCTTTTCCCGGCGTGCGCGCGTTGCATGACGTGCGCTTCCGTTTGTTTCCCGGCGAGGTGCACACGCTCATGGGGCAGAACGGCGCCGGCAAATCGACGCTCATCAACGTGCTCACCGGCGTGCACGAGCCCGACGCCGGCGAGATCCGGCTCGGCGGCGAACCGGTGCGCTTCACCGCGCCGCTCGAAGCGGAAGCGGCCGGCATTCAGACGCTGTATCAGGAAGTGAATCTGTGCCCGAACTTGTCGGTGGCCGAGAACATGTTCGCGGGCCGACAACCGAAGCGGCGCGGCGCAATCGACTGGCGAACGATCCACGCGCGCGCGCAAGCGGCGCTTGCCGAACTCAACGTCACGGTGGACGTCACCAAGTCGCTCGATACGTATCCCATCGCCGTGCAGCAGATGGTGGCGATCGCGCGGGCGCTGTCGGTCGATGCGCGCGTGCTCATTCTCGACGAACCCACATCCAGTCTCGACGACGGCGAAGTCACGCGGCTCTTCGACGTGCTGCGCAAACTGCGCGATTCCGGGCTCGCGATCCTCTTCGTCACGCACTTTCTCGAACAGACCTACGCGATATCCGACCGCATCACCGTCATGCGCAACGGCGAGCGCGAAGGCGAATATCTCGCCAAGGACCTGCCTGTCGAACTGCTCGTCTCGAAGATGGTCGGCCATGAGCGCATGACCGAGCGGCTGGAACGCGCGGCGACGGAAGCGCCCGCAGAGCAGAGCAGCGTGCCGCCGTTTCTGGAGATGCGCGGCGTGGCCCGGCGAGGCGTGATGAATCCCGTCGATATCGATGTGCAGCCTGGACAGATACTAGGCCTCGCCGGTCTGCTGGGCTCGGGCCGCACCGAAACGGCGCGGTTGCTGTTCGGCGCGGAACGTTCGGATGCGGGCGCCACGCGTATCGGCGGCAAGACCGTGAAGCTGCATTCGCCGCGCGATGCGGTGCGTCACGGCATGGGCTACTGTCCCGAAGACCGCAAGAAGGAAGGCATCGTCGCGGATCTTTCCATACGCGAGAACATCATCCTCGCGGTGCAGGCGCGGCGCGGACTGTGGCGCTGCATCGGCAAGGCGAAGCAGCGCGAGATCGCCAACCGTTATATCCAGCAGTTCGGCATCAAGGCGCGCGACGCGGAGCAGCCCATCGGCCTGTTATCGGGCGGCAATCAACAGAAGGTGCTGCTTGCGCGCTGGCTCGCGACCGAACCGAAGATGCTGATTCTCGACGAGCCGACGCGCGGCATCGACGTGGCCGCGAAGTTCGAAATCATGGACCGCGTGCTCGCGCTCTGCGCGAAGGGCCTTTCCATTCTCTTCATCTCGTCGGAAGTGAGCGAGGTCGTGCGCGTGAGTCACCGGATCGCGGTGCTGCGCGATCGACGCAAGGTCGCCGAAGTCGCGGGCCATACCGCGTCCGAAGATGACGTGTACCGGCTCATCGCGGGAGGCTCGGAATGAACACGATCAAGGCAATGTCTCAACATCCGCTCGTGTGGCCGTGCCTGACGCTGATCGCGCTATGCGTGCTCGATCTTTCGCACAACGCGAACTTCCTGTCCATCACGATGCTCGACGACCATCTGTTCGGCGCGCCCATCGACATTCTGAATCGCGCGGCGCCGCTCGTGCTCGTGTCGCTCGGCATGACGCTCGTGATCGCGACGAGAGGCATCGACATCTCCGTAGGCGCGATCGTCGCCATTGCAGGCGCGACCGCAGCCACGATTCTCGCCGATGATCCATCGCGCGTGCCGCTCGCCATCGCGGCGGCGCTGGGAGTCGGCGTGCTCGGCGGCATGTGGAACGGCTTGCTGGTGGCGTTCATCGGCATGCAGCCGATCATCGCGACGCTCATTCTGATGGTCGCGGGACGCGGCGTCGCGCAGTTGCTGACGGGCGGACAAATCATCCCCATCGGCGCGAAGGGTTATCTGCTCGTCGGTGGCGGCTATCTCGCGAGCGTGCCGTGTTCCGTGTGGGTCGCGTGCGGCGCACTGGCGCTGACTGCGCTGCTGGTCAACCGCACGGCGCTCGGCTTGTTCATTCGGGCTATCGGCGTCAATCCGGTCGCGACGAGGCTCGTCGGTTTGCGTTCGAGCATGATCGTGTTCGGCGTGTATGCGTTCTCGGGCCTTGCGGCCGCGATGGCAGGCGTGCTCGCCAGTTCGAACGTGCGCAGCGCCGACGGTAACAACGCCGGCCTGCTGCTCGAACTCGATGCGATCCTCGCCGTCACGCTCGGCGGCACGTCGTTGCTCGGCGGGCGCTTCAGTCTCGCCGGCACCGTGCTCGGTGCGCTCATCATCCAGACGCTCACTTACACGACGTATTCCATCGGCGTGCCGCCCGAAGCGACGCTCGTCGTGAAGGCGGCGGTCGTGCTGGTGGTGAGCGTCATTCAATCGGCCACTGCGCGCACTGTGCTCATGCGTCAGTTGAAGCGCGTGTTCCCGGTCGCATCGAAACAGCCGCTCGCGGAGTCATCGAAATGAGAAATGTGTTCGACCGCGTGACGGACCCGCGCGTATTGCCCATCGTCATCACCATCGTGCTGTTCGCCGCGCTTTTCGGCTTCGGTTCGGTGATGTACACCGGCTTCTTCTCACTGCAAGTCTTGCTCGGCCTTTTGATCGACAACGCGTTCCTGCTGATCGTCGCCATCGGCATGACCTTCGTCATCGTGTCGGGCGGCATCGATCTGTCGGTGGGCTCGGTTGTCGCGCTGACCACCATTCTGTGCGCCGTCTTCGCCGAGAAGCTGCATTGGCCGGTGTGGGTGATCGTGCCGCTGGTGCTCGCGGCGGGCGCGCTCTACGGCGCCGCCATGGGCGCGCTCATTCACTTCTTCAAGTTGCAGCCGTTCATCGTGACACTGGCGGGCATGTTCCTCGCGCGCGGCGCCTGCTTCTTGATCACGACGCAATCCATCACGATCAACGATCCTACTTTCCACGCGCTCTCCGGTTTTCATGTGGATGTCGGCGGGGCGTCGGTCACGGCGGGCGCGCTCGTCGCTGTCGCGACGCTGCTGGTGGCGATCTTCGTCGCGCACTTCACGCGCTTCGGCCGCAACGTGTATGCGGTCGGCGGCAACGAACGCTCGGCGTTGCTGATGGGCTTGCCGGTCGCGCGCACCAAGGTCTGCGTGTATGCGCTGAGCGGCTTCTGTTCGGCGCTCGGCGGCGTGGTCTTCACGCTCTATGTGCTTTCTGGATACGGGCTGCAAGGGCAGGGCATGGAACTCGACGCCATCGCCGCGACGGTGATCGGCGGAACGCTGCTCACGGGCGGCGTGGGTTATGTGATCGGCTCGGTGTTCGGCGTCGGCATTCTAGGCACCATTCAGACGCTGATTACGTTCGATGGCACGCTCAGTTCGTGGTGGACGCGCATTGTCATCGGCGCGTTGCTGTGCGCGTTCTGCTTGCTGCAACGCGTGATCGAGCGGCACGCGGCTCGTCGCAAATCGAACGGCACCACGCTCGGCGAAGGACTGAAGCCGAAAAAAGCCCCGGAGCCTTTGACGTCCGATGCGCCCGGCGAAGCGAAGCCGCTCGGATTGGTGCCGCGGAGTTGAGGTCGCGTTGATCGCGGCGGCAGATCGTTCGGTATCCTTAACTATATCTCGCGCCGCTTTTCCCCCTACTGTCGCGTCCTGGCGATGACAGCCCTTCAGCGTGCAGCGCGCTTGCGCAGCGTCTCGGAGGGCGATTCACCGAAAGCCTCCGCATACGCAATCGAGAAGCGGCCCAGATGCAGAAACCCGCACGCGAGCGCGATATCCGCGATACGCGCGCGCGGGCCAGCCGCCAGCAGTGCAGCGCGCGCCTGTTCCATGCGGACCTTGCGCACGAACTGCATCGGGCTCATGCCGCGCGCAATCTGAAACCGCTCGCGCAACGTGCGCGGCGATACGCCAGCCGCTCGCGCGATGTCTTCCAGTTGCAACGGCTCGCCTGCATGCGCGCGGACGAACTCTTCGGCACGCTTCACGAACGCAGGCGCGAGGGCCGGGTGCGTAACCGGAGAAACCGGCGCACTCGGCAACGAGCACGTCAGCAGATCGATGAGCAGCGCTTCCATATGTCCGGCGATCTGCCCGTTCGAGCGGGCGCTCTCGAGCAGCGCCGATGACCCCGTCAGCGCGCGCAACTGCTGCATCCATCCGCGAAGGGCTGGACTGTCGATGGACAGGCGCGGCGACAACAGCGCGCCGGCATCGTGACTCGCTTTCTCGAACACCTCGGCATCCATGCGAAGCACGAACTGTTCGCAATCGGGCGATAACCACGCGTCGAACGGCTGACCCGGCGCGCACAGCACCGCATTCTGATGATCGACGTCGAGCGTCGCGTTCAGCGTGCGCACCTGCGCATGGCCGCGGAGGCAGAACATCAGAAGATAGTAGCCGTCGACGGATTCGACGTCCACGCGCATGGACGCGCCGAACGATATTGCGCCGAGACCGAGCCGCCCGAGCTTCACGAAATCCATGTACGCAGGTCCGCGATCCTTCCCCGATGGCACCAGCACATGCGGCTGCATCACGCGCGAGATGAGGTCGCGCGTCTCGTCGAGATCGCTCGATTCGAAGAGCCGATAGCTGCGTAAGGCGTCGGGCGTGAGCACAGTCGGGGTCATGGAATACGGGTAAACGCAGGTCCGCACCGGGCCGTTCGCGTCCTGCGAGACCCGATGAATAAAGCCGCCGTTTTTGGATAGTACGTGAAAGAGCGGCGCTTTTGGTGGATAGACCCGCCATTTTGTCTCTCCAAAAATGCGCTGACACCGTGACGCATCGATTACGGCGCCCCCGCACAGGAGAACATCCGTGGAAACGGCTGAACTGGTATTTCGCCCTCAAGGTCCGACCGAATCGGACCATGTTCACTTTCCGCGCGACGACGGCTCGCGCGTGCCTTACAAGGTCTTCAGTTCTCAAGCGGTGTACGACCGCGAGCAGGAACGCATCTTTCGCGGTCCGACCTGGAACTTCGTGGCGCTGGAAGCCGAAATCCCAAATGCAGGCGATTACAAGAGCACGTTCGTGGGCGATACGCCCGTCGTCGTGACACGGCTCGAAGACGGCGGGCTCGCCGCATGGGTCAACCGCTGCGCGCATCGCGGCGCATCCGTGTGCCGCAAAGCGCGCGGCAACGCGACATCGCACACCTGCGTCTATCACCAGTGGAGCTTCGACAACAGCGGCAACTTGCTCGGCGTGCCGTTCAGGCGCGGCCAGAAGGGCATGACGGGCATGCCCGCCGACTTCGACCCGAAGAACCACAGCCTGCGCAAACTGCGCGTCGATAGCTACAAGGGCCTTGTGTTCGCCTCGTTCAGCGACGACGTCGCGCCGCTGCCCGACTATCTCGGCGCAGAGATGCGCCCGTGGATCGACCGCATCTTTCACAAGCCGATCGAGTATCTCGGTTGCACGCGTCAGTATTCGAAGTCGAACTGGAAGCTGTACTTCGAGAACGTGAAGGACCCGTATCACGCAAGCATGCTGCATCTGTTTCACACCACGTTCAACATCTTTCGCGTCGGCATGAAGGCGCGTTCGATCCCGGACGCGACGCATGGTCTGCATAGCATCATCACCGTGACGAAGACCGGCGAGGACACGTCGTCGGCATACAAGCAGCAGAACATCCGCTCGTTCGATGAGGGCTTCGCGCTAGAAGACGACTCCATTCTCGGCCTCGTCTCCGAATACGAAGAAGACACGACGAACCACATTCAGCCGATCTTCCCGCAACTCGTCATCCAGCAGATTCACAACACGCTGGTCGCGCGTCAGTTGCTGCCGAAAGGGCCGAACAGCTTCGAGCTGATCTTCCACTTCTTCGGCTATGCGGACGACACGCCCGAGCTGCGTGCGCTGCGTATCAAGCAGGCCAATCTCGTGGGGCCCGCCGGCTATATCTCGATGGAAGACACCGAAGCCACCGAGCTCGTGCAGCGCGGCACCGTGCGCGATGCGGATGCGACGTCGGTCATCGAGATGTCGCGCGGCAATCCCGATCAGCAGGACACGGTCATTACCGAAAGTCTGATCCGCAAGTTCTGGGTCGGTTATCAGAAACTCATGGGCTATTGAGCGGCGAGGCGACGCATGGAACAGATGAAGCTGTGGTTCGAACTGCACATGTTGCAGGACCAATACATCAACGCGCTCGATAACGACAGGCTCGAAGCGTGGCCGACGCTCTTTACCGAGGACTGTCTCTACGAGATCGTGCCGAAAGAGAACGCGGACATGGGCTTGCCGGTTGGCATCATCCACTGCACGAATCAGAGGATGCTGCGCGACCGCGTGGTGTCGCTGCGTCACGCGAATATCTACGAGGAGCATAGCTACCGGCATATGACGTCCGGGCTTACCGTCACGCGCGACGAAGACGGCGTGATCGAAACGGAAAGCAACTACGTGGTGATCCAGACGCGCAGCAATGGCGAGTCGAACGTCTATCAGGCGGGCCGGTATTTCGACAAGGTCGTGCGCACGGCGGATGGCCTGCGCTATCGGGCCAAGCGCGTGATCTACGACACGTCGCGCGTGCAGACGCTGCTCGCCACGCCGATTTGAGGAGCGCAACATGGAACAACTGACGAATGCATGGCACGCCATCGGCAAGCTCGACGACTTCACCGAGGGCGAGCCCGCGGCGGTCGTCGCGAACGACAAGCCGGTGGCCGTCTTCCGCATCGGCGATGAAGTCTTCGCGCTGCACGACCTCTGCACGCATGGTCACGCGCGGCTGTCGGAAGGCTTCGTCGAAGATGGGTGCGTGGAATGTCCGCTGCATCAAGGGCTATTCGATATCCGCAGCGGCGCGCCGCGTTGCGCGCCGGTCACCGAAGCCGTGCGCAGCTATCCGATTCGCATCGTCGATGGACAGGTCGAGATACATGTCGAGTAAGCCTTATGTGATCGTCGGCGGCGGACACGCCGCGCGCCGTGCGGCCGAAACGCTGCGAGCGCGCGATGCGGATGCGCACATCGTGATGATCGGCGATGAGCGTGCCTTGCCCTACGACCGCCCCGAACTCTCGAAAGCCGCGCTGCTGTCGGAAGAAGGCGAGCGCCGCATTTTCATTCGCGATGCCGCATGGTACGACGCACAACGCGTCGATATGCGGCTCGGCATGCGCGTGGAGGCGATCGATCGTGAGGCCCAATGCGTCGCCCTAAGCGATGGCGCGCGCATCGAATACGAGCGCTTGCTGCTGGCGACGGGCTCGCGCGTGCGGCCGTTTCCCGGTCATGTCGATGAGGGCGTCAAGCTGCACTATGTTCGCACCGTCGATGATGCGCGCGCGTTGCGGGCGGCGTTGCAACCGGGCACACGCGTGGCGGTGCTCGGCGGCGGCTTTATCGGACTCGAAGTCGCGGCTTCTGCGATCAAGACCGGTTGCGCGGTCACGCTCGTCGAACCTGCGGAGCGCTTGCTGATGCGCTCGATGCCGCGCGAAGTGGCCGACTTCCTGCATGCGCTGCATCGCGCGAAAGGCGTGGACATGCGGCTGCGCACGAAGCCTCTGGCCGTAAGGCGCGGCGCAGAGCATGCAATCGTCGAGACCGATCGCGGCGATATCGATGCAGATATCGTCGTGGTGGGTATCGGCGTGGTGCCGAACGTGGAACTCGCGCAAGCGGCGGGGCTCGCGGTGAACAACGGTATCGTCGTGGACGAGCAATGCCGGACCGATGATCCTTCGATCTTCGCGGCGGGCGAGGTCACGATGCATTTCAATCCGCTATTGAAGCGGCACGTGCGCGTCGAATCGTGGCAGGTCGCAGAGAATCAGCCCGCCATCGCGGCGGCCAACATGCTCGGCGCAGAGGAGCGCTACGCGGAAACGCCGTGGCTGTGGTCGGATCAGTACGACTGCAACGTGCAAACGCTCGGCATCTTCGATGCGACTCATACGATGATTCTGCGCGGCGATCCGTCGGCGGGTTCGTTCTGCGTGCTTGCGCTGAATGAGGCGGGCGCGCTTGCCGCCGTCGCTGCCGTCAATGCGGGCCGTGACATGGGCGCGTGCAAGCGGCTGCTCGCGGCAGGCACGCGGCTCGACATCGCAGCCCTGCGCGACACCGCTGTTTCACTGCGTGCGTTGCTCAATGCATGAACAGAGATCACAAAATGATTCGTACCACTAACATCGAGCGCATAGAAACGCGCCTCGTCGACTTACCGACGATACGCCCGCACAAGCTCTCCGTCGCCACGATGCACGGGCAGACGCTGATGCTCGTCAAGGTGTTTTGCAGCGATGGCGTTGTCGGCATCGGCGAAGGCGCGACCATCGCGGGCATGGCCTATGGCCCGGAGAGTCCCGAGTCCATGAAACTGGCAGTCGATGCTTATCTGGCACCGGCTGCTATCGGCCGCGACGCGACGCGCATACAGGCATTGATGGCGCATCTCGGCAAGCTCGTGAAGCTGAATCACTTCGCCAAGAGCGCGCTGGAAACGGCGTTGCTGGATGCGCACGGCAAGCGCCTCGGCGTGCCGGTGAGCGAACTGCTCGGCGGCCGCCGCCGTGATCGTCTGCCGGTCGCATGGACGCTGGCTTCGGGCGATACGGCGCGCGATATCGCGGAAGCCCACACGATGCTCGAAACGCGACGCCACAATATCTTCAAGCTGAAGATCGGCGCCAAGGCGATCGAGGACGACATCGCGCACGTCGCGGCCATCAAGCGCGAACTGGGCGATGCCGCGGCCGTGCGCGTCGATGTCAACATGGCGTGGAGCGAGACGCAGGCGGCGCGCGCCATTCCCGCGCTCGCCGATGCAGGCTGCGAGCTCGTCGAGCAACCCGTTGCATCGCCCGCCGCGATGGCACGCCTCACGCGCCGCTTTTCGGTTGCATTGATGGCCGATGAAATACTTCAAGGCCCGGACAGCGCGTTCGAGATTGCGAAGAACGATGGCGCTGACGTATTCGCCATCAAGATAGAGCAGAGCGGCGGCCTCTTCGCGGCGCAGCGCGTGGCCGCTATTGCCGATGCCGCCGGCATCGAACTGTATGGCGGCACGATGCTCGAAGGCGCCTTCAGCACGGTCGCATCGGCGCAGGTGTTCTCGACCTTTGCAAACTTGCAGTGGGGCACCGAGCTATTCGGCCCCTTGCTCATGACCGAGGAAATCTCGACGAAACCGCTGGAATACCGCGATTTCGAACTGACCGTACCCGACGGCCCGGGCCTCGGCATTGAACTGAACGAAGCAGTGGTCGAGCGCTTCACGCGCGATGGCCTCATGAAAGTCACCCGTTGAGAGGACAAGAGCGATGCTGTTCCACGTTCGAATGGATGTGAATATTCCGGCTGACATGCCCGCTCATGTCGCCGACGAGATCAAGGCGCGAGAAAAGGCCTATTCGCAGGGGCTTCAGCGCAGCGGCAAGTGGCGCCACATCTGGCGTCTTGCCGGAGAGTACGCCAATTTCAGCATCTTCGATGTCGAAAGCAATGCCGAGCTGCACGACATTCTCACTGCATTGCCGCTCTTCCCCTACATGAAGATTTCGGTGACGCCGTTGTGTCGCCATCCGTCGTCCGTGAGAGACGACGACGCTTGAGCATCAAAGCCAAATTCAAATTCCCATACGAACGGAGACATGAATCATGAGCGTCAAGGTATTTCAGAGCGAGGAAGTGCAAGGCTTGCTGAAGGCGGCGGCGAATCTCGCGGGCGATGGCGGCAATGCGCGTGCAAAGCAAATCACGCATCGCTTGCTGAGTGATTTATTCAAGGCGATCGACGATCTCGACATGACGCCCGATGAGATCTGGGCCGGCGTCAATTATCTGAACAAGCTCGGCCAGGACGGCGAAGCGGCTTTGCTGGCGGCGGGCCTCGGACTCGAGAAGTACCTCGACATTCGCATGGATGCCGAAGACCGCGAGGCGGAGCTGAACGGCGGCACGCCGCGCACCATCGAAGGCCCGCTGTATGTGGCCGGCGCGCCGGTGCGCGATGGCGTGGCGAAGATCGACCTCGACGCGGATGAGAACGCGGGTCCGCTCGTCATTCGCGGCACGGTCACGGGACCGGATGGCAAGCCGCTCGCGAACGCTCTCGTCGAATGCTGGCATGCCAATTCGAAGGGCTTCTATTCGCACTTCGATCCGACTGGCGCACAGAGCGACTTCAATCTGCGTGGCGCGGTGAAGACGGATAGCGAGGGCAAGTACGAATTCCGCACGCTGATGCCAGTGGGTTATGGCTGCCCGCCGCAAGGTTCGACGCAGCATTTGCTCAACGCGCTCGGCCGGCATGGCAATCGCCCCGCGCATGTTCACTTCTTCGTGACTGCGGACAACTGCCGCAAGCTGACGACTCAGATCAATATCGAAGGCGATCCGTTGATATGGGACGACTTCGCTTATGCCACGCGAGAAGACCTGATCCCGCATGTCGTCGAAAAAACGGGCGGCAAAGCGCTGGGCCTGAAAGCCGACGACTATAAGGAAATCGAGTTCGATTTCAGGCTGACGCCGCTGGTCCAGGGCAAGGACAATCAGATCGTCCAGCGAAGCCGCGCATCGGTCGAGGCGTGACGCTGCCGGTTCGCCAATGAGTGCTTGCGGCCCGAACGTCAAGCGCTCTCGCGGTCGATGATCGCAAACCCCGTGTCGACCCTCAGTGCCGGTTGCGCGGGGTGCCTTCCGTCCAGCCTGTTCACGAGCGCGTCGGCCGCCAGTCTGCCGATCGACGCGCCGTCGATGCGCACCGTCGACAGCGAAGGATGGACATGCGCCGCGGTGCTCAGATCGCCGAAGCCCATCACGGCTACGTCGCGAGGAATGGCGATGCCGCGCTTCGCTGCCTCGGCGAGAATCCCCTGCGCGAGCGTGTCCGTGCTGCACACGATGACGTCAGGCAAGCCGCGGTCCAGCAGTCGAGCGAACCCTTCGCGCCCGGTCTGGAGCGTGGCCGGAGCGGGCAGCACTTCTATGGGTACGTCGCTGGTTCCGTGGCGCTTCAGTTCATCGATCAGGCTCATGCTTCGCCGCACGCCGCGCGGGTCGTCGGCCGACAAGACCGCGAACCGCCGATAGCCCTTCGCGAGCAGATGGCGCGCGACTTCGACGCCGACTGCCTCGTGCGAGAAGCCGATCAGCATGTCGATAGGGTCGTCGGTCAGGTCCCATATCTCGATGATCGGCACCTTCGTCCTCCGCAGCCGTTCCCGCGTGAGCGGCGAATGCTCGGTGCCCGTCAGGACGATGGCGTCGGGCCGTCGCCCGAGCAGCGTTTCGACAAGCTGCTCCTCGCGCTCCGGAAGATAGTCGGTCAGGCCGAGCAACGTTTGATAGCCGGCAGGCGCGAGCGTCGCCATCAGGCTCTGAACCATGTCCGTGAAAATCGACGTGGCGATGGTCGGCAGCAAGAGGGCGATCAGATGGCTCTTGTTAGTCGCAAGCGCGCCCGCCAGCAGGTTCGGCACGTAGCCGGTGGCGCGCACGGCATCCATCACGCGCTGGCGCGTTTCCTCGCGAACGAGTTCGGGGCGCTTGAGCGTGCGCGAGACGGTCATTGCGGTGACGCCCGCCAGACGCGCGACGTCTTCCAGCGTCACGCTGTCGTTGGCTTCTGTCGAACCGAGCTTCGCCGGCGCGTAACTCTCTTCCATTCGAGTCCCCTAGTTTCGCTCGATTGTAGCCTCGGAGACTCACGTCCGAACGATCGTCGAAATAAGACGTCGTATGTCTGCGCAGCGGGAAAACCCGGATTTCGGCGATGTTTGCGCTAACATATGCTTCGCTAACGATGAGACATCGCACAACTTAGCCGGAGACGACGATGGAGCGAGGCATACAACGGACTGCGACTTCGATAGCCGCGGACCAACTGGGCGAACGACCGGCCAGCGCGGACAGTCAGACTTCGAGCTACGCGGGACGCAGCAAGGCGCGGTTCCTGATCGTCTTCATGCTCTTTCTCGTCACGACGATCAACTACGCGGACCGCGCGACCATCTCCATCACGGGTTCGTCCATTCAGAAAGCGCTGCACATCTCGACGGTCGAGATGGGCTATATCTTTTCGTCGTTCGCGTGGGCCTATGTGATCGCGCAGATTCCGAGCGGCTGGCTGCTGGACCGCTTCGGGTCCAAGCGCGTCTACGCATTCAGCATCTTCTTCTGGTCGTTGCTCACCGCGGTGCAGGGGTTCGTGGCCGCCTTGCCGGTCGGCGTCGCGTTCGCCACGCTTTTCCTGATGCGCTTTCTCGTCGGCGCGGCGGAAGCGCCCGCGTTTCCGGGCAACGCGCGCCTGACGGCGACGTGGTTCCCGACGGCCGAGCGCGGCACGGCATCGGCCATGTTCAATTCGGCTCAGTACTTCGCGACCGTGCTCTTCTCGCCCATCATGGGCTGGATCACGCACGCTTACGGCTGGCCGCATGTCTTCTATGCGATGGGCGCGCTGGGCATGCTCGTCGCCGGCCTGTGGTTGAAGACCATCTACGCGCCGCGTCAGCATCCGCTCGCGAACGAGGCCGAGATTCGCTACATCGCCGACAACGGCGCAATGGTCGACCTCGAAGACCGGCAAGTGGCGAAGGAACGTCGCGCCGCGCAAAGCCATACGCATACGCAGAACGGCAGCACGCATGGCCGTCATGCGCTCGCGCAGTTGCTCAAGAGCCGCATGATGCTCGGCGTATTCATCGCGCAGTACTGCATCACGACGCTCACGTATTTCTTCCTGACCTGGTTCCCGATCTATCTCGTGCAGGAACGGCATATGTCGATCCTGAAGGCGGGCGTGGTCGCATCCATTCCGGCCATCGCCGGTTTTCTCGGCGGTCTGCTGGGCGGCGTGGTGTCGGACCGGCTGATGAAGCACGGCTTCTCGACGAGCACCGCGCGCAAGGTGCCGATCGTCGTCGGCCTGCTGCTCTCGACCTGCATGATCGCGTGCAACTACGTCGATAATCAGTGGCTCGTGATCGGCATCATGGCGGCGGCGTTTTTCGGCAAGGGCATCGGCGCGCTCGGCTGGGCCGTCGTATCCGACACCGCGCCGAAGCAGGCGAGCGGCCTGTGCGCGGCGCTCTTCAACACCTTCGGCAATACGGCGGGCATCACGACGCCTATCGTCATCGGCTATCTCGTGCAGGGAACCGGCTCGTTCGCGGCGGCGCTCGTCTTCGTGAGCGCGAATGCGTTGATTGCGATCGTCTGCTACGTGTTCGTCGTCGGCAAGATCGAACGCTTCCAGCTGACCGAATGAACGCATGGAATAAGCATAAAGTTAGGAAACCGAAGCAAGCCGCCGTCGGATTCACACGACGCGCGCATTGTTCAAATCAACCGATGGTATTTCGCATATGTCCATGACTTCGACTCGCGTCAACGCGACGCCCACCGTTACCGAATTGCGCGTGATTCCCGTTGCGGGGCGCGACAGCATGCTGATGAACCTGTCGGGCGCGCATGCGCCGTTCTTCACACGCAATATCGTGATTCTCACGGACAGCGCGGGCAATACGGGCGTGGGCGAAGTGCCGGGCGGCGAGAACATCCGCAAGACCATCGACGACGCGCGTGCGCTTGTCGTGGGCCAGTCCATCGGCAACATGCAGGCAGTGCTCAATCGCGTGCGCACGCAGTTCGCCGACCGCGATGCGGGCGGTCGCGGCCTGCAAACCTTCGATCTGCGCACGACCATCCACGCCGTCACCGCGCTGGAAGCGGCATTGCTCGATCTGCTCGGCCAGCATCTCGGCGTGCCGGTCGCGGCGCTGCTCGGCGAAGGCCAGCAACGCGACGAAGTGGAGATGCTCGGCTATCTGTTCTATATCGGCGATCGCAATCGCACCGATCTGCCTTACGCATCCGGCGAGGACGGCAAGGACGACTGGGAGCGCCTGCGCACCGAAGTCGCGCTGACGCCGGAAGCGGTGGTGCGGCTCGCGGAAGCGGCGCAGGCGCGTTACGGTTTCAACGACTTCAAGCTGAAAGGCGGCGTGCTCGCCGGCGATGCGGAGATCGAGGCCGTGACGGCGCTCGCCGAACGTTTCCCGGATGCGCGCGTGACGCTCGATCCGAACGGCGCGTGGTCGCTCGCGGAAGCCATTCGCCTGTGCCGCGATCAGCACGACGTGCTGGCCTACGCGGAAGACCCGTGCGGCGCGGAGAACGGCTATTCGGGCCGCGAAGTGATGGCCGAGTTCCGCCGCGCGACGGGCCTGCCGACTGCGACGAACATGATCGCGACGGACTGGCGTCAGATGGGCCACGCCATTCAATTGCAGTCGGTGGATATTCCGCTAGCCGATCCGCACTTCTGGACGATGCAAGGCTCCGTGCGCGTGGCGCAGATGTGCAACGACTGGGGCCTGACATGGGGCTCGCATTCGAACAATCACTTCGACGTGTCCCTCGCGATGTTCACGCACGTCGCGGCCGCCGCGCCGGGCAAGATCACGGCGATCGACACGCACTGGATCTGGCAGGACGGCCAGCGTCTGACGCGCGATCCGCTGCAAATCGTCGGCGGCAAGGTGAAGGTGCCGAGCACGCCGGGCCTCGGCGTCGAACTGGATATGGACGAGATCGAGAAGGCCCACACGCTGTATCAGCAGCACGGCCTCGGCGCGCGCGATGATGGCATCGCCATGCAATATCTCATCCCGAACTGGAAGTTCGACAACAAGCGGCCTTGCCTCGTGCGTTGAAGCGCATCAACGAAGCGCATCAACGAAGCGCATCAACGAAGCGCATCAACGAAGCGCATCAACGAAGCGCACGGCGCGCGCGCCGTGCGTCACTCCGCAAAGAGATCGGGGCCGAAGACCTCATAATGGATTCGCGCCTCGTCGATGCCTAGCCTGCGCAGCGCGTCGTGCTGCAAGCGCATGAACGGAATCGGGCCGCAGATGTAGTAATCGGCTTCGGAAAGCAGGATCTCGTCCTTCAGGCCGTTTAGGTCGATGAATCCGCGGCGGTCATAGTCTTCGCCTTCGACATCGGTAGGCAAGGGGTCGTCGTAATAGATCAATGCCTTGAAGTTCGGCTGAGTGGCAGCCGTTTGCTTCAGCCGGTCGCGCATGGCATGCACCGCGCTATTGCGCGCGCCGTGAACGAATACCACTTGCCTGTGCGGGTTTTGAATCGCCCGCTTGAGCATGCTGACCATCGGAGTGAGACCTACGCCGCCGCTGATCAGCACGATCGGCGTCGTTGCATCGACGTCGATATGGAACGTGCCGTATGGCGCGGCGATCAAGATCTCGTCGCCCACTTCCACATGACGATCCAGCAGCGACGACACATAGCCCGGTGGCCGCGCGGCGTCGCCGTCTTCGCGCTTCACGGAAATGCGATACGTCCGCCCGTTCGGCATGTCGGAGAGACTGTACTGGCGTATCTGACGCAGCTTGAGCGCGGGCACGTCAACCGCGACGCTGACATACTGCCCCGGCTCGAAGTTCATGACGGGCTGACCGTCGGCGGGTTCGAGAACGAATGAAGTAATCACGCTGCTGTCGGGGCGCTTCTCTTTCACGATGAACGGCCGCCAGCCTGTCCAGCCGCCCGCGGCCTCGGACGACTTTTCGCGCAGCGCCTTCTCCATGGCGATCAGCACATCGGCAAGGTTCTGATAAGCCTGTGCCCACGCGCCGATGATCTCGTCGGTCGCCGCATCGCCCAACACGTCCTTGATCGCGCCGAACAGATGTTCGCCGACGATCGGATAGTGCTCGGGCCGCACGTCGAGGCTCGCATGCTTGTTCGATATGTTGCGAAGCACGGCCGCGAGGCTTTCAGGATTCTCGATGTTCTCCGCATACGCATACACGGCGCGCGCCAGCGCCGTCTGCTGCTCGCCTTGCTCCTGGTGCGCCATGTTGAAAACGTTCTTCAGTTCCGGGTGCGCTTCGAATAGCCGGATATAGAAGCGTTTGATGATGGGCAGTCCGTGCTCGGCGAGCACAGGCGCGGTCGCCTTGACGATGTCCTTCGTCTCTTGACTGAGCATCGCGGTACCTCCTGTCGATCGTTCGTCCACTTAACGTGAGCAACCGTCGTACCGAAAGAGAGAAGGAGAGGCGTCCGGCGTGCTTGGCGCGCCACCACCACATCAAACGGCGGTGCAATCGCGCAAATACGCATCCACGCTGGCCGCCGGCATCGGCCTGGCGAAGTAATAGCCCTGAATGGCCGCGCCGCCCAGTTCGCGCACGATCCGCAACTGGTCCGTCGTCTCGACGCCTTCGATGATGCATGTCACGCCGAGGTCGTGACACAACGTGATGAGCGATCGCACGATGTTTCTGCTTCGCGGATTCGCCCCGATATCGCTGATAAAGCTCTTGTCGATCTTCAGCTTGTTGATGGGCAATGCGTGCACATAGCTGAGGCTCGAATAGCCGGTGCCGAAGTCGTCGAGCGAAATGCGCACGCCGACCTTCTGAAGCAGCGCCATGTTCGCGTTCGTCTGCGCGAAGCTGTGCATTAGCGCGGTTTCCGTCAGCTCGATCGCGATGCGTTGCGGCGACACGCGGCTTGCCTGAATGATCTCGATGAGCCGGCGCGTACGCGCTTCGCTCGCGATATCGTACGGCGAGACGTTGAAGGAAAGGTCCACGTCTTCCGGCCAAAGCTCGGCTGCGGCAAGCGACTTCTGCAACAGAATGGGCGTGAGATCCGCGATGATGCCCGCCTGCTCCGCCACCGAAATGAACGTGCCCGGCGGCACCGCGCCCAGCACGGGACTCTGCCAACGCGCGAGGCTTTCGAGCGCGAGCGTGCGGTTCGTCGATGCATCGACGATAGGCTGAAACACCGGATAGAACTCGTCGGCAAGATTCGCGCTGCGCAACGCCTGCTCGACCGCGCCTTGCTCTTTCAACAGTTGCTCGTGTTCCAGCGAGAACATGACCGAGCGCGAACGGCCCGAACGCTTCGCATGATAGAGCGCGTAGTCGGCGCGTTCGTAGAGCAGATCGGCCGTCGCTGCCGCGCGCGGATACATCGCGAAGCCGATCGAGCATCCGACCGATGTCACGAGGCTGCCGACCGCGATGGGCCTGCTCACCGCCTGAATGATCGCATCGGCGGATGCCTGCAGCGAGGCTTCGTCCGCATCCACGACGATGAATGCGAACTCGTCGCCGCCCACGCGCGCCAGCAACGCGGCGTCCGTCGTCATGCGTTCGATGCGCCGCGCGATTTGCGCGAGCACGTGGTCGCCGACGCGGTGCCCGTGCGTGTCGTTGACGGGCTTGAAGCCGTCGAGATCCACGACGCCCACCGCCACCGTGCGCTTCGTCGCGGCGGCATTCGCAATGGACGACTGCAACTCCTCGAAGAACTGCCGGCGGTTAGGCAGACCCGTGAGCATGTCGAGGTTCGCGAGCCGCACGTTCTCCTTGCTCAATGCCGCTGTTTCGGCCTCCGAACGAATCAGGCTCGCGAAGTCGCGCTGATAGCCGAACATGACATAGCTCATCAGCGCGACGGTGATCGCGATGTCGACCGCCGATGCCGTCGCGCCGATATCGCCCATGCTCAGCATGAAGCCGAGGAACGGCAGCATCATCGCGAAGGCGACGAGCGCCGCCGCCGCGCGCAGATGCATCAGACAGAAGAAACCCGCCATCGTCGATGCCACGATCTGCATCAGGATGAAGTACTTCGCGTGAACGTCGGCGTATTCGAACAGCATCACGTCCACGCCCATTGCGAAGAGGGCGCTCACGATCAGCACGGTCGTCGCGCGGGCGAGATGGCGGCTCGCTTCGGCGTCGGTCACGTCGTCATGGCGATGCACGACCCACCACCAGCCGCGCCAGACGAGCAGCACGATGAAGATCGACGGCATGCCGAGCACAAGCCACGCGGGCGCGCGCTGACCGAACACGACCATCACCGACAGCATCGTGACGACGAGCGATGCATAGAACGGCGGAATCTTCGCTGCAAACGACCGGAACTGCGCGGTGGCGACGCCGGGCAACGTCTTCATCTCATGGTGCACGACTTCCTCTCAGTGGCTGTCTTCGCGCGCCGCGCGTTGGTCATGCCGCAGCGTGTTCGATGCGGAATTGCGACACCGTCTGCGAAAGATGACGCCCCTGATGATCCAGCGCCTGCGATGCCGCAGCCGCCTGCTCGACGAGCGCGGCGTTCTGCTGCGTGACGCGGTCCATCTGCGAGATCGCCTGATTGACCTGCTCGATGCCGCGGCTCTGTTCGCCCGTCGCCGCCGCGATCTCGTCCATGATGTCCGACACGCGGCGCACCGCGGTCATCACGTCGCTCATCGTCGTGCCTGCGTCCTGCGCCAGCGCGAAGCCCGCTTCCACCTTCGCCACCGACGCGCCGATCAGTTCCTTGATCTCCTTCGCCGCATGCGACGAGCGTTGCGCGAGCGAACGCACTTCCGACGCCACCACTGCAAAGCCGCGCCCCTGTTCGCCCGCGCGCGCGGCTTCGACTGCCGCGTTCAGCGCAAGAATGTTGGTCTGGAACGCAATGCCTTCGATGATGCCGATGATGTCCGCGATCTTCGTCGAGCTCTCGCTGATCGCCGTCATGGTTTCGACGACGCGCGTCACCACGGCATTGCCTTGTTGCGCGACATGCGACGCGTTGCTCGACAGCGTGCTCGCCTGCTGCGCGTTGTCGGCGTTCTGGCGGACCGTCGAGGTCAGCTCTTCCATGCTGGCCGCCGTCTCCTGCAGCGACGACGCCTGCTCCTCTGTGCGCGCCGACAAGTCGGCATTGCCCGAGGCGATCTGCATGGAGCCGGTCGCGATGCTGTCGGCCGCCGTGCGCACTTCGGCAATCAACGTGACGAGGCTCTTCTGCATCGCGTCCATCGACGAAAGGACGCTGCCCGCCGGTACCGCGCGAGTCATCGCGACGGGGCTGAGATCGCCCGACGCCACGCGCTGCGTGATTTCCTTGAGCGTCGCCGGCTCCGTGCCGAGCGCGCGCGTCAGACCGCGCGTGATGATGACGCCTGCTGCCACCGCAGCCGCTACCGCCGCGAGGCAAATGGCGATGAGGATGGCCCGCTGCGTCGCGAAGTGCTCGTGAGCTTCGGCCACGAGCGTCTCGGCGCGCTCGTGCGTGTAAGCGGAATAGGCGTTGGTGGCGTTCACGAGCGCGGCCAGCAACGGGCGGCAGTCTTCGTTGATCTTGCGCACGGCTTCCTCTTGACGGTGCTCGGTCGCGAGGTTGACGATCGCCTGGGCGACCGGCGCATACAGCGCTTCAATGCGATTGATCTCGGCGACGAGCGAGCGCGCCTTCTCGGTCGTGTCGGTCGCCGACGCGATCATCGCGTCGAGTTTGGCGAGGCGTTGAGAGACATCGGCTTGCGCCTGCGCTTCGGCGGCCTTTTCCAGCTCGAAATCGGCAGGCGTCGTGACCAGCGCCATGTTGCGCGCGGCGATCGCGCGCCGGTCCACTGCCTGACGCACCTGTTCGCCCAGCGCCGCCCGGGTGTTGATGCCTTCGACAAAGCCGAAGAAGCGTTGATTGGCGTCGCCGAGCGCGGTGATGGAGACCGCTGATACGATCAGAACGACAGCCGTTAGCAGCGAGAATGACAAGGCCAGTTTTGCCTTGACCGACATGGTTTTGAGGTTCATAGCGTGTTTTGTGTGTTCGCCGTGGTCTTCGGCGCCGCAGGCGTTGTGCGCCTACGTCGTTTATAGAGACTTCCGTTTTTACCAATTGTCGACGTCTTGTCAAAGCCAACGATGCCAGCCATAATTACCATGTGGAGAGGAAAGGCGTGGTAATTGCGACCGAAGACCGAAAAAGACAGCGAAATGGCGTATTAAGCGTAGATTTAACCGACAAATCGCGCAAGCGAAAACTTCCATTTCTATCAATTTCGGCGATTGTGCTTTCATCTGAAGGTAGCTATCGTTTGCGCCTCGTTCGCGCTTTACCGTAAGGACCGCATGACAAAGGAAGACGATCCCATTCTCACCACGCGCGACGTCGCGGCTCGGCTCGGCGTTTCGGTGAAGACAGCGCAAACGTGGATCGAGCAGGGGCAAATCGAATCGTGGAAAACGCCGGGCGGACATCGACGCGTGCGCGCGAGCGCAGTCGACGCGTTGCGCGAGCAACTCGGCAACCGGCGGCCGGCATCGAACCAAACGGAAAGCGCCGTGGCGCTCGTCGTCGCGTCGGAAGCCGCGTTGCCGTCGTACATGCAAGCGGCCGCGGCGGCGGGGCTGCGCGCCATCGGCCAAAGCGACCCGCTGAACGCGATGCTCGACGCGGGCATCGCCATGCCCGCCGTGATCGCGGTCGAACTGATGCGCGGGGACTGGGAGCGCCTGTCGATGTGCCGGCGGCTGCTGCATTCGCGCGATCTGGCGCATATGCGCATGCTTCTCGTCACCGACATGCCCGCCGCGCAACTCGAAGCGGACCTGGGCGGCCTGTCGCGCATTGCGTTGCTGCCGGCGCCCGCTGACAAGCGCGCATTCGCCGCTGCGCTCGTTGCGTGTCTGTCGCTCGCGCCTTCGCGCGAACAGGACGCGTTGCCGTATCCGGTCGCGGCGAACGAAGCCGCGCGCCTGCGGGCGGTCGAGCGCACGGGACTCGTCGATTCGGCGAGCGACTCGGAGTTCGACGAGGTCGTGCAACTCACGGCGGAGACGCTGCGCGTGCCGATCAGCCTCATCACGCTGCTCACGCCGGACCGCCAATGGTTCAAGGCGCGCTGGGGGCTCAATGCGCATGAGACGCCGCGCTCGTGGGCGTTCTGCAACTTCACGGTCATGCAGAACGATGCGTTCGTGGTGGAAGACGCGACGGCCGATCCGCGCTTCGAAGCGAATCCGCTCGTCACCGACGAGCCGCGCATTCGCTTCTACGCCGGCGCACCGTTGCGCGACGCGGAGGGGAACGCGCTCGGCGCGCTATGCGCCATCGACCGGCAGCCGCGCGTCATGGATGCCACGCAGAAGCGGCGCCTCGTCAATCTGGCGGCGCTTGCATCGAACCGCATTGCGCTCGTCACGCGCAAGCGGCTGGATCGCTGGAACAGGGGCGCGTGAGGCCGCGGTAGTTCAGACGCGCGACATCAGCAAGCGGATACCCGCTGCGCCGAAGACCAACGCGAGGCACGCATCGAGATAGCGCTGCATGCGCGCGTACAGGCGGCGCGGCGCTGGCATCGAGAACAAGACCGCATAGCCGCCGAAGACGCTCATGCCGATGCACAGGCACCCTGCGACCACAGTCAGCGTGTGCATTGGCGGCATTGCGGTGGATGAGCCGAGCGCGGCGACGGACATCCACACGAGAATGGCTTTCGGGTTCGTGAGATGCAACAGCGCGCCGCGCGCATAGAGCCGTCGCGCGTCGGGTGCCGAAGCATGTCGCGAAGCGTCGCGCAGGGGCGGACGCCACGCCGCGCGAGCCGACTTCGCCGCGAGCCACAGCAGATACGCCCCGCCGCACATCTTCAGTGCGATAAGGAAGCCGGAATAGGCGGCGAGCGCGGCCGACAGCCCGAGCGCGGCGAGCACCGCCCACGTCAACGAGCCGGACATGACGCCCGCCGCGAACGCCAGCGCTGCGCGCCTGCCGGAAGTGCTCGCGATGGACATGATCGCCAGATTGCTCGGCCCGGGGCTGGCCGTTCCTACGAAATAGGCCGACCAGGCGAGCAACAGGTTGGCGTCGAAGAAGGTCTGTGCGGTCATGGCGGTTTCTCTTGCGGGTTCGCCCGAGTGTTCCGCAGGCGGTAGCTGTCTGAACAGAGACAATCCGTTGCGGCCGGCACGGGCCAGTTTTGGGCAGTCGGGCCAGTTCGGGCCGCGATGCCTGCGCGCTTTGCGCGGCGGCCCACATACGTCGCTTGATCCGGGACGACGCAGCGCCTACAGTGGACGCTGTGCTTTCAGCCGGCCTTAGCACCCCTTACGTTATTCTCATTGAACGAAGGATGCGATATGAACAAGGCGCCGTCGCCCGTCACCACCGATCAGCCTTCTCCCGAAAGGCTTCTACAAATAGGCATGGGCTTCTGGGCGTCGAAGACGCTGCTTTCCGCGGTCGAACTCGGTGTCTTCACGCAACTGGCGTCCGGTCCGCGAGAAGGGGCGGAACTGGCCGAAGCCCTCGGACTGCATCCACGGGCAGCGAGCGACTTCCTCGATGCTCTCGTCGCGCTAGGCTTGCTCGACCGCGAAGGCACCGTCTACAGCAACAAGGCCGACACGGATCTCTTTCTCGACAGGTCCAAGCCTTGTTATGTCGGCGGATTGCTGGAGATGGCGAACGCGCGGCTCTATCCGTTCTGGGGCGCGCTGACCGAAGCGCTCCAGACCGGTCTGCCGCAGAACGAAGCGAAGCGCGGCGGCAATCCGTTCGACGCGATCTATCACGATCAGGCGTCGTTGCGCGGCTTCCTTCAGGGCATGACCGGCGTGAGCCTCGGTACCGCTCGCGCCATTGCCCAGAAGTTCTCCTGGGGCGATTACAGCACGTTCATCGATATCGGCGCGGCGCAGGGCGCGCTGCCCGTCCAAGTGGCGATGGCGCATCCGCATCTGACGGGTGGCGGCTTCGACTTGCCGGCCGTCGGTCCGGTATTCGAGGAGTACGTCGCCGCGCACCGCCTGAGCGACCGGCTGCGCTTCTATCCGGGCGATTTCTTCAAGGACGATTGCCCGTCGGCGGATGTGCTCGTCATGGGGCACATCCTGCACGACTGGGCGCTGCCGCAAAAGCTCGAACTCCTCGGCAAATGCCATGCGGCGTTGCCGCCGGGCGGCGCGCTTATCGTCTACGACGCGGTCATCGACGACGAGCGCCGCGAGAATGCGTTCGGCTTGCTGATGAGCCTTAACATGCTGATCGAGACGCCGGGCGGCTTCGATTACACCGGCGCGCAATGCCGCGAATGGATGGAGCAGACCGGCTTTTGCAACATACGCGTCGAGCATCTCGTCGGGCCCGATTCCATGGTTATCGGCTATAAATGACGCCATCGCAGCGTCAGGCGGGCGGTCGCTCGCACCGCGACTTCCCATCCGGCGCCTTCAGCGCCTTACACGCGCTTCCCGCGTAATTCAGTGCTCGCCAGGCAGCCATCCGCCGCTGCATCGCTCTTACTCGCAGATAAGGTCCGACTGCTGAAATCGCTATATAGTCGGATCATCGAGGCGTTTTCTCTCGACGGTATCCCGTGACGTGCGTGACCCGAACTCACGCGCGTCTGTGCAAGGACGGATTGCACAATGGACGAAGAAGACGAAGTCTCTCTGGAGCTACCGCCTCCGCATCGGAACTTTGCGGCGACGCGTGCCATCATCGTCCTTCTCGCGGTCATGTCGGTACTCGGCCCTCTTGTTTGCGTGAGCGGCTACGCCTGGTTCGATTACCATCGCCGGCTATCCGAAGCATTCGACCAAGTGGACCGCCTGACGCGAGTCGCCGAAGAGCAGGCCGCGACCGTGCAAGGCCTCAACGCGGAAGTGCTGGACCGTATCGACGAACTCATGGACGACCAAAGACCGGACTGGATCGCGCGTGAGGAAAAGGCCGCTCATGAATCGCTCAACGCGATAGTCGGCCGCTTTCCACAGATCGCGAGCGCCGCGGTCTACAGCGCAACCGGACAGTTGCTTGCGAGTAGCCGCTTCTACCCGGTTCCCAATGTGTCGATCAGCGGAAGCGAAACGCTACAGGCGGCATCGCATGCGCGAGGGGAACCGCATATCTCGCTGGCGCAACCGGGCTTCCTTACCGGTAGCAACGTGTTCACGGTAAGCACTTCATGGGTCGATAAAGAGGGCAGGTCGCTCGGCGTATTGTCGATCGCGCTACGACAACAGTACTTTCTCGACTTCTACCGCGAACTGACTGGTGATGAGCCTTTCGTTCTCATCGGCCTGTATCGCGCTGATGGCGGTATATTGGCCCGCTTCCCGAATTCGCGGCCTCAAGCGACGTCGGCGGCGGATTCCGGCATCAAGCATGCGATGAAAGAAAACGCGCGGTTCGGGCATCTGCTTTCAGTTTCACCTGTCGACGGGCGCGAACGAGTGCTCGCTTACCGGCGCGTGGGCGGCTATCCGATGTATGTCCTGGCGGGCATCGAGACCGCTTCCATTGCCGCGAAATGGCGCGCCAATCTGCTCGCCATCACCACCATATTGCTGGTTCCTTGCGTCGTCGTATGGGTGCTGCTCTGGATGTCGTTACGAAGGCTCGGCGAAGAAGAAATAGCGTGGCACAAGTGGCATGCCGAAGTCAGCCGGCGCGTGTCCGCCGAAGAATCGAACCGGCAACTGCGTCGCATGGGCGCGCTCGGTAATCTCGTCGCCAATGTCGCGCATGACTTCAACAATCTCTTGATGGTCGTGAACGCGAACGTGGAACTCGCGCGACGCAAGCACTACACGAATCTCGAGAAGGAAGTGTTGGCTGTGCAGCATGCGGCGAAAGGCGCGCAAGGACTCGCGCGTCGCCTGACGAGCGTGGCACGCAAGCAGCCGGTAAAGCTCGAGTGCCTGAATGTTTGCGAATGGCTGGACTCCGTGCGTGATCTCATCGAGACGTCGTTGGGCGAACAGGTCGAGTTGGACCTTCAGCTGACGAGTCGAAGAGACAGCGTGATGGTCGATCCTGTGGAACTCGAAGCGGCCGTCATCAATCTCTGCGTCAACGCCAAAGACGCCATGCCCGACGGTGGAAAATTCACTGTGCGATGCGAAACCATCACGCTATCGGAACAGACATTCGACTTGCCGCCCGGCGATTATGTTCTCCTCCGCTTCACCGATACCGGCAAAGGCATGAGCGATGCCGTGCTGCGCCGCGCATTCGAGCCACTATTCACCACGAAGGCGAAAGGAGCCGGCACCGGGCTGGGACTGGCGCAAGTCATGGCGACCTGCGAGCAGTCGGGCGGCACCGCGCGCATAGAAAGCGCGCCGGACCGCGGGACGACGATCAGCATTTACCTTCCGCGTATCGAGGGCGAAGAAGGCTGCGCGGAACCCGGTGTCGAGCCGGTTCAGGAGGAGCCGGCTGACGTACTGGCTTCGGGCGTGAGCGTGCTATTGGTCGAAGACAACCAGAGCGTCGCCGATGGTATTGCCGCGGTGCTCGATGTGTTCGGCTGCAACGTGCGCCATGAGTTGACGGCCGACAGTGCGATCGCACTGCTGGAAAGCGGATACCACGCCGACCTCGTGCTCTCCGATGTTCAGATGCCCGGCAAGCTGGATGGACTCGACCTCGCCGAGTACGTGCGGGACCGTTGGCCGGATCAGATGATCGCGCTCATGACCGGCTATGCGCAGGAATTGAGGCGCGCATCCGAAGCGGATGTTGTTATCCTTGCCAAACCATTCGACATCAACGAATTGCGATCGGTTGTGAAGAACTGCGTGCGCAGTTGATTTGAGCCATGCGTCGTGGAGGAACGCGGGGTAAATCAACGCATAAGACACAGGGTCTCTGCCGTCTACGCATGACGGCGTTAAGCGCTTCATAAGCTCCAGCGTCGGAGTAAGCGTTACCGCTCATGTCGAATAACTATTAGAACGTACGGAGACAAGACTGCGTGAACGCGCTCGACTCATCGATTCAAATATGGCTGCTGCATATCCTTCCTTCGTCGGGCCTCTTCGTTCACGCGGCCGGCGTCGTGGCGGAATTCTATTTGTTCAAGGGGCTCGTTCCACTCGCCATTCTGTGGGCGATCTGGTTCAAAGAGGGCAGTACGTTGAGCTACCGGCGAGAGATGGTGGTCGCGATCGTGTTGTCCGCGCTGCTTGCCTTCGCCGTCGGACGCCTTCTCGCACTCATTCTGCCGTTCCGGCTCCGGCCGATGTATAGCCCGAGCTTTGTCTCGATCCTTCCGGATGCGAGCCACGCGAGTAATCATCTGCGACTATGGAGTTCATTTCCTAGCGACCACGCAGCACTGTGGATGTCGGTTGCGGTGGGCATCTTCCTCGTATGGCGATGGATCGGTGTGCTGGCCATTCTGCATTGCCTGCTGTTGATCTGCCTGCCTCGCGTGTATGTCGGGCTTCACTATCCCTCCGATGTCGTTGCAGGCGCGCTGATTGGCACGGCTGTCGTCATCTTGATGACCCGCGATCCGATCAGGACGCAATTCGCTCCGCGTATCGTGAACTCGATGCAGCGACGACCGGGCACGGCGGCTATGCTCGCTTTCCTTTTCTTCTTCGAACTCGCCACGATGTTCGATGAGCCGCGACTGCTTGCGATCGCGTTGCACAAGATAATTCAGGGCATCGGCGAACGTCCTTAGGTCTGCTATAGCCTCGCACATCTATTCATATGAATAGTCGATAACCCTAATAGCCGGGGCTACGTAGACCATTAAAGCGACAAGCCTGTGTCCCGCTGGCAAAAATACCCGTTTCGGAAGTTTCTTCCTGCTGAATGATTTCAGACGAATTTTTTTCTGAAATGTGTGTTTACAGCCATCTCATTAGACGATAACCTTGCTTCCGTGCTGACCGATTCGGAAAAGGATGCCTTAAACGAAGCGGTTCACAGCATGAGTCGGTAAGTAATACCCTGAACCAGTTTTGCATCGGTGACCATCCGTAGCACGGTCATCGGCCTTCCTCGGCAGGCAATCGTTTGCTGGCATCAACGCCAGCGCGATAGGAACCAGGCACAGCTCGACGGCCGGTTCAACGCAGTGCGACCGAACCGGTTCCCCAGTTAAGCGAAATACGTTCTTGGTCGTCGGCATGACATGTCGGCAACCTACATAAACTCTGCGAGCGAATGCTCGCTCCTTAGTACTGCCAAGTGATCATGAACAACAATCAAGCGACGCAATCCCTGAACTTCCTCGCCAAATCCAAAGCTGCAACGTTCGCAGCCGCAGTGGTCCTGAGCGCGATGCTCGCGGCCTGCGGCGGCGGTGGTGAAGCTGCTGTCGATGCCGCCACGAACAAGGCCGCCGATCTGCCCGAGGCGACCGATAAGGCAGCGACCACCGGCTCGATCTTCTATGGCGTGAACGGCCACATCACGAACGGCGGCGCATATGACAGCACCGCGTACGCAACGCAGCTCGCCCAGCTCCAGAACCTCGGCGTGAAGATCTACCGCAACGACGTCTACAGCCAGGCGTCGGCGAAGGTTGTCGCTACGGTTGCGAAGACGTTCGCCGCAGGCGGCGTGCAGGTTTATCCGGTGATCATGCTTGGCCTGAACTACAACAGCGAGCAAGCGGCCTACAACGCCGGCTACACGCTCGGCCAGCAGACGGCGCAAACGTACAACTACACGTACTACGAAGTGGGCAATGAGATGGAAGCCCGCACGCTCGCCGGCAACTATGACGGCAACGTCTGGAACCACTACAGCAATCAGCCGTTCACCATCGCGCGCGGCGCGATCCGCGGCATGATCGCGGGCGTGAAGTCGGTCAACAGCTCGGCGAAGATCATCGTCGACGGTACGTGGAAGCACACCGCGTTCTTCCAGATGCTGGCAGACGGCTCGCAGCCGGACGGCACGCATGGTCACCCGACCGTCAGCTGGGACATCACGGCGTGGCACTGGTACTCGGACCAGGGCGACATGACTCGCGCCTGCGGCAATACGGGCTGTCACGACGTGCTCGGCGTACTTCAGTCGATGGGCAAGCCGATCTGGATCAACGAATACGGCGTTCGTCCCACCTACGGCACGTACTCGTCGATTGCGTCGTACATGACCGGCAGCCTGATGATGCAGCAGTTCTACAACAACGCAGCCAAGTACAACATTCAGTCGATTCAGGCTTTCGAGATGTATGACGACAGCGAAGGCGCGTACGGCTTGATGCAGAGCGATGGCAAGACGCAGAAGCCGGCTTTCACGGCGGTCAAGAACTTCATCGCAACTCACCCGAAGTAAGCAGTCGAAAAAGGGCCTCCGGGCCCTTTTTTCACGTTGTTTCGTGCAAGTCCCGGTATCTCAAGTCCTTGCCGCTGGTTATGATGCTGGCTTCCCATCCCGCTCAGACTGGCATCGCAACATGAAGGACGAACGCCTCGTCGAAATGAGGATTTTCAAGGCCGTCGCGGAGACCGGCGGCTTCACAGCAGCGGCGCTCATGCTGGACCTGCAACAGCCGTATGTCAGTCGCGCCGTGTCCACGCTGGAAAAGCGCCTCGGCGTCGCGTTGCTCAGGCGCTCGACACGCCGTCTGCAAGTCACGCAGGAAGGGCATCAGTACCTTGCGCTGTGCAAGCGCATTCTCGATGAGATCGATGTCGCCGAAGCGCAATTGTCGCGCGCCGGACAGCACATGACGGGTGGTATCCGCGTGACAGTGGCGACTTCGTTCGGCATGGACCAGATCGTGCCGCTCATTCCTGGCTTTCTCGAACGCTATCCCGGCCTGCGTGTTCGGCTATCGCTCTCGGACACGCTCGCGGATGTCATCGGCGAAGGGTTCGATGTCGCGATCCGCATGGGCAGTCTCCAGGATTCGAATCTGGTGAGCCGCAAGCTGTGTCATCTGCAACGCGTGGTGACGGCATCGCCTTCTTATATCGCGCGTCACGGCGTGCCGTTGACGCCGGCAGATCTCGCGCACCACAACTGTCTGATGTGGGAGCCGCCGATGGACCATCTGAATCATTGGCCCTTCGTCATCGACGGCGAGCGCACTTCCATGCTCATCAACGGAAACTTCCAGACGAGCAGCGGCGTGAGTTCGGTGTACATGTGTCTCGCGGGCGTCGGCATCACCCGAATGGCGGAACATATGGTGCTTCCGTCCATTCGCAGCAACATGCTCGTGCCGCTTCTCACGGACTTTCAGCCGAGCGACGAAACCGCGATCTACGCACTCTATCCGCGTGATTCGTCGCTTCATCCGCGAGTCCGGGCGTTCATCGACTACATCGGCGAAAAGCTCGAGCGGCCGCCGTGGGCCGCGTGAGCAATCGTTATTTGTCGTCCAGCGTCTTCGGCAGTCGCATCGTCATGGCTGCGCCGAGCACGAGGAATGCGGAGATCACATACATGCCGACGTCCGACTTGCCCACGGTCACGTTCAGCATGCCGACGAGATAAGGCGACACGAACCCGGCGATATTGCCGACCGAGTTGATGAACGCGAGCGCCGCAGCCACCGATGCGCCGACAAACAGACTCGTCGGCAACGCCCAGAAGAGCGCGACGCACGAGTACACGCCGGCCGCAGCAATGGAAAGACAGACAGTGGTCACGACGGGCCCGGCCGACAACCACATGCTGGTGGCGAGCCCCACGGCGCCGATCAACATGAATAGCGCGAAGTGCGCGCGGCGGCCGCCGGTGCGATCGGCGCTGCGATTGGAGACGTAAAGCGCGATCGCCGCGACGATATTCGGAATCGCGGAATAGAGGCCGATGGCGAACGGATCGATTACGCCGCTGCGCTTGATGAGCGATGGCATCCAGAAGCCGAGTGCATAGAGACCCATGATGAGGCAGAAAAAGATCGCGCAGAACTGCCACAACTTCCGGTTCGCGAGGAACGCACCGGCGCTCGAATGATCGATCTTGCCTGCGTTTTCCGCGCGGATTTCCGCGAGCACGTCTCTGCGCTCGTCTTCGCTGATCCAGCGCGAGCGGGCAGGATCGTCGTCGAGAAACGCGAGGACGATAAAGGCGAGCACGACAGCGGGAATCGCTTCGATCAGAAAGAGCCATTGCCACGCGGCCAGATGTGCATTGCCGGAGAACGCATGCAGGATATAGCCGGAAATCGGGCCGCCGACGACGAAGGCCAGCGGCGCGCCCATCACGTAGATGGACATGGCGCGGCCGCGATAGCGTGCCGGAAACCACAGCGTGAGCAGATACATGATGGCCGGCGCGAAACCGGCTTCGGCGGCACCGAGCAGAAAGCGCGCGATGTAGAACATCGTCGGCGTCTTCACGAAGATCATTGCCGCCGAAATCACGCCCCACGTCAGCATGATCCGCGCGATCCACTTGCGCGCGCCGACCTTTCGCATGACGAGATTGCTGGGCACTTCGAAGAAGAAATAGCCTGCGAAGAAGATGCCCGAGCCGAGGCCGTAAATCGCGTCGTCGAAATGCAGTGCATCGAGCATCTGCAATTTGGCGAAGCCCACATTCACGCGATCCAGATACGCGACCAGATAGCAGATCAACAAGAGCGGCAACAGCCGCCAGTAAGCCCGGTAATACGTGCGGCTCGTGTCGGCCGGCGTGACGGCTTCTTCGCCATATAGCGCTTCCATGCTTGTCTCCGGTATAGTTATTTGCGCTGCTTGCGGCATGCGCATTCGAACGTTCGCGCATGCCGGCCCTGCGGGAACACCTCGTTGCATCAGTCGAGGTAATCGGGCTCCTGTTCCGCGATCTCGTAGAGCATGGTCTGGAAGTGCAGCCAGCTGATGAAAGAGTTACCGAGATGCTCGTGCGAATATTCGGCGAACTTGGGATCGATGGGAATGGGGCGCGACTCGGTTGCGTCCATCAGCAATTGCATCTTGCAGCAATGATCCAGAGCGATGAAGGTCCACACCGCGTCGTCGATGCTGTGCCGGCTCGCCGTGAGCAGGCCGTGGTTCTGATGAATGATCGCCTTGTGCTCGTTGAAAGCGCGCGCAATCGGATTGCCCGACTCGTTCGCCACCGGCACTTTGCCGGCGCCGTCGCGCACGACGGTATGGCTGCCGTAGAACATGCACGCGTCCTGCGTCACGTAATCGAGCGGCTTGCCCATGGCGGCCCACGCGTCGCCGTGCACGGTATGCGCGTGGCATGAGCCGATGATGTCGGGATTCTCGGCATGAATCGCCGAATGCAGCACATAGCCCGCGCGATTGACTGCGTACTTGCCTTCGATCACCGTGCCCGAATGATCGACCAGCACCAGTTGCGAAGTCTTGGTGCGCGACCACGGCACGCACATCGGATTGGTCCAGAAGAGCTCCGGATGCTCGGGATCGCGCACCGTCAGATGCCCGCCGAAACCGAAGCTGAAACCGTGGCGCGCGAAGATTCGGCACGCTGCCGCGAGATGCTCCTTGCGATACCTTCGCTCCTCGGCGGAACTCGAAAACGTCGGCTCTTGCGGAAAAATGAGGCCTTCCTGCGTCGGGCTATAAATCGATTCCTTGGCGTCCATTAACATGCAAGCGTCTCCTCCTTGATGTTCGAGGCGCCAGTATAGAAGCGGATTCTTCGACGATTCAGGGGCCGTCAGGAATAGGTTTTATGCATGTGCGAGGTCAAATGGACGCCGCCGGCTATTTCGATGGCTTGCCCGGGCGCGGCGCGGGTTTCGAGGCGGCGTCGGGCTTCGAGCAGCCGGGGTCCTGCAATCGCGCTCGCGCTGCATCGACATCGTTGGGGTAGGTGATCTCGTCGGCGACCGGGTTGTATCCGGCGCATCGATAACGGGCGAGATCCGAGCGGACTTGCTCGCGGGTGGAATCGTTGGAATCGGCGTGTGCCTCTAAAGGCAATATCAGTCCGAGCGACAAAGCGAAGACGACAGCGAGGCCAGCCGTCGTGCATTTGCCATTACTATTGCGAGCCATTCGAGTTCTCCGTGCCGTCGCGCACCGACTACTGCGCCGATGAGATCGGCAAGTCTTGCAGAAGCTGAGAAGCATGCTGTAGATGATTCTCTCCTATCGGCACGCCTCGCGCCGCGAACGCTTTCACCTGAGGGTCTTCGCCGTGTTGCGCCTCGCTGGCATAGAGCGCATTGCCCATCTGATGGATATGCACTTGCGCGATCGCATATTCGTGGTCGAACGCGGCCCCCGTCATGGTTCCGAGCTCGTCGTACAGCGTGCGGTTTGCCGGGTCCATTGCCTGTAACAAGCGGACGTGCTTCTCATCGGCAATCTGGGACAACTCGCCGTTGATGCGCGTATGCTCGGCTACCATCTTCTGCCCGAACTCGCGGACGGCCGCTGAACCGCCGCGCTCGGACGCGAGCTTGCCGAGATCGATCTCAGCCTTGCCGACGCTCGCCGCAGTGAGCATGAATTGCTGATCGGAAGGGCTGACCTGGGCGCCGGACTGCATCAGACGGCAACCTGAGGCCGAGAATGCAGTCGCGCAAACGAGGGACGCGAGAACCGCTCGACTGTGTAGCCGCGATACGATCGAGCCTGCCGCCTTCGCATTCATATCGCGCTTAAAAGCCGGGTGCGCCGGCGCCTTGGAATCCTGACACATCGCGCTCTCCGTTCAGGTAGCGTTGGTGACAGCATCCGCAGCAAAGCGCGGTCCACGGGCGCGGCTTTGGCCCTATGCCGTGTCCATCGCGTCGACGTCGAGGCTAGAGTTTCAGTGCCGCATCGGGCATGCGTGAGCCGGTAACCGGCAGAATGTCCTGCGCGAGCTCGACGCGATTGCGGCCATTGTCCTTGGCACGATACAGCGCCTCGTCCGCTTGCTTCAGCAACTGCTCGATGCTTGCGTCGGCCGAGCCCACGTAAGCGACACCGATGCTGCACGTATAGGAAGGCAGGGACGAATCGCTCATGCTTGCAATGCGTGTCTGCAATGCGCGTCCGAGCCGCAATGGCTCGTGGATGCTGTCGCACGGAAACAGCACGGCGAACTCCTCTCCGCCCCAGCGTGCGAACTGCGCTTCCGCGGGAAGCGAGAGACTCGCACGTCGCGCGAAATCCACGAGAATGTCGTCGCCCATCGAGTGACCGTACGTGTCGTTGATCTTCTTGAAGTGATCCAGATCGATCAGCAATAACGACAGGTAGCGCCTCGCCTTGCGAGGTGCCTCTCGCGACATCGTGTGAGCGCCGAGCAGAGCGCGTCGATTGAGTAATCCAGTGAGAGGATCGATGCGCGACAGTCCTTCGAGATGGACTCTGAGCCGGTTGACTGCGGTAAGCATGAAGCCGACCGTGATGCTCAACGACATGAATGCGCCACTGCTCAAATAGACCATTTGCATCCGGTCGTGCGCATACAAGCCTTCTTGCAACGCGCCCGGTTGCATGGACGTCAGCACTCTCGCCGATGCGATGACCGTCTCGAACGCGAACAGCGTGCCCACGACTTTCGCCCCGCTATCGTCGCGGCCGAATCGCAACAACTCATACGCGAGACGCGCGAAAAGCAGCGTGAGAATTACATTCGTGCACAGCGCGCGCCCGTGAGGCGTGAAATGCACCCACGTCATCCAGCTGAGACTGACTGCGTCCACGACAGCCAACGCTGCAATGAGTCGAATGAATGGTGGGCGACCCAGATAGCGTTGACTACCGATAAGCCAGAGTCCGATGCTGCCGACGATACACGCATTGCCGACGACGACGGACAACCAGTCGGGCAGCGCACCGCGCAGCGCCATCACGAAAGCGGCGGCGGAAAAGAGCAGCGAGCCCTGCGCCCATTGCGCGACACCTGGAATGGTTCTCGGGAATGTTCTGCCGATGGAGAACACGACAAGAGCCATCAGCCCAGGCATCACGGATGCCATCAGCAGGACGGTACGCAAGTCGAACGTGGGCATGATGGGCTTGTCAGTGCGCGATTAACGTAGTTTTCTAAGCGTAGTGCTGCCGCATCGAAGCCTTGCGGCTTGCAAGCGCAGACAAGCGTGGGCAAGGCAACCGTCCTGAACTGCAACGGGCGGTGGGCTATTTGCGCGCATGACTGATGCGTCGGTCAACGTCAGTTATCGGCGCTGGATGGGGAAACTTTAGATAAGCGCGAGCCCTGCAATCAGCGTCCGTAGATGAGAACCATTCTGTTAGCGAAGCAGGAGCGGCACCTTCAGAGTTGCCGACGCACGATTATTGTCGCCATGACATTTGTCTCGTGCCGCCGGCGCGGCTTGACGTCGTGCATATGCACAGATACTCTCTCAGGCTATTGAAGCAGCGACAGCTGCCTTTTCATACGATCAGAAGTGCATATGCACTAGAAACGAAATGACGACGCCCACCACGCAACTCCCATCGACGACCGCTCCGGCGCTCAGCCGGCCCGCGCGTCGCATTCCCTGGATGCTGCTCGCGCTCGGCCTGGTCGCGGCCGTCGTAATTGCGGCGCTCACGTACTGGGCGCTCGTTCTGCGGTTCGTGCAGACGACCGACGACGCCTACGTCGGCGGCGATGTCACCGTGCTCGCGCCGAAGGTCAACGGCTTCGTGACCGACGTGCTCGTTCAGGACAACCAGCGCGTGACCGCGGGCCAAGTGCTCATCCGTCTCGACGCGCGCGATTACGACGCACGTCTCGCTCAGGCTAATGCGGAAGTATCGAGTGCTCTCGCGGCCGTCGAGGAGCTGCGTGCAAAAGACGCCTTGCAGGCCGCGTTGATCAATCAGGCGCAGGCGGAAGTGCGCGCGTCAACGGCCGAACTCACGCGTAGCGGACAGGACCGCGTGCGGTATCGCGAACTCGTAAAGGACGACGCGGTGTCGAACCAGCTCGTCGAACGCGCGGATGCCGACTACAGCAAGGCGCAGGCGTCGGTTGACAAAAGCGGGGCATCGCTCGTCGCGGCGAAGCGTCAGTTGTCCGTGATCGACGCGCAGATCGCCGATGCGCAAGCTCGCGTCGCGACCGCCGAAGCCGCGCGGCGCGTGGCGCAACTGAACGTCGAATATACGACCATCCGCTCGCCTGTGGACGGCTATGTCGGAAATCGCACGGCGCGCGTGGGCGTGCTGGCGAACGTCGGCACATCGCTGCTCACCATCGTGCCCGCGACCGGCCTCTGGGTCGATGCGAACTTCAAGGAAGACCAGCTGAAGAAGATGCGTGCCGGTGACGCCGCCGATGTGGAACTGGATGCATCGAACATTCCGTTCACAGGCCACGTCGAAAGTCTCGCGCCCGCGACCGGGGCCACGTTCAGCGTGCTGCCCGCCGAGAACGCGACCGGCAACTTCACGAAGATCGTCCAGCGCGTGCCCGTGCGCATTCGGCTCGACGTGCCGAAAGGCGCCGAGTCGGTGCTGCGTCCCGGCTTGTCCGCGACGGTCAAGGTCCACCTTCGCAAGCACAACGGTTGAGGCGCGCATCATGAATCGAACCGTGCTCGACAATCCGGCCGAAGCGCCCGTGAGGGAGCGCGTCTTTGCGTTCGCGCTCATGTGCCTCGGCTTTTTCATGGCGACGCTGGATATCCAGATCGTCGCGTCATCGCTCAAGGATATTGGCGGCGGACTGTCCGCTAGCCAGGACGAGCTGTCGTGGGTTCAGACGTCGTATCTGATCGCGGAAATCCTCGTCATTCCCATGTCCGGCTGGCTGTCCAAAGTCTTCTCGACGCGGTGGCTCTTCGCGGCGTCGGCCATCGGCTTCACCGTGACGAGCATGCTATGCGGTCTCGCATGGGACATCAATTCTATGATTCTCTTTCGCGGCATGCAGGGCGCGCTTGGCGCAGCGATGATTCCAACCGTCTTTACTACCGCGTTCGTGTTGTTCCCGGGCAAGCAGCGGCTCATTGCGTCGACGACCATTGGCGCGCTGGCTTCCTTAGCACCAGCCATCGGCCCGGTCATCGGCGGATGGATCACCGACCAATGGTCGTGGCACTGGCTGTTCTATCTGAATCTCGTGCCGGGTCTGGTCGTCGCCGTGCTCGTGCCGAAGTATGTGCATATCGACAAGCCCGATCTCTCACTGCTCAAGAGAGGCGACTATTTAGGCATCCTGCTTATGTCAGGGTTTCTCGGATGTCTCGAATACGTGCTGGAAGAGGGCCCGCGCAAGAACTGGTTCGGTGACAGCGCCATCATCGCGTGCGCGTGGATCTCGGGCATCTGCGGTTTCCTGTTCATCGTCCATGCATTGACGGCGAAGGATGCGATCGTCGATTTGCGCGCGTTGTCCGTGCGCAACTTCGGTATCGGCAGTCTGCTTTCGTTCGTGACCGGCATCGGCATCTTCACCTCGGTCTTTCTCACACCGGTGTTTCTCGGCCGAGTGCGCGGCTTCGATTCGTTGCAGATCGGCATTGCGTTGTTGTCGGTCGGATGCTTCCAGCTGGCATCGATCGGCGTGTACGGCTACGCGTCGCGCCTCGTCGACATGCGTGTGCTGCTCGTATTCGGCCTGATTTGCTTCGGGCTTGGCTGCTACTTCTACACGCCGCTGACGAACGAATGGGGCTGGCAGCAACTGCTCCTGCCACAAGCTTTGCGAGGCATCGGCCAACAATTCGCGGTGCCGCCCATCGTGACGATGGCGCTCGGTTCGCTGCCGCCATCGCGTCTCAAGTCGGCTAGCGGATTGTTCAATCTGATGCGCAATCTCGGCGGCGCGATCGGTATCGCGGTGAGCGCGACCATGCTTAATGACCGCTTGAATCTGCATTACCTGCGACTGGCCGAGAACGTGACCATCGGACGGCCCGCCATCGAAGACGTGCTCGCGCGCAGTTCCGCACACCTCGCGGCCGTAGCAGGCGATGCACTCGACGCGACGCAGGCCGGTCTCGCATCGCTCAACGCGATGGTGTTGCGCGAGGCGCTCGTGTTGACCTTCGCCGACTGCTTCTACGTGCTGGCGCTGTGCTTTCTCGTGGGGATCGTCAGCGTATTGTTTGCGCGGCCTATCGGCAGCGCGCCGCCGTCCTCGGAAGCGCATTGAGGCAATCATGAGAACGAGCTACTTAGGAATACTAATGACATTCGCGCTCGCCGCCTGCGCGGTGCAGCCCGCCACCTACGCGGACTTGCCCGCCACGGTGCAAACCACCGCGCCGGCCGACTGGAGCGTGAACGTGCCGAAGGCCGACACGGATGCCGCGACGTGGTGGAATCATTTCAACGATCCCGTCATGCACGAACTCGTCGCTTCCGTGCTCGACAGCAATCTGGATCTGCAAGCCGCAGTCGAGCGCGTGAAGCAGGCGCAAGCGTTGACGACGCAGCGCCGGGCCGCGCTCTTGCCGCAACTCGATGCCAACGCAGGCGCTTCGTATACGCGGCAGAACACGCCGCCACCCTTGGGCTACGTTCGTCAGGCGGGGTTCGGTCTCGCACTCAGTTGGACGCCTGATGTGTTCGGCGGCGAGCGGCTCGAACTGCTTGCGTCGCAGGCGCAACTCGTCGGGCGCGAGCATGCGGCCGATCAGATCAGGCTCGCGCTTGCGGCGGATACGGCATCCGCCTATGTTGACCTTCGGTGGGCGCAAGCGGAGCTCAAGATACTTCAGGATAATCTGGTCATCCGCGAACGCGCGTTGGAACTCACGCAGCGGCGCTTGCAATACGGTCTTTCGACGCAACTCGATGTCGCGCGCGCGCAGAATCAGTTGAGCGACCTGCAAGCGCGTATTCCGCGCACGAACGCGACCATTCAACATCAGTTGAGCCTGATCGCGGTGTATGCGGGCCGCACGCCGGAATCCGTCGATACGCTGCTGCTCGCCGATGCCGGGACCACGCCCGTCATACCGGTGCCTGCGCAAGGCGCGCCGCAGATGTTGCCGTCGGACGCGCTGTTGCATCGCCCGGATGTGCTCTTCGCTTATGCGCAGGTCCAGCAGCGCGCCGCCGAAGTGGGCGTCGCGCGCGCGGAGCGTTATCCGAAGTTCTCGCTGCGTTTGACCGACGGCTTGCTCGCTTCGTCGTACCTCGGCTTGCCGACGCTCACCGATAATCTCTTCTCGGCGGCGCTTAACGCGACCAGCCCGATTTTCAACGCGGGCCGCATTACCGCGGAAATCGAGCAAAACGAAAGCCGGATGCGCGAGTCGGAACTGAACCTGCGGCAGACGCTGCTGCAGGCGTTGAAGGACGTCGAAGACACGCGCAGCGATCTTGTCAGCAGCACGGATCAAACGGCGCGTCTAAGCGATGCGCTCGCCGCGTCCGGCAAATCGCTCACGCTTTCCACGCAGCTGTATAAAGGCGGCGCGGCGAGTTTTCTCGACGTCCTCGACGCGCAGCAAGCGTATCTACGCGATGCCGACGCGCTCAATCAGTCGCGCCGCGAACACGCGTTGGCGGCCGTGGCGATGTATCGCTCGCTGGGCGGTGGGTGGAGCGTGACGAACGACGATGGTCCGATCGAGACCGCGATGCGTCGGTAAAACCGTCACGCGTCGTCGAAATTTTCGGGCACGAAGCGCGAAAGACGCCTAAAGAGGGCGCCGGGCATCGCCGTAAACGCGGGCATCAACGCCATCTTTTACGGCCATGCCCGCTCACGACGACGCTACCCCCTCCGCGCCCTTCGCGCTTTCGAAGGCTTCCGCTCGCACTCTCGATCGCCGCTCGTTTCTCGCGATGATGCTGGCTTCGGCCGGCGGCGCCGTGCTCGCGGGCTGCGGAGGCGGAGGCGGAGGCGGCGCGGCCAGCAATGCCCCGGTCGCCGGCACCACGAGCGCGGCGACGAATCCGGCTACGTCGACATCGACCGGCAGTGCTTCTGCCGCAGATTCGACCAGCACTCCGGCGACGCGGTCTGCAATGTCGACCACGAGCGGACTTTTCTACGGCATCAACGGCCATATGGCCTGGGGCGGCGGCATCTATCGGACGATGTCGCCGGCAGCGCAACTCGCCATTCTGCAAGACCTCGCCGTGACGAACTATCGCTGCGACGTGGCGGACGGCGGCATGGCGACCATCATCGCCGAAGCGTTGCAGGGGCCGTTCGCGAATAGCGGCGTGTCGATATTGCCGGTGTTGAATACGCTTTCCGCGCAGTGGGACCCGCACAGCACGGAAGCGGCTGCCTATTCGCTCGGCTATGACATGGCCGTGCGTTGCACGAAACCGCTGAAGGGTCTCGTCAAATACATCGAATGCGGCAACGAGCTCGACGTGCCGTTGAAGATCGGCGGCGACGGCAGCTCCTCGGCGGATTGGGACCCGGCGTGCTGGCCTTCGTTTCGCGGCGTGCTGCGCGGCATGGTCGACGGCGTGCGCTCGGTGGACCCGGCCATTCAGTGCGGCGTGAACGTCGGCATTCCAATGGCTTACCGCGCGCTGCAAATGCTGTGGAACGGCATCTCGCCCGATGGCTCGGCGCAAGGCGTGAGCGGCGCGGCTTCGCTGCGATGGGACTTCACGACCTATCACTGGTACGAAAGCTCCGGCGACATTCAATGCGGCGGCCGCTATCACGCGTGCGTCGACGTGCTGCAAGTGCTGAAAGACTCGTTCAATGTGCCTATCTGGCTCACGGAGTGGGGCTGGGCCGGCGCGAAGGACACGCCGCAGCAAGCCGCCGCCTATACCGGCCGTGCACTGGCGCAATATCGTTCGATCAAGGACAAGTACAACATTCAGTCCATCATGATGTACGCAGTGATCGATCCGGAGTTCGGTCTCATTCAGGACGACGGCGTGACGAGGAATCCGGCTTACTCGGTCTTCAAGGATTTCGTCGCGGCCAACCCCGTGTGACGCGTCCCGTTTTGCATCGGGAAACTAACTAATGCTGCCAGGCCGAATCCGAATAGAAATACTGTCCCAGCCCAACGGTGAACACCAGACAGCCATACAACGCATGTTCGAAGCAAGCGAGCGCGAGGGATCGGCGGTCTCGATACGTGGCGGCGAATAACGCGCCGCCGACAGCCGTCATCGCGGGCGCGACCCAGTTCAGGAAGATCAGATGCGCATAGCCGAAAGCCAAGGCGGACGCGGCGATATAGCCTCGATTCGCGCCGAATAGCGGCTTATAGCGGTGCAGCACGAAGCTCCGGAAGATCAACTCCTGGGGCCATACAGACAACACGGGGTAGAGCAGTATCACGAGCAGCCACATACCGGGATGTTCTCGCGGCAAAGACAGCAATGCATGTGGCTTGAAGTGCCACACGGCCAAAACGACGAGACAGGCAAGGACGGCGAAGCGCACCACTACGGCCCGTAATCCGGCCCGAAAGCCGCGCCAGTTCCAATCGTTTTCATAGACCGACGGTCTTCTACGTCGCTCAAAGTAGTGAATGAAAAGAAGCGCGAGCCAGATCACGGCGATAAGCACGGCGGTTCGTCGCGTGATCAGGATGAAGATGGGCAAGCCGGCATAAAGCGCGACGAATTCGGCCCACAAGGCGAGCGGCCTCGAAGCGGGCTTCTTATCGTCGGCGTGGCGATGCATGGGTGAGCGAGGGTCCGCTATAGGCGACGACTACCGCGCTCACCCACACTGAACTGACTCACGGCGTAGGCGGCGTGCCGAGATCCGCGGCGGTCTTGCGCTCCGCATCGAAGACGATACGCCGCGCTTCCCGATCGTACGCGCAGCGCACGCGCGCGCCTTCGACGATATCGCCCTTGAGCATCTCTTTCGCCAGTTCGTTTTCAATGAGTTGACGAATCTGCCGACGCAATTCCCGCGCGCCGAATTCCGGCCGGTATCCGGCTTCGCCAAGGTATTCGACGACCGATTCGTCGAACTCCAGGTCGATGTCCTGACTGTGCGCCATGCGCTTGACGTGCTCCAGTTGCAACTGCACGATCTGTCGGATTTCCTCGCGTCCGAGCGACTTGAACAAGATGATGTCGTCGATGCGATTCAGGAACTCGGGCCGGAAGTGCTGACGCAGTACGTTCATCACGCCGCTTCTCACGGAGTTGTCCGCATCGCTGTCCGAACTCGTGAAGCCGAGGGTCGCGCGCCTTTGTCCCGCGATCACGTCCGACGCGAGGTTGCTGGTCGCGATGATGAGCGTGTTGCTGAAATCGACCACCCGGCCTTTTCCGTCAGTGAGGCGTCCGTCGTCGAAGACTTGCAGCAGCACGTTGTACACATCGGCGTGCGCCTTCTCTATCTCGTCGAGAAGAATCACGCTATACGGGCGCCGGCGCACGCGCTCGGTCAGTTGCCCGCCTTCTTCATAGCCGACGTAGCCCGGCGGCGCGCCGATCAGCCGCGACACGGCATGACGTTCCATGTACTCGCTCATGTCGACACGTAGCATGGCGTCTTCATCGCCGAACACGACTTCGGCCAATGCCTTCGCGAGTTCGGTCTTGCCCACGCCCGTCGAGCCGAGAAAGAGGAAGACGGCAATGGGCCGGTTGCGTCCCTGAAGGCCCGTTCGCGCGCGGCGCACCGCATCGCTTACCGCGCGCACCGCTTCCTCCTGGCCGATCACGCGCTCGTGCAGGCGCGCCTCCATGTTCAGCAGCCGCTCGCGCTCCTGCTCGGTCAACTGAGTGACCGGAATGCCCGTGAGCGTCGCGACGATCTCGGCGATCTGCGTCACCGTCACATTCGACGTATTCGTGCCGATGCGCTTCTTCCATTCGTCCGTCGCATCGTTGAAGGCTTTCTGCTTGCCGGCGATCTCGGCATCGAGCGCGTGCGCCCGATCGTACTGCTTGCGCGACGCCGCGTAGTCCTGTTCGCGGCGCAGTTGCGCGAGTTCGGACTCGAGTTCGAGAATGGCCGCGGGCCGAGACGTGGCCGAGAGATTGACGCGCGCCGCCGCCTGATCGACGAGATCGATTGCCTTGTCCGGCAGAAAGCGCCCGCTGATATAGCGATCCGACAACTCAGCAGCGGCGACAATGGCGTCGTCCTGAATCGTCACCTTGTGATGCGCTTCGAGGCGGTCGCGCAAGCCGCGAAGAATGTTGATGGTTTGCGCGACGCTCGGCTCGGGAATCAGCACGGGTTGAAAGCGTCGTTCGAGCGCCGCGTCTTTCTCGATGTGCTTCTGATACTCAGCGAGCGTCGTCGCCCCGATCAGGTTCAGTTCGCCACGCGCCATCGCGGGCTTGAACACGTTGGCGATATCGAGTCCGCCTTCGCCGCCGCCTTGTCCCGCGCCGACGATCGTATGCACTTCGTCCACGAAAAGCAGCAGCGTCTCTCGGTTAGCCGTGATTTCGTCGATGACCTGCTTCACGCGCTCTTCGAACTCGCCGCGATACTTGGCGCCCGCGACCATCGAATTCACATTCAACTCGATCAGTCGCTTATCGCGCACCGACTCGGGTACGTCGCCGCCGATCATGCGTTGCGCGAGACCTTCGACGACCGCGGTCTTTCCGACGCCCGGCTCGCCGATCAACACTGGGTTGTTCTTGCGCCGACGCGCGAGAACTTCCACCATGGTTTCGATTTCGCTTGCCCTGCCGATCACGGGATCGAGATGACCTTCGCGTGCGAGCGCGGTCAGGTCGCGGCTGAACTTGTCGAGGTTCGGCGTGCGCGAAGGCGGGCCATCTCGGTTCGGCGGGCCGCCCGCGCCGACCGTTTGCGTGGTCAGCCGCCGCAGCGCCTGCGCGTCGACGCTCATCTTGCCGAGCAACTGCCCGGCGAAGCTATCCGGCACTTCGGACAGGCCGATCAACAAGTGTTCAGGCCCGATGTAGCTGTGCCGTAATTGGCGCGAGGCCACGAACGCGCGGTCCAGCGCGCTTTTCAAACGAGGCGACACGCCAATAGCGCCGCCTGCGGGCGGCGGCACGCCTTCGCGGCGTTGCACGTTCGCGTCGATGAATCGGCGCACTTCGTTCGCGTCGATGCCGATGTTTTTCAGCATCGATTGCACGACGGCGTTATCGGCAAGCTCGTATAGAAGGTGCTCGGTATCGACTTCCGGACGTCCGAATTGCACGGCGCGCTCGGCGGCCCGCATGAGCATCTCTTTCGCGCTGTCGCTGAGATAGCGCTCCAGGCCGACGCCTTCGGCACTCGTCTCGCGTTCGGGCGACAGGCGCTGCGCCGCCTCCGGTTGGCCGGGCGTGTCGCTCATGAAGAGCGCTTCGAAGGGAGATAGCGCGCGTTGATGTCGCGTCAACTGTGCATAGTGAAAGTCGCAGACATTCAGGACGTGCCGGCGACCATCGCGCAGGACCGCCAATCGAACGGTCGCCGGTCGGGCGCCGCATACATCGCACATATGAGGCATGGTTCGTTTCCCTGTCTCTGAACAAGTGAAGGACGCGCATGCGCGCAGACTCCGGGGGCGCGCAACGTTCGTACCCGCTGACAACGCGGTGATAGTGGCAACGCCAACGCGGTCCGTCGATTGCTCGACGAAGCAATTCATGCGGGAGTAGTCCGATGAAGCGTTTCAATGCTCGTTTTCTAAGGTTCGCTGGCGGCTTGTCGATCGCAGTGTCCATGACCGTCTTCGCGCAAACGTCGACTCAGCAAGTACCCATGACTCGCGCGCGTGCGCAGTGCGAGCTTCGGGAACTGGAGAGCGTCGGCTATCAGCCGTGGCAGGAAGACTTCTATTACCCGCGAAACTTGCAACTCGAGCAGGCGCGGCTTGCAGCGAAGAAGCGCGCGCAAGGTTTGGAAGGCGTAGACACATGCGCGGGTAGTGACGCTGCAAAGACGCATTAAGAGACTTACGCGAGAACGTGCGAGTGACCTATCGTGCGTCTCGCGCCGCTGCGACCGACTATGCCTGTCCCTGCTTATTGCTGCTGCCATCGCCGAGCGTGTTGCCGCTTCCGCTTCTATCCGACGCCCCGTCCACTTCGCTCTGCTGTCGTTCTTCGCGAGCCCGTTCGCGTTCCGTCTCGCTTGGCTGCTTTTTTTGCTCGCCAGAAGTTTGCTCGTTCATCGTCACGCTCCGTTGATTGAGAGTGATAACGCCGCATGCGGCATGCCCGTCGAAGCCGAGATCGCCGGAAGCTGGGCATAGGCTTTGCAAAGAATGCGGGTAGCCTGTGCGATACCACTTGAAATAGGAAGGAGGGCGCTTTGCCAGGCGGCGGCCCTGCCATCAACCAAACGGAGTCAGTCATGGCCAGACACGCGAATAGCCCGTCGGGACCCGGCAACCCGAGAGCCGTCGAGACGTCGGACATTAAAGAGGAAGAAGGGCTCGTCGAATTGTCCAGCGAGGAAGACACGATAGGCGGGACCGAAGGTGCCGGCGCGCAGCGTCGGGAAGGCGGCAGTAACGAAGACGGCGCGGCGTCCGTGAAAGGCGAATGACGCGTGTTAGAGCGCGTGTGGCCGCTCTTCGACGTGGTCACACGCACGCGAGCGCGACGCATTGCCGTCTAATTATGGATGCGCACCGCGCTCGCATCGCGCAATGTGTTGAAAGTCCGAAGCGAATTGCAAGCGATGCCCTTGTGTCGCGAAGCGCCCCAGTTCCACCGTTTCGCCCGCGCTCCGAACGAACAGTCGTACGCCTGCGCGGTTCTGCGCGACAAGCAACGTGACCCACTGCGTATTGAATTGATGCGTGCGCTTGCGCCTGCCATATATCGACTCGACGACGAGGACATCGTCCTGCAAGGTCACGAGTTCGCCATCCACGGCATGCCGCGCATAAACGAAGAAGCAGCACCAGATCGCGCAAGCGTGCACGAGCGCGGCAGCGTAAAAGAAGACGCAGCCGTTCAATGCATGCATGGTCGAAGCGAAGCCGACCGGAATGACAGAAAGGCCCGCGCATGCGATAGCGAACGACGCCGGGCTGCACGACGAACGGCGGTAAAGAAGCCATTGCCGCGGGGACTGGGTGTCGGCCATACGCGCTCCACGAGATGTCGGCATATCGGCGATTGAAAAGCAATCGGCAGTCCCATGCAGTGGAATAAATCGCGATGCAACGGCATGCCGAATGCTCGTTCTGAGCGCCACTGGAGAGCGCCATGACCGACATTCACCACTCGATAGCAGATCCCGCAGTTCCGCATGCCGACTCGCACCACGTCCCACATGGCCTGCGGCGATGGCTGTTCACGACGAATCACAAGGACATCGGCACGCTCTACCTCGCGTTCTCGTTCTTTATGTTTCTGGTGGGCGGAACCATGGCGCTCGCCATTCGCGCCGAGCTCTTTCAGCCCGGCTTGCAATTTTTCCGGCCCGAGTTCTTCAATCAGCTGGTCAGCTCGCACGGTCTCGTGATGATCTTCGGCGCGATCATGCCCGCGTTCGTCGGCTTCGCGAACTGGATGATTCCGCTCCAGATCGGCGCAAGCGACATGGCTTTCGCCCGCATGAACAACTTTTCGTTCTGGCTGCTGCCGGTGGCGGCGGTGCTGCTGATCGGGCAGTACTTTTTGCCGGGCGGCGCGATGCAGGCGGGATGGACCATGTATGCGCCCTTGTCGGTGCAACAGAGCGCGGGCATGGACCTGACCATCTTCGCGATTCACATCATGGGCGCGTCGTCGATCATGGGCGCGATCAACATCATCGTCACTATCCTGAACATGCGCGCGCCGGGCATGACGTTGATGAAGATGCCGCTTTTCGCATGGATGTGGCTCATCACTGCCTATCTGCTGATCGCGGTGATGCCGGTGCTCGCGGGCGTCATCACGATGGTGCTGTTCGACCGGCACTTCGGGACCACGTTCTTCAATGCAGCAGGCGGCGGCGATCCTGTCATGTACATCCACCTGTTCTGGTTCTTCGGGCATCCGGAGGTGTACATCATGATCTTGCCGGCCTTCGGCATCATCTCGCAAGTCGTGCCGGCGTTCTCGCGCAAGCCGCTCTTCGGCTATAGCTCGATGGTCTATGCGGGGTCGTCCATCGCGGTGTTGTCGTTTCTCGTCTGGGCGCATCACATGTTCACGACAGGCATGCCGGTGTCCGGTCAGCTGTTCTTCATGTACGCGACGATGATCATTGCGGTTCCAACAGGCGTGAAGGTGTTCAACTGGACCGCCACCATGTGGCGCGGCTCGCTTACGTTCGAGACGCCGATGCTCTTCGCCATCGGATTCATTTTCGTCTTTACGATTGGCGGATTCACCGGTGTGATTCTGTCCATGGCACCGCTCGACATTCCGCTGCACGGCACGTATTACGTCGTCGCGCACTTCCACTACGTATTGGTAGCGGGGTCGCTATTCGCGCTCTTTGCCGGCTGGTATTACTGGTCGAGCAAATGGACCGGCCGTCTTTACAACGAGACGCGCGGAAAGATTCACTTCTGGGTCACGATGATCTCGTTCAACGTGACCTTCTTCCCGATGCATTTTCTCGGATTGGCCGGCATGCCGCGTCGCTATGCCGATTATCCGGCGCAATTCACCGACTTCAATCAGATCGCGACCATCGGCGCGTTCACGTTCGGACTGGCGCAGGTGTACTTCCTGTTCTTCGTCGCGTTGCCGACCTATATGCGAAGCAGTAGTACCCGGCCCGTCGCGGAGTCGCCCTGGGATGGGGCGCAGGGCCTCGAATGGACGGTGCCGAGTCCCGCGCCGTATCACACGTTCGAGACGCCGCCCACCGTGGTGTGATGCGGGGCGCGAAAGCGCAGTTGTAAACGAAAGCGGCGAACCCATGAACCATCATGAGTTCGCCGCAATGACGTCAGAGGTAGATCAGACGATCTGTTCCAGCGCGCGGGCCACTCGGGCCACCGCAGCATCGACATCGTGCAGTTTGTCGAGCCCGAATAGCCCGATGCGGAAAGTCTTGAAATCGTCCGGCTCGTCGCACATGAGCGGAACGCCCGCCGCCACTTGCAAGCCGGCATCGGCGAACTTCTGGCCGGAGCGGATGCCGTCGTCGTCCGTGTAGCTGACGACGACCCCCGGAGCCTCGAAACCTTCCGGCGCCACGCTCTTGAAGCCCTTCTCGGCCAATAGCGCGCGCACGCGCTGGCCCAGTTCGAGTTGCTCCGCCCGTACTTTGTCGAAGCCGTACGACTCCGCTTCCTTCATCGCCTCGCGCAGCGTTTCGAGACTGTCCGTGGGCATCGTGGCGTGATAGGCGAAGCCACCTTTTTCGTACGCTTCCATGATCTGCAGCCACTTGCGCAGGTCGCAGGCGAAGCTGGTGCTCGTCGTCGCTTCGATCCTTTCGCGCGCGAGGGGACTGAGCATCACGAGCGCGCAGCACGGCGATGCGCTCCATCCTTTCTGCGGCGCGCTGAGCAGGACGTCGATGCCGCTTGCCTGCATATCGACCCACACGGTGCCGGAGGCGATGCAATCCAGCACGAACATGCCTCCGACCGCATGCACCGCGTCCGACACGGCGCGCAAGTAGCTGTCGGGAAGCATCACGCCCGATGCCGTTTCGACATGCGGCGCAAAGACCAGATCCGGCTTGTGCTCGGCGATCGCCGCGACGACTTCATCCACCGGAGGCGGTGCATAGGGGACCTGCCTGCCTTGCTGCACCGGACGCGCCTTCAGCACCACGGACTCGGACGGAATGCTGCCCATGTCGAATATCTGCGTCCAGCGGTAACTGAACCAGCCGTTGCGAATGACGAGACACTTTTTATTCGTCGCGAATTGACGCGCGACGGCTTCCATGCCGAACGTCCCGCTACCGGGAACCACGACGGCCGAATGCGCGTGATAGACCTGTTTGAGCAAGGCCGAGATGTCGCGCATGACGCCCTGAAAGCGCTGCGACATGTGATTGAGTGACCGGTCGGTGAAAACGACTGAATATTCGAGGAGTCCCTCGGGGTCCACATCGGGGAGTAAACCTGACACGCTTGCCTCCTGCACTGGCAGAAATAGGGGATTCAATTCATTCTAACGAAAGCCGCGTGCGTCATGCACGGCGGTTAATGGCGCTGCTCGCGGGCATGATCGCAAGACGGATGCCTCAGCGCAAAGCCGTAAGTTCGACCTGTCGAGCATACATCTATCGAAGACTTCGTTCAGGTTCCATGCGAGCGATCGACCGATCGCATATAGATAGACGTACTAACTATCAAGGAGGCGGACGACATTCCGCCCGGCACGATCCCTGCGACAAACCGCGACCGCCGCTAGAATGAATTCGGCTCTTACCCGACATGCGCGGCGATGAACTTTCGTCGCATGCTCGACTCTTCTGCTGTCGCCACGAACGCTTCCATCGAAACTTTCCATCTGAAAGGAGTCTGGACATGATGAACCGGGACAATCCCGTCTGGCTGATTACCGGCTGTTCAACGGGCTTCGGCCGCGAATTGGCGAACGCGGTGCTCGAACGCGGCTGGCGCGCGGTCGTGACGGCCCGCGATCCGTCGAAGGTGCAGGACATCGTCGAGGGACACGAAGATCGCGCGATCGTCCTGACGCTCGACGTACAGAACCGCGAACAGATCAAGAACGCCGTCGAGCAGACGATGCAACGCTTCGGCCGCATCGACGCTCTGGTAAATAACGCGGGTTACGGCTACCTTGCGGCGATCGAAGAAGGCGAAGACGACGTGGTGCGCGACATGTTCGAAACCAACGTGTTCGGTCTCGTCGATATGACCAAAGCGGTTCTGCCCGTCATGCGGGCGCAGAAGAGCGGCATCGTCATTAACGTATCGTCCATCGGCGGGCTCGCCAGCTTCGCCGCGACAGGCTACTACCACGGCACGAAGTACGCGGTGGAAGGCATATCCGAATCGCTCGCGACGGAACTGAAGCCGCTCGGCATCGACGTGATGATCGTCGAACCCGGCCCGTTCCGAACCAACTGGGCGGGGCCGTCGATCAAGTCCTCGGCGACCGAAATCGCCGACTATGCGGCGACCGCGGGCGAGCGCCGCAAGCAGACAGCGGCTCGTAGCGGCAATCAGGCGGGCGATCCGGTGCGCGCGGCGCACGCCATCATCGAAGCCGCGACTGCCGATACGCCGCCGCTGCGTCTGCTGCTCGGCAAGACCGCGCTGGAACTGGCGCGCAAGAAGCTCGACATGCTCAAGCGCGACTTCGATACGTGGGAAAAGACGACCGTGGGCGCGGATTTCCCCGAGAACGAAGCGTAACGAGCGCGAGCGCGTCAGTCGATGACGCGCAGCGCCTCCGCGAGATCCATGAGCGGCACCGGCTTCACGAAGTGACGCTCGAAGCCGGCGTCCGCCGAGCGCTTGCGGTCTTCTGGCTGGCCATAGCCTGTCAACGCGAAGAGCCGGGGCGCGTCAGCCCCATATTGACGTTGCAGCGCCCTGGCGAGCTCGTAGCCGTCCATGCCCGGCAAGCCGATATCGAGCACGGCGAACGCCGGGCGAAACTCCGCCGCGACTCGGAGTCCGGTCTCCGGCAGGCTCGCCGTCGCCACGTCGAATCCGAGTTCGGTGAGAAACGCTTCCATCGCGAGAAGACCGTCCTCGTTGTCGTCGACGAGCAGCACGCGCACGCCGTTGCCGTCGGGAAGCGAATGCCCATACGGCAACGCGTCCACCGGCGCGAGCGCATGCGGTGCGGTCGGTAGCGTCACGGTGAAAGTGGAACCCTTGCCCGGCCCTTCGCTCGTCGCGGTTACCGTGCCGCCGTGCAGCTCGACGAGATTCTTCACGAGCGCGAGGCCGATGCCCAACCCGCCTTTCGCGCGGTCGATGGTGGTTCGCCCCTGCTCGAAGATGGTGAAAAGGCGGGGCATCAGTTCGTCGCTGATGCCGGCGCCGTTATCGGAAACCGACACGACGATCTCCGTCGCGCGCGTCACGGCTTCGACGCGGATGGCGCCGCCCGCATCCGTGTATTTAGCCGCGTTGTTGAGCAGATTGGCGAAGACCTGCGTGAGCCGCGTGAGGTCCGCGGAGATCAATGCGCCGTCGTCCGTCACGGAGAGCGACAACGTTTGGCCGCGCTGCTCGATCAGCGGGCTCGCGGCCTCGATCGCCCGCGTCAGCACCGACCCGATTCGCACGGGTTCCAGATGCAGCTCGATGGACCCGCGCGTGATGCGGCTTACGTCCAGCAGATCCTCGACGAGCCGCGACAGATGCGATACCTGCCGCTCGATGATGTCGTGGTACTTGTCCGGCGTGCCGCCGCGATGTTTGCGGATGAGGCCGAGCGCGGTCGTGATCGGCGCGAGCGGATTGCGTAGCTCGTGGCCGAGCATGGCGAGGAATTCGTCTTTTGCGCGGCTTGCCGTCTCGCGTTCATGAGCGGCGCGCGCCGCCTGCAAACCCGTGGCCGCGAGCGAGGTCGCCGCGCGGAGAAACGCGAGGTCCGTCACGGAGGGAAACGACGGATCGGCCGAGCCGAACCAGACGCTGCCCTGCGCGGCCGTGTAGCCCATGCTCATGCGCACGAGCCGTTGCGGGCCCGCCGGCGTCGCCTGAAGCACGGCGCGCGGGCTGATGGGCATGCGCCGCCACGCTTCGATCGCGGGCTCCCAGGCAAGACGCGTATCGGCGGTGGCGTCGGCTTCGGACAGACGCAGGCTGTCGAAGGCAGGAGCGTCGGGCAGCAACGGCACGTGCGCGTAGCAAATGTCCAGACGCACGATTCGCTCGACGGCCTCCGTCATCAACTCGATGACCGTGCGGCCGTCGCGCCCGGCCCATAGCGCGGGCAGCGCCAGCAGGCCCATGAGATCGCGCAGGCTGCGCTCCGCGGCTTCCCGCGACAGCGCCTCGATAGCCGCGTCAGCGGTCATGCTCTTCGAGAGAGGCATCCGGACGGACGGGCCGCGCGGATTCGGCGGACCGACGCCGTGCGAGTTCGAGAATCATCTGCGACGGCGGCGTGAAGAAGGGATTCTCCTGCACCACGCCGTTGATGAGCGTCATCGGGTGCGTGCGCAGCAGGTCCATCAGCATCGCGCCGGAGAGCTTCGCCATGTCGTAGACGCAGATGGCGGGCTGGCGGTTGCGAGCGAGCACCTCGTTGACCTCGGCTTCGTATTCGATCAGCTTGGGCGCGGTTTCGATACCCGAGAATATCCAGTCCATGTTCCCCATGATGCGCAGACGCGAGAAGCCCGCGTCGCGGCCGGTCCCCGTCAGATGCTCGACGGCCGCCAGCATCTGGTCTTTGTCGAACACGCCTTCGTCATTCAGATACGCGTCGCCCCAGGGCACGAGTTCGAGCTGGCCGCATGCCTCGCAGTGCGCCACATCGATGCCCGATGCCGTGAGCCGCGCGCGATGGTCAGCGAACAAGGCGGGATCGATGATATGCATGACCTTCTCGCCATTTTCGACCGCCTCCTTGAAGAAGGGATTGAGCGTTGCGTACTCTTCGTCGCGGCTGTCGAAGAACGCGCAGACGTGATACGCGTCGAGCGGCGTACCGGCCAATGTTGGCGGATGCATGAAGTCCTTCTGGTGGGGAATAGGAGGGGGGCGCGGCAATGATACGCTAGACAAGCGGCACCAGTCCGGTTATTCGTCGCGCGCTTGCGACCGTTGTAACGGCGCAAACGCCGGCAATGACGCTTGCCATGCGCGGGTTTGCCCCTAGCGCGCGATAAACAAATGGAATCGGTTCCCGAGGAATTGTGATTGGATTTCTGACGGAGGCCGACTTATCGTGCCTCAGTCCAATGCCGCCTTGCGCGCGTCGGAATCGACACACGGCTTCGCCGACAAAACAAATATCCAGGAGACATACCCATGGAGCAATCCTCCACCGCGCCGCGCGTGCCGGAAACGGACGCGAGCGGCGCCCAGTACGTCGCGTCCGACGACCGCGCTTCGCCGCGAGTCCGGCGCATCCAGCGTACCGCGCTTGCCTTGCTCCTCTTGAGCGGCGTCATCAACTATATCGACCGCGCCACGCTGTCCATCGCGAATCCGTTGATCCGCCACGACCTCGGGCTGTCGGTCGCCGAAATGGGCCTGCTGCTTTCGGCGTTCCTGTGGGCGTATGCGTTCGCGCAACTGCCGGCCGGCGCGCTCGTCGACCGCTTCGGCGCGCGCATCATGCTGGCCGTCAGTCTCGCGACGTGGTCGGTGGCGCAAGCGTTCGGCGGCGTGGTGACGAGCTTCGGCCAGTTCTTCGCCGCGCGCATGGTGCTCGGCATCGGCGAGGCGCCGCAGTTTCCGACGAGCGCGAAGGTCGTGCGCGACTGGTTCGGCAAAAAGGAGCGGGGCGCGGCAACCGGCATCTGGAACAGTTCGTCCACGCTCGGCACCGCGATATCCGCGCCTTTGCTGACGGTGGTGATGTTGGCCGTGGGATGGCGCTGGATGTTCGGCATCATGGGCATTGCCGGACTCGTCGTGGCGCTGTGCTTCTTCCTCGTGCATCGCGATCCGCGTCAAGTCGAACTGACGCAACGCGAACGCGCCTACCTCACGGATGTCGATGGCGAAGTGCAGAGCCGTCCGACGTGGCGCGAATGGCGGCGCCTCTTCGAATTCGGCACGACGTGGGGCATGCTGCTCGGCTTCTTCGGCACGATCTACGTCTTGTGGCTCTACAACGCCTGGTTGCCGACGTATCTGCAGATGGAGTTCCATCTGACCATCTCGAAGTCCGGATGGGTGGCGGCGGTGCCGTATCTCTTCGGCGTGATCGGCTCGCTCTCCGGCGGCAAGATCTGCGACGTGCTCGCCCGGCGCGGCGTATCGGCGGTCAATAGCCGCAAATATCCGATGGCGGCTTCGCTCTTCGGCGTCGCCGTGTTCACGGTGCTGACCGGCCTCACGCACAGCGCGACGCTGGCGGTCGTGTTCATCTCCATCTCGATGCTGCTGCTGTACGTGTCGAGCAGCGCGGCCTGGGCGACGGCTTCGGTGGCCGCGCCTGCGAACTGCACGGCGTCGATCGGCGCGATGCAGAACTTCGGCGGCTACTTCGGCGGCGCGCTGGCGCCGGTGGTGACGGGTTTCATCGTGCAGCAGTCGCACTCGTTCCAGCCCGCGCTTTTCGTTGGAGCCGGCGTGGCGGCCGTCGCGGTGATCGGCTATTGGGTGCTGGTGCGCGGCCCGATTCCGCCGGCCGCGCTGGACGAGCTCGCGTAACGGCAAACCGACAGCAAACCGCCGCGACGCCCGCTCTCGTTGATTCGTTAGCCGGCGAGCGCGGCGGGAAACGCAATCTCATAGCGCCCGGCGCAGGCTTCCAGCGCCGGCGCGATGGTCGGATGCAGCACCACGCCGTCGCGCAACTGGTCGCGCTTCAGACTCAATCCGCGATCGCCCGGCATCCGCACGCTCGACGTTCCCGGGCGCGGCGGATTCTCCCGGCACGCGTCGCCGATCCAGTCCATTTGCCGCTCGAATGCGGCCGGACCGCCGAAAGCCGCGGGATCGTACAGCGAAAGAAACACGGTCGCGCCCCAGCCATCCGGCGGATCGGCCCGGCCGTGACCGGCGAGACCGCCCGTCAGCGCCTCGATCATGAGCGCCAGCCCGAAGCCCTTATGTCCCCACGTCATGCCGCCGACCGGCAGGATGGACCCCGGCGGCTCGGCTGAGAGCACGGCGGGATCGCGGCTCGGGTGTCCTTGCGCATCGAGAAAGCAGGCTTCGTCGAACAGTTCGCCTGCTTTATGGCGGCGCGCGGTCATGCCGTTCGTCACGGTGGATGCCGAAATGTCGATCAGAAACGGCGTGCCCGACGTGGGGATGCCCGCTGCGATCGGGTTCGGCGTGAAGACCGAGCGCGTGCCGCCGTGAGGCGCGACGCTCTGCACCGCCGGATCGGAACTCGCGAGCACGATCATGAATCCGTCCGCCGTGGCTTTCTCCAGATAGCTCGCAAGACAGGCGATGTGGTGGCTGCGCCGGATCACGAGCGTCGCGCCGCCATATTCCTTCGCTCTCGGCGCGAGCGTGTCGATGCCGCTCAGAACCAGCCACGGGCCGGGAAGACGCCGGCCATCCCACAACACGCTGGCGCCGCGGTCCGACACGACCTCCGGTTCGCCGGCGCAGGTCATCGCGCCGTTTTCGATCTCGCGGATATAGCCGGGCAGCAACGCGAGGCCGTGCGTGTCGTGTCCCATCAAGTCGCCGTCGACGAGCGTGCGGGCCACGGCCTGCGCTTTCACGTCTTCCATGCCGGCTTTCGTGAGGAGACGCCGGGCGAAGGCTTGCAGTTCATCTGCGGAGTATCGGACTGGTGTGTTCATCGTGATGGGTCGGGTAAGGGTAAGAGTTCGTGGACTGCGAAGAGCCTCGAATTTTCCGATGCGCTTTCGATAAGCGTCCAATCGCGAATTGAGTAGAATCAATTCCATTCGGTTATGAGTCGGCGCACGTTTACCCTATGTCGCAAGATTCCACGCTCTCCGCTGCCCAGGTGCTCACGAAGCTGCGCTTCCGGCATCTCCAGTTGCTCGAACTGCTAGGGCGCACGCGCAACCTGCGCATTGCGGCCGAACAGATGCACATCACGCAACCGGCGGCGACGAAGATCCTGAGCGACCTCGAAGCGATGTTCGATGCGCCGCTCTTCGAACGCCTGCCGCGCGAAATGCGGCCGACCGATCTCGGCACGCTCTCCGTGCGCTATGCCAGCACGACGCTCTCGAACCTCGGCAAGTTCTCGGGCGAGTTCGCGACGTTGAAGAACGGCGGCTATGGCCATCTCACGGTCGGGTTCATTCCGGCTTCGGCCGCGCAACTCGTCACCGCGGCGATCAAGGAGATCCAGCGCCGACGCCCGCGGCTCATCATCAAGCTGGTGGAGCAAAGCAGCGATCAGCTCGCGGCATGGCTCGAAGAAAGGCGCATCGATGTCATGGTCGGACGCCCCACCGAGGCGCGGCACGAAGCCCTGTTCCATGTGGTCGATCTATTGGCGGAACCGGTGCGCGCGGTCGTCGGGCAGCATCATCCGTTGTTGAAAGATCGGCGCGTGGAGATGACGAGCCTCGGCCAATGGCCGTGGATTCTGTATCCGCAAGGCACCGCGATGCGGCAGCTATTCGAGGAGACGTTCGCGGCGGCCGGCATGGTCGCGCCGGTGGGCATCGTGGAAACGCCTTCCATTTTTTCGACGCTGGAGTTGCTGCAAGCCACCGACATGATCTCGCTTCAGCCGCAGGCCGCGATGGACAAGTACGTGAAGCACGGCCTCCTTGGTTATCTCGATGTGCCGATACGGCGCACCATGTCGAACTACAGCGTCATCACGCGAAAAGACGAGACGACTTCGCAAGCGATGGACGAGTTCGTCGGCATCTTGCTGGGGATCGCCGCGCAGCACTCGCGTTGACATGCCGCGTCATGCGTCGCTTCGCGTCTGCATGGCGAGCCCCGGCTCGCGCTCGCGCACCTGCGCGCGCCAGTGCTCGATGCAGCGTCGAAGCGCATCCTGAAGCGTCGGCAGCACGGCGGCCCTTCGGCTTGCAAGCGCGCGATAAAGAGGCTGCGGCGCGGGCGGATGCATCGACTCGACGTTGCGCGCCTTGATGAGGCTCGTATCGAGACCGGCCAGGCTCGCTGCCTGAACCGCAAATTCGAAGCACGTCACGGCGCCGCGGCTGCTCAAATGCACGATGCCCGACTCGCGATCGATCAACAAATCGAGGCACGCGTGCACGAGGTCGGGCGCATAGGTCGGCGATATCGTCACGTCCTTTATGGCGACGAACGCGCGGTCTTCAGCGAGTGCGTGCAAGGTCGGGGCGAGAAAGTCTTCGCTGTCCCATAGACCGAAGATCGGACCCGTGCGAACGACGAGCGCCTCCGGAAAACGCCTCAACACCTCTCGTTCGGTCTCGACCATGCAACGGCCGAGACGGTCGAGCGGGCTCACGTCGTCCGTTTCGACGTACGGGTGCGTGGCGCGGCCGTCGAACACGCGATCGGACGAGAAGGCGAGATATTCGATTCCCGCCGCGGCGCAAGCGTCGGCCAGCGCGGCGGCTGTCGTCGTCATCGCGCGAAGACGATCGCCCGGACTGCCTCCGGCATCATCGGCATCGGGAGGATCGATTGCATTGACGACGGCCCAAGGCTCGAACGTGCCGATCGCATCGTTGCCGAGCACGTCGTCCGCTGACACGGCGGCGTATCGCAAGTCGCGTTGTGCGCACGTGGTGGCGAAAAGTTGCGCCAGCGCGCCGTCGCCGACGATGAGAATCGGCGCAGGCAAGTGCGTCAGATGACTTTGACGCGCCGGTGCGGCCAGCGTGCCGGATACGTCGAGCACGACCGGCTCGCAGAGAAAGCGGCCCGGACGGCGCCACCATCCTGTGCCATGCAGAACGGGATGATCGTGCGGACGGCCTGCGGCGAGATCGCGCATCAGCGCGGCAACGGCCGTTTCGCGCGGCTCGTGTCCGCGCACGTCGAATGCGCCCGATTCGTAGTAGCCGCGTTCTTCCGTGACGAGGCAGTTCCAGTCGTACGAGCCGAGCAGCGCCCACACCGTTACGGCGCGCACGTCAGCGCCTTCTTCGCGTGCTTCGCTCGCGGCGGTCCATATCTCGTGCAGCCAGCGCAACTGGTCCTGACGCGTCGAGTCGATATGCGCTTCCGTGACCGCGAGCGGCAAGCGATACCGCTGCCACGCTTCGTCGATCACCGTCCGTATGCCCTGCGGCGGATGCGCGAGCGCGCGCGCCGCTTCGATGTCGGCGAGGCGCTGGCCGTACCATTCGCACCGGTACGCCTGCGGATACTGATGCGTCCGGTGATCGAGCCAGCGCTCGCTCGTGATGTAGTAGTTGATGCCGACGATATCCGGTGGGCACGGATTGTCGACGAACCACAGCACGTCTTCTTCCGCGACGCCCGCATCCATGAAGTATCGCCACAGCGCATGTTGCGGCGTCACCTTGCCGCACAGCAGGTCCCACGAAAGCCAGCGCCGCTCGTTGTAAAAGTTGACGAGCCCGGCCATGGCCGGCGTGCCTTGCGTCTTGCCGAGATCGTCGGTTTGCACGAGCTTCGCGTGCGGGTTGACCTTGCGCACTTCGCGCATCGCATGCACCGTCGCCTTGCACTGATTGATCAGCGCCTCGAGATAGGTCCGGTCACTCGTGCCGTGCGGATGCCACACGCCGTACAGCCCGCTGAATCGCGCGGTGGTGTTGGGCTCGTTGACCGGCGTGTAGTACGAAAGCCACGGATAGCGCTCAGCGACCGCTCGTGCGAATTCTGCGAGTCTGCTCGCGAAGTGCGGGTCGAGCAATCCGCCGGGCAGCGGCCCGCTTCCATGATGCAGGAGGCCCGCTATCGGCTCGACGCCCAATGCGCGAAGCGTCGGCAAGCGAGCATCGAGCCATGACCAGTCGGCTTCGTCGATACTCGACGGCGCCGTTCTTTCCCACAGCACCGGATAGCGCAGCGCCCGTATGCCCAGCGACGCGAAGCGCTGGAGATCGTCTTCCCGCGTCGCATGTCCGTTACGGTCTAACTGGCTGAAGAACGTATCCCGCACCCGGTTGACCGTGCATTCCAGTCCTCCCCACAGCACCAGCCGATCATCCATGTCCAGCATCCTGAAAATTAGTACGACGTGAGAGCGTTCCACGACGCATTCAAGCACTCGGTATGCCGTCGCCCTGCGCGCTCAGTGTTTGCCCCGAGCACGCTCGCGCTGGAACAACGATTGCCGCTCATGTCACAGATTTGTCAGCAAGCGCGACGACACGCGCATGAGTGCCTTGCCGGACTCTGCGTGCGGGCCGCCGCGTGCGCGATGCGTAGCGTCACCCGGCTTCAACGCGAGGCGAAAACAGCCGAGCTTCGGATCTCACCGACGCAATGGATGAATGTCCGGGCGGATTTCCGTCCGGCAGTGACTATCGGAGGCGCTCCCTTGCGCGAGACCCAAGCCCGATCAGAACCCGCAGCCGCCAGCGCGGCCGGGTCCGCAGACAGTCCGTCGACGCAAGCTCGCCCGCGCATCTCCATCGCGCGCTCGGGCCTGCCGCGGACGTTTCTTTGCCTCTCGCACCTTCGCTGGAACTTCGTGTATCAGCGACCGCAGCACTTGCTCTCGCGCATCGCGAAGCAGGCGGAAGTGCTCTTCTTCGAAGAGCCTCGACGAACAGATACCGCCACGCCGTTCCTCGACGTTCGGACTACTGATGAAGGCATTCGCGTGCTGACGCCATGCCTTCCGTCCGGATTCACGCAGGAAGAGGACGAGCGCGCGCAACGCGCGCTGCTCGACGCGTATCTGGCGGACACGGGCACATGGGATCTCGGTCTCTGGTACTACTCGCCGATGACGCTCGCTTTTACCGATCATCTCGACGCGAGACTTATCGTCTATGACTGCATGGACGAGCTCTCGGCGTTCAAAAATGCGCCGCCGCAACTCACGGAGCGCGAAACGCGGCTCATGCGCAAGACCGATGTCGTCTTCACGGGTGGCCAGAGCCTCTATGAGTCGAAGCGGCGTTTTCACCATAACGTGCATGCGTTTCCGAGCAGTGTCGATGTCGCGCACTTCGAAAAGGCGCGCGCGCCGCTGTCCGAGCCTGATGACCAGATCCCGATACCGCGCCCGCGTCTCGGCTTCTATGGCGTGCTCGACGAGCGCTTCGACGCTGCGCTGATCGGCGCGCTCGCTGCTGCGAGACCGGACTGGCAGTTCGTCATGCTCGGTCCCGTGGCGAAGATCCAGCCCGCTGATCTACCGCAAGCACCGAACATTCACTATCTCGGCCAGAAGTCCTACGACGACCTGCCGCGCTATCTCGCCGGCTGGGACGTCGCGCTGATGCCTTTTGCGATCAACGAGGCCACGCGCTTTATCAGCCCGACGAAGACGCCGGAATATCTCGCGGCAGGCCGCCCCGTGGTGTCGACGCCGATTGCGGACGTGGTGTCGCGCTACGGCGAGAGCGGCGTGGTTCGCATCGCCGATGACGCGGTCTCGTTCGAGCGCGCGATCGAAAGCGCGCTCAAGGACGGACAGGACCGCGCAGCATTCATCGGCCGCGTCGAAGCGGTGCTGGCCGGAACTTCGTGGGACAACACGTGCGCCGCAATGGTCGCCGAGGTGAAAAAATGCGCATCGTAGAAACGACAGCAAACGGATCGTCAAACTCCGGATCGAGCGGTCATCCGTCACAGACCGATGCGCGCCCGCAGCAACGCAAAGGCTTCGATTATCTGATCGTCGGCGCGGGTTTCGCGGGCAGCGTGATGGCCGAGCGGCTCGCGAGCGAGTACGGCCAGCGCGTGCTGCTCATCGACCGGCGCCCGCATATCGCAGGCAATGCCTATGACGAGTACAACGCCGACGGCATTCTGATTCATCGTTACGGGCCGCATATCTTTCACACGAACGCACGGCGCGTACTGGATTATCTATCGCGATTCACGGCATGGCGCCCGTACCGGCATCGCGTGCTCGCGTCCGTCGACGGCATGCTCGTGCCGGTGCCGATCAACCTGACCACGCTCAATCGCCTCTATTCGCTCGACCTTTCGCCCCAGCAGGCCGAGGCGTTTCTCGCAGCGCGCGCGGAGCCGCTGGCAGAAATAAGGACATCTGAAGATGTGGTAGTGAGCAAGATCGGCCGCGAACTGTACGAGAAGTTTTTTCGCGGATACACCCGCAAGCAATGGGGCATGGACCCGTCGGAACTGGATCGATCGGTGACTTCGCGCGTGCCGGTGCGCACGACGGCCGACGACGGTTACTTCAACGACGAGTATCAGTGCATGCCTCTCGAAGGATATACACGGATGTTCCAGAAGATGCTGGCGCATCCGAACATCAAGGTCATGCTCAATACGGACTATCGCGAGGTCCGCGACGAGGTCTCTTATCGCAAGCTCGTTTATACGGGGCCTATTGACGAGTACTTCGATCATTGTCTCGGGAAACTGCCTTATCGTTCGCTCGCATTCCGGCATGAGACGCTCAATCAGGAGCACTTTCAGTCGCTCGCCGTGGTGAACTATCCGGCCGAGAAAGTGCCTTTCACGCGCATCACGGAGTACAAGTATCTGACGGGCCAACAGCACGCGAAAACGAGCATCACGTACGAGTACCCGAGCGACGAAGGCGACCCTTATTATCCGATTCCACGTCCCGCGAATGCGGAGTTGTTCAAGCGCTACGAGGCACTCGCGGAGGCGCATCCGGAAGTCATCTTCGCGGGCCGGCTCGGAAGCTACCGCTACTACAACATGGATCAGGTGGTGGCTCAGGCGTTGAGCCTCGTCGAGCGCATCGCGACGGCGGAAGGATTCCGGACTCGCGCCGAGGTCGCTACCGTCTGATTCTTGCACGCACTAGGAAGGTATGTTTTACCGTGGTTTTTAGGGTGGTTTTGTCTTGCAGGTAAGCGTCGATTAACACTACACTTTCGCCGCGATGGAATTTCCGGGTATGGCCATCGCGATGGAAGTGAAATCGGCATTCCTTACCGAGGACGATCGAATCGTCGCCTCGAACAGCGACGATGCACCGAGCATCACTGTCTGGCCCGGTGCCAGTCCCACACTGCAATGCGCGGTGCCGGGCATCGATCATTTAACGCAAGACCATGTCGAAGCACGAGCAGGAAATGCTCCTCTTTGTCTCCCTGCAAGGAGCAATCGGGACGCTGGCCGGTTTTATCGGCTATTTCGTCGTCGGGGTCGATGACACCGACGCCATGTTTCGTTTTACCGCCTACATGCTGTGCGACGCGAGCGGCGCAGCACTCTTCGTCTATTTGCTCGGCCCGCGCCTGGGACTCACCGGGCGGCGGCTGATGCGCCTGAGCTTTCTCGTGCCCGGAGCGCTTCTGCTCTGCGGCGGCGACTCCATTCCGGTAATGGCAGCCGTGTACGGCTTCTTTCTCGGACTCACGTGGAGCGCGCGCTACTGGCTCGAAATGAGCGTGCTGACCGACTCCGAACGCGATAGCTATGCCTCGCGCTCCGGCGCGCTCGCCGTTGCGGGCGGCATCATCGCGACGCTCATCGCCACGCTCTGCCTCGCGAAGACGGACAACAGCAGTCACGTGCTGTACGTGGCCTATGGCGTCGTGTGCGTGGTCGCGGGCCTTGCGCTCGGGCGTCACGTGTCCGAAGCGCCGATGGTCCCCGCGACGAATCCGCTCGGCGTCATCGCGCAACCGGAATTCCGCGCGTGTTTGCCGCTCTTTTTCGTCGAGTCGGGGCTGCTCGGCGTCGGCGGCGCGGTCGGGTCGGTCGGCGCGGCCATGTCGCTCGGTTCGGCGAGCGACCTCGGCTGGGTGTCCACCGTCGCGGGACTGGCGGGCGCGGTCGCGTTGTATATGACGCGCAAAAGCCGCGGCGTGCATAACCGCGCGGGCTGGCTCGGCTGGTCGTGCCTCGCCGTCGCCATTTCGTTCGTGCTGCTCGGGTTCAGCGCGTGGCTTCCGGCGCTGTTCGTCGCCCATTCGATCCTTCGCGCGGCTGCGGGGCCGTTCCTCAACGCGAGCGAGCATGTGCTCAATCAACGCGCGCTCGACATTCGCGGCGAACTCGTGGACCGCATCGTCGCGCGAGATCTCGTGATGCTCGTCATGCGCATGGGCTCGCTGCTCGCGTTCTGGTGGCTGTCGAGCGCGATGTCTCCGGCGCATCTGCTCGAACTCGGCTCGGCCGTGCTCGCGCTCGGCGCGATCGCCGAATACCGCGTCGGACAAACGTGGTTCGGCGCCGCCACGCGCGGCCGGACCGCCGGGGCGCTGGACGGCTCGCTCAATTAACGCGCCTTCACGCCTATTGCACGATGCGCGCCGCCAGCCGGTAGCGGTTCCTGCCTTCGCGCTTTGCGTCGTACATGGCGCTGTCGGCGGCGGCGAGCAGCGCATCGGGCGTCGTTCGCGCCCGCGCGTTGCAGACGACGACGCCCACGCTCGTCGCGATCCTCACCTCGATCCCTGCCAGCATGAACGGGCGGTTCATGGCGCTGCAAAGGGCATCGGCGATGCGCGCCGCGGTGGCTTCATCCGCCACGCCGTGACTGACGATCACGAACTCGTCGCCCGCCAGACGGCTCGTGAAATCGCTATGCCGTACCGTCTCCGTGAGCCGGGCGCCGACGAGCCGCAACAACTCGTCGCCCGCTTCGTGACCGTACGCGTCGTTCACCGGCTTGAACTCGTCGAGGTCGAGGAAGAACACCGCGAGCGCCTGCCGCGTGGCGCTGTCGGACGCGATGTTCTGCGAGAGATGCAGCAGCAGCGCGCGCCGGTTCGGCAGGCCGGTAAGCGCGTCGCGCATTGCCTGCGCGCGTAGCTTTCGCTCGGCCTGCCTGCGCGACGTCACGTCCTGCGCCATCATGTAGAAACCGATCACTTCGCGCCCGCGCATGTCGGGCACGAGCGACACGCTCCACGTGCGAGGATCGGCTTCCTGATCCTCCACGTCGTGTTGCAGCCGCTCGCCCGCGAGCGCGCGCTGAAACGAAGGCGCGAGCGTTCGATACATCGCAGCGGGCATCGCCGATTCGACCGGCATGCCGCGCATGGACGCGGTGTCGCGCCCGAGTAGCCGCCGGTAGCCGTCGTTGTTGAACTGATAGCGCAGATCCCGGTCGACGTATGCGATCAGCACGGGCAAGCTGTCCGTGACCTTCTGGATCGCTTCGCGGCTTTCGATAATCTCCGCCTCCACGCGCTTGCGCTCGCTGACGTCCGTGATGAATGCGAAGAGCGTCTCGCCGTCCGGCGTCGCGGCGGTCGAAATGCGCAGCTCGGCCGGGAAGGACTCTCCCGAGCGGCGCTGCGCGGTGACTTCCGTCGCTTTGGACAGGATCGTGGCCACGCCGGTGCGAATGAAGCGGCGCATGCCCGCGTCGTGCGCGGTGCGCCACGCGGGCGGAACGATGGTCTCGGCCATCGGCAGGCCCATGACCTCGTGGCGGCCCCAGCCGAACATGTGCTCGGCCGCGTCGTTCCACTCGGTGATGTTGCCTTCGCGGTCTATCGCGACATACGCGTCCTGCGCGTTGTCGATGACCGCCTGAAGATGCTCGTTCTGCGTGCGCAGCGTCGCTTCGATGGTCTCGCGCCGCGCCACTTCGCCGCGCAGCCGCATGTTGGTCGCGCGCAGTTCGGCCGTGCGCTCGTTCACTTGCTCTTCCAGTGCCGCGCGATGCTCGCGCTGCAGCCGCTCGTTTTGCTTGCGCGCCGCGATGTCCTCGACGATCGCGATGAAATGAAGCGGCTCGCCATTGGCCTGCCGCACGAGCGCGACGTGAAGCTGAACCCACAGGTGGGAGCCGTCGCTGCGCAGATACCGCTTTTCCATCGCGTACGTCGGAATGTGTCCTGCGAGCAGCTCACGCAGGTTCTGCAGATCGCTTTCGAGATCTTCGACGAACGTGATCTCTTGGAACGTCAGCGTCACGAGTTCGTCGGCGCTGTAGCCGAGCATGTCGCAGAGGCGCGCGTTCACTTCGACGAAGCGTCCATCGGGCGCGACGATCGCGGCGCCCGTCGGCGTCTGTTCGAAGATCGTGCGGAATCGCGTTTCCGAGAGGCGTATGGCCTGCGTGTCCGCGTGATGCAGCACGCGCGCCGAATACGTGCTTTCGCGCGACAGCAGTTCGCGCTCGACGATGGCAGCAAGGTCGCGCATGACCGCGGCATCTTCGGGCGACAGCGCGCGCGGCGCCGTATCGATTGCGCACAGCGTGCCGATGGCATGGCCGTCGCTCGAACGCAGCGGCACGCCCGCGTAAAAACGCACGGACGGCGGACCCGCGACGAACGGGTTGTCGGCGAAACGCGGATCGTTGCGCGCATCCTCTACGACCAACATGTCCACTTCGTGCAGCGCGTGCGAGCAGAAAGACACATCGCGCGATGTTTCGCACGCTTCGATGCCGAGCCGCGACTTGAACCATTGCCGATGCTCGTCGACGAGCGACACGAGCGCGATCGGCACGCCGAGCACGCGCGCCAGCACGCGCGTCACGCGATCGAATGCTTCTTCGGCGGGCGTGTCCAGAATGTGCAGACTGTGCAAAACGCGTACGCGTTCGTTTTCGTCGTCGGGCAGGGGAGCTACTTGCATGAAGGGCGCTTTTGAAGCATGAACGCGTACAGTACGGTTCATTCTAACGGGTGCTGCGGGGCGCGCTGTCCGGCCGAAGGACAGCCCAGGGACAGCCCAAGGACAGCACAGGCTGCCCGGGCCAACGGGAACCTTCACTCCTGCCGCTGCCGCGACGCGATTTCGCCAAGCAGCGAGAACAGCTTGCCCACGTCGAGCGGTTTGACGAAGTGGTGATCGAACCCGGCCGACAGCGCCTTTTCTCTGTCTTGCTGCAAGCCGTATCCGGTCACGGCCACGAGAACGGCATCTGCCGTGCGCGGCTGATTCCTCAATAGCGATGCCAGCTGATAGCCGTCCATGTCCGGCAAGCCGATATCGAGAAGACACACGTGCGGTATCCACTGCCCGGTTTCCTGCAAGGCGGTGATGCCGTTCGCGGCCACGCGCACCTCGTTGCCGAGCGTCTCCATCAACATGGCGAGCGTCTCCGAGGCGTCGACATTGTCGTCGACGATCAGCACTCGCAGCCGCGTCAGGAAGGGCGCTTCCCGCGTGTCGTCGGGTTCGATCTTTCTTAGCGTCGTCATCATCTCGGCATGAGGAATACACACGACGAACGTGCTGCCCTTGCCGGGTCCGGCGCTATACGCCCTGACCGTGCCGCCATGCAGCGCGACGAGGCTTCGGACCAGCGCGAGCCCTATGCCGAGTCCTCCTTGCGTGCGGTCGGAACTGCGCTCGGCTTGCGTGAAGAGATCGAACGCGTGCGCGGCAACGTCGGGCGTCATGCCGATGCCGTTGTCCGTGACCGTCACCTTGATGAACTTGCCTTCGATCGCGACGGAGAACTGGATGTCGCCCTTTTCGGGCGTATATTTCGCGGCGTTGTTGAGCAGGTTGACGAAGATCTGCGTCAGCCGCTTCTCGTCGGCGCGAACCAGCGCAGCGGAAGATAGCGTGAGCAGCGACAGCCGATGCCTTTTCCGATCGATGATCGGCCTCACCTGTTCGATGGCGTCGGCCGCTATGCGGTTGGCATCGAGCACTTCCATGTCGAGCTTGATGAGCCCCTGCGTCACGCGCGACACGTCGAGCAGATCGTCGATCAGGCCGGTCATGTGCTTCACTTGCCGCGAGATGATCTCGCACGATTTGCTGACGCGCCGCGCGTCGCTGGGCGCGGCGCGCATCAGTTGCGCGGCGCTTGCTATCGGCGAAAGCGGATTGCGCAGTTCATGCGACAGCATCGCGAGGAACTCATCCTTGCGCTTGTCTGCAAGGCGCAGTTCCTCTTCCGCCTTGATACGGTCCGTGATGTCGAGTTGAGCGACGACCGCGCCGACCACGGCGCCATGCTCGTCGCGGATCGGCGCGCCGGTGCTCAGTAGCGTGCGCCGATTCGGTGGATCATCGAAGCTCTCGATCGACACGATGTCCGTCGTCGGTCCGATGCCCTTGAGCACGCGCGCAATCGTCCAGTCGTGCGCGTTCAGCATCTGCCCGTGCTTGTCGGAATGATCGGCCCAGCGTCCTTTCCATTGCGCGAAATCGTCGATAGTCGCGGGACGCGGATGTGCTTCGCCCCATAGCTGCACGAAAGAGCGATTCACGCGCTCGATGCCGCCATGCTGATCGCATACGACGATGCCGATAGGCGCCGCTTCCAGCACGGCGTCGAGGCGGCGCGTCGCGTCCAGTGCCTCGCGCGCCGCGGCGCGCGCGCTTTGCTCGCTCGCGAGAAGACGCTCCTCGCTCTTGCGCTGCTCGGTGATATTGGAGAAGAGCACCCCGACCTGATTCGGCATCGACGCGTCGGGGCGGAACGCATAGATGTCGAACCAGCGGTCCAGCTTCGACGCCCTCACCTGAACGTGAATCGGCACGCCGTTCTTCGCAACCGAGCCGTAGATTTCGAAGAAATGCCGGTCGTGTCCGGGCACGAGTTCCGACATGTTCCTGCCCACGGCGTTCACCACGCTGGTCTGCGCTTCGAACGCGGGGTTCGTCGCGAGGAACCGGTAGTCGACGGGTTCGCCTCGATCATCGAATGCCATCTCCACGACGCAAAAGCCCTGATTGATCGCGTCGAACAGAGTGCGGAACCGTTGTTCGCTTGCGGCCAGCGCTCTTTGTGTCAGATGCGCGGCCGTGACATCCGTGGTCGTGTGCGAGACGCAGATCAGCGTGCCTTCCGCGTTGAAGATCGGCGTGTTGACCGCGCTCCAGAAGCGTTCCTCGTAGCGCATGCTGCCGTCTTCGGCGCTCACCCACAGCGGAAAGCGCTGTAGCGGCATGTGATCGGCGCGGCAGCTTTCTCTCGCCCGCGCGATGGATTGGCGCAACGCTTCGACACCCGTATCGTTCGGATCGGATTCGTTATGAGGAAAGATGTCGAAGAGACTCTTGCCCACCATGTCCTCGCGACGCAGCGTCGAGACCTTCAGGAAGGCATCGTTGACCGCGAGGACGATAGCCTCGGGCGTGGGAGAGAGCAGGTAGCTGCCGACAGGGGCGGTGTTGAATATTTCTTCGAATAATGATGGCGAAGCCATAGGCAGGGTGACGCACGATAGGCTGCGTCGTTTTTTGCTTGGACGAACCTTAGTCCTCGCAACGTCCGTGCCGGCCCCTGATATGCGCGGCCGCGGGCGGAGCGGCCGCGCATGCGATCAATGCTGCGGCGCGCCCTCCCATGCCGGCAGTGTCGCCCCGTGATACACGGCGAGAATGGTCGACGCGACATTCGCCTGCTGATAGCTCTCGACGAGCGTCTTGGCCCACGGCGCCTGAGCGTCCTTCGCATTCACCGCGATGAAGTTGCGATACGGATTGCCCGGCACTTTCTCCTGCGCAATGCGCTCCTTCGGAATCTGAATGCCCGCCTTGATCGCCCAGTCGGTGTTGACGACCGCGGCATCCAGATCGCCGATGGCGCGCCCGACGATGCCCGCATCGAGTTCCTTGATCTGTACGTGCTTCGGGTTGTCCGCAATGTCGCGAGCGGTCGGCAAGAGACCGACGTTATCGCGCAGCTTGATGACGCCGTTCGCCTGCAACAGCAGAAGCGCGCGGCCTTCGTTGCTCGGATCGTTGGGTACGCCGATCGCCGCGTTCTGCGGCAAGTCCGCGACTGACTTCACCTTGCGCGAATAGAGACCAATGGGCTGCACATACGTGAAACCGACAGGCACGATCGCATAGTGACGTGCCTGAATCTGCGCGTCGAGATACGGCTTGTGCTGGAATGAGTTGGCGTCGAGATCGTGTTGCGCGAGCGCCTCGTTGGGCTGCGTGTAGTCGGAGAAGGTCGTGACCTTCACCGTGATGCCGTGCTTCGCTGCGTTGGCCGCGACCGTGCGCCAGACATCCTCGTCCTCGCCCGACATGATGCCGACGCGGACCGTCTGGCCAGCAGCCTGAACCGGTTGCAAACCTGCCACGCCCCATGCGAGCAGAACCGAGAAGAGAGCGGATTTGAATGGCGTGAAAGTCTTCATATAAGCGACGTCGTCAGTGGAAAGAGACGTGATGCTAGGGGCGCGCATACGTCGCCGCAAACAATATCGAACGCTATGCATATTGCGCGCGCACGCTGCAATGCTTATCACGATTTCTCGCTTAGGCCGCGCGGCGAGCGTTGTTACGATGACCGGGAATGCGGCATCGACGATGCCATCGCTCATCGCCCGAGGAACCCCGAATGTCATATGAAAACGCGCCGCCGTCATCGACTCGCAGACGCGCGCTCGTCACGCTTGCCGCGCTGGGCGCGAGCGCGCTTGCACCAAATGCCGCCCGTGCCGACGATGCCGGCAAGACCCTGCGAATCGGCTATCAGAAATACGGCAACTTCGTCGTGCTTAGAGCGCGCGGCACGCTAGAAAAGCGCCTCGCGCCGCAAGGCGTCACGGTGCAATGGCTCGAGTTTCCGGCCGGGCCGCAACTGCTGGAAGGACTCAATGCCGGCGCCGTCGATATCGGCACGGTCGGCGAGACGCCGCCCATCTTCGCGCAGGCCGCAGGCGTCGATTTCGTCTATGTCGGCAGCGAGCCGCCCGCGCCGCGCGCCGAAGCTATCGTCGTGCCGAAAGATTCGAACATCCGCTCGGTCGCGCAAATGCGCGGCAAGAAAATCGCGCTGAACAAGGGCTCGAATGTGCATTACCTCTTCGTCGAGGCGCTCAAGAAAGCGGGGCTCTCATACGCGGACGTTCAGCCGGTCTATCTCGCGCCCGCCGATGCGCGCGCGGCCTTCGTGCAGGGCAGCGTCGATGCGTGGGTGATCTGGGACCCGTATCTCGCCGCTATCGAGCGCCAGGCGAACGCGCGGCAACTCGCAGACGGCACCGGGCTCGTGCGCAACATCCAGTACTACGTCGCGACGCGCAAGCTCGCCGCCGGCCAGCCGCAGATCGTGCGCGCAGTGCTGGAAGAACTCGATCATGTCGATCGCTGGGCGCGCGACAACGTACCGGCCGTCGCGGCGCAACTGTCGCCGCTTGTCGGGCTGGACGCAGCGACGATCGAGCACGCGTTGCAGCGCACGGCGTACGGCATCGAAGCCATATCGCCCGCCACGCTCGCGTATCAGCAGCAGATTGCCGATACGTTCACCAATCTTCGGCTGATCCCGAAGAAGCTCGACGTGACCGAGGCGCGCTGGAACGTCGCGTAATACGATTCGCGGTACTAACGAACCTCCAATACGAGAAACGCCCTAGCATGAATGTCTTCTGGTTCATTCCGACTCACGGCGACAGCCGCTATCTGGGCACGTCGCAAGGCGCGCGTGCCGCCGACTACGATTACTTCCGCCAGATCGCCGTCGCCGCCGACACGCTCGGCTACGAAGGCGTGCTGCTGCCGACGGGCCGCTCGTGCGAGGACGCGTGGGTGGTCGCATCGAGCCTCATTCCCGCGACGCGCCGCCTCAAGTTCCTGGTCGCGATCCGGCCGGGCCTCAGTTCACCGGGACTCTCCGCGCGCATGGCGTCCACGTTCGACCGGCTTTCGAACGGGCGCCTGCTCATCAACGTCGTCACAGGCGGCGATCCGAACGAACTCGCCGGCGACGGCGTCTTCGAAAGCCACGACACGCGCTATGAAATCACCGATGAGTTTCTGAGCATCTGGCGCGGCCTGCTGGAAAGCTCGCACGAGAAGGGCAGTTTCGACTTCGCGGGCAAGCATCTGCGCACGGAAGGCGGCAAGGTGCTGTATCCGCCTGTGCAGCGACCGCATCCGCCGTTGTGGTTCGGCGGATCGTCGGCGGCGGCGCACGAAATCGCGGCGAAGCATATCGACACGTATCTCACGTGGGGCGAACCGCCCGCCGAAGTCGAGAAGAAGCTCGCCGACATTCGCCGCCGCGCCGAGGCGCAGGGGCGCAGCATCCGCTTCGGCATTCGCCTGCATGTGATCGTGCGCGAAACGGAAGCCGAAGCCTGGGCCGATGCGGACAAGCTCATCAGCAAGCTCGACGACGAGACCATCCAGCGCGCGCAGGCGCAGTTCTCGAAGATGGACTCCGAAGGGCAGCGGCGCATGGCCGCGCTGCATGGCGGCAAGCGCGACAAGCTGGAGGTCTATCCGCATCTGTGGGCGGGCGTCGGGCTCGTGCGCGGCGGCGCGGGCACCGCGCTTGTCGGCAATCCGCAGCAGGTCGCCGGGCTGATGAAGCAATACGCCGAACTCGGGATCGAGACGTTCATCCTGTCCGGTTACCCGCATCTGGAGGAGTCGTATCGCTTCGCGGAGCTCGTGTTCCCGCTGCTGCCGCGCACGCAGAAGGCGTCCGCATCAGGGCCGCTGTCGGGGCCGTTCGGCGAAGTGATCGGCACGTCGGAGTTGCCGAAGGCCGCGCAGGGGTGAGGTCCGCAATGAAGCGAAACGAAACGCTGCGACGTGCCGGCGCGCGCGTCTTGCCCTGGATCGTCCCGTTGCTGATTCTGCTCGCGTGGGAGGCGGCCGCGCGCTCGGGCGGCCTGTCGGCGCGCGTGTTGCCCGAACCGCTCGCGGTCGCGAAGGCCGCGTGGTCGGTGTGGCAGTCGGGCGAATTGTGGGCCGACGTGAAAATCAGCGCGTGGCGCGCGTTCGCCGGCTTCGCGGTCGGCGGCGGCATCGGCTTCGTGCTCGGGCTCGCGACGGGCCTCTTTCGACCCGCCGAGATTCTGCTCGATTCGACCGTGCAAATGATCCGCAACATCCCCGCGCTCGCGATGATCCCGCTCCTGATTCTCTGGTTCGGCATCGGTGAAGAGGCGAAGCTCGTGCTCGTCGCGCTCGGCGTGTTTTTCCCGGTGTACGTGAACACGTATCACGGCATTCGTTCCGTGGACCGCGATCTGATCGAGATGTCTCGCAGCTATGGCCTCTCGGGCTTCGCGCTGTATCGACATGTGATTTTGCCCGGCGCGTTGCCGTCCATTCTCGTCGGCGTGCGCTTCGCGCTCGGCCTGATGTGGGTGATGCTGATCGTCGCGGAGACCATCTCGGCGCAATCGGGCATCGGCTACATGACGATGAACGCGCGCGAGTTCATGCAAACGGACGTGGTCGTGCTCGGCATTCTGCTGTACGCAGCGCTCGGCAAGCTCGCGGACATGGCCGCCCGCGCCATCGAACGCGCCAGCCTGCGCTGGCATCCCGCTTATCAACACGAGGCGCAGTCGTGACTCTGATTTCTCTCGATACCCTGGATCTTCAAAGGCCCGCATCGCGCGCCGCGGAGCCGCTCGCCCGAACGCCTGCGAGCCGCGATGTCGCCGTGTCGCTGCGCGGCGTCGAGAAGCGCTTCGGCGAGCGTCGCGTGCTGGCTGACCTCGACTTCTCGATCGAGCGCGGCAGTTTCGTGTCGATCGTCGGTCGGAGCGGCTGCGGCAAGTCCACCTTGCTGCGGCTCATTGCAGGGCTCGACGAAGCCTCGGGCGGCGTGGTCGAGCGCCATGCCGCGACGCCCGGCGGCGAGTTGCAGATTCGCATCATGTTTCAGGATGCGCGACTCTTGCCGTGGAAAAGCGTGCTCGACAACGTGATGATCGGCCTGCCGCGTGACAGACGCAATCGGCGCGAAGAAGCTCGCGCGACGCTCGCCGAAGTGGGTTTGTCCGAACGCGAGAAGGAGTGGCCGACGCGACTCTCGGGTGGTCAGCGGCAGCGGGTGGCGCTGGCGCGCGCGCTGGTGCATCGCCCGGATTTGCTGTTGCTCGATGAACCGCTCGGCGCGCTCGACGCGTTGACGCGCATCGAGATGCAGGGCTTGATCGAGCGGTTGCGGCGCGAGCACGGATTCACCGCGCTGCTCGTCACGCATGACGTGCAGGAAGCCGTCTCGCTCGGCGATCGCATCGTGCTGATCGAAGAGGGGCGTATCACGCTGGATACGCCAGTGTCGTTGCCGCGGCCGCGTTCGCGCACCGCGAAAGAGTTCGCCGAACTCGAAGAACGCGTGCTGTCGCGCGTGCTGCGTCCGACTTGAGTCCCATCGTGGCGCTAGCTCTGCGCCACCGCCACCTTGTTCTCCACGACATGCCACGCGTCCGGCCGATGCGCGCCGAACGCGTGCGCGAAACTCGCGGCCTGCTGACCGACCGTGCGAAGCTGCGCGACGACCTTCGGGTCCGAGCAGGTATCGGCCGACTCGAAGCGCGTCTCCAGCGTGTTGACCGCCGCGCCGAACGGCGTCGGCCAGCCGCGCAGCGCATGCACGATGGAGCGCAACGACGTCAGCACGGTGCCCGCGGCCTGCCAGCCATACGCGGTGACGATGCTGCCGACCGCGCGGCCGTCGAGATACGGACGCTCGTCGGAGCGCAGTTCTTCGAGCGTATCGAGCGCGTTCTTCACGAGACCCGAAATGCCGCCGTGATAGCCGGGCGTGGCGATGACGAGCGCATCGGCGGCGCGCACGGCTTCGATGAGTTCGTGCTGCTCGTCGGTGAGCACGCGCGATTCGGGCGCATAGTGCGGCAAGCTATGCAGGAACGCGCCGCCGAACAACTGCACGCTCGCGCCGGATTCTTGCGCGCCCTTGAGCGCGAAAGCGAGGGCGCGTTCTGTCGATGACGCAGGCCGCGTCGTGCCGCCGATTCCGACCACGAGCGGACGGCGCGATGTTTCGGTTCGGGTCAAGTTCGATGCTCCTTCAATGTGAACGGTGCGAACCGTCGGACCGATCATCATAGCCAGCGGTCGGGCGCTCTGGAACGCATCATTTTCGCTAAGGATATGCACGGTTGTGCGAGGCTTGGGGGCGCTGTTCCCGAGCGCTGGGCGAGCGGCTGCCGCGCGCGGGATGCGGGCTGCGCGGCGTAAGCGCGTAGACTGTACCGAATGGACGTAATGGTCGACGTCTCGTCGCAACCGCGACGGCCGCCGATCCTGTCACAGGGGACAACAATGGACGCGCGAATTCAGCGGGACATCGTGGTCATCGGGGCGTCCGCGGGTGGCGTGCCCGCGCTCGGCGGACTGCTCGCCCGTCTGCCGGCACAGTTGCCCGCGACGCTCCTCATCGTCATGCATCTGTCGCCCTACGGACCGAGCGCGCTGCACACCATTCTGGCGCGCACGACGAACCTTCGGGTCGTCGCGGCGACCGACAACGCGCCTCTCGCGCACGGCACCGTCTTCGTCGCGACCACGGACCGGCATCTCATGCTCTCGAAAGAGGGCGTGCGAATCACGCGCGGCCCGAAGGAGTGCCGCGCGCGCCCGGCCGTGGACGTGCTGTTCCGCTCGGCGGCGGTGACATACGGCGAGCGCGTGATCGGCGTGATACTGACCGGCGCGCTCGACGACGGCACCGCCGGGCTCTGGGCGGTCAAGGACCACGGCGGACTCGCGTTCGTGCAGGACCCGCTGACAGCCGACCATCCGTCGATGCCCGAAAGCGCGATCGCGCACGTCGAGGTGGATTTCGTCGGCGACCTCGACGCACTGGCGGACAAGATCCTGAGTACGGTGGTCACGCCCGCTGGCAGCCCGACGCATCGCGTGTCCGCGCGCGCGTACGCTGCCATCGAGAACAAAATTTCGGAGACCGGAGATGGCGGGGAGGCGAGTTTCATGAAGCTCGGCAACATTTCGCGATACACATGTCCGGACTGCAACGGCGTGCTCATGCAGATAGAAGAAGGTCCGATTGTCCGGTTCAGATGCCACACGGGCCACGCGTTCTCGATCCAGACGCTGATCGCGGAAATCGACGAGGCCATCGACGGCGGTTTATGGACCACGCTGCGCGCCATCGAAGAGAGAATCATGCTGCTGCGCCAGATGGCCGATCTCGCTGAACGGGCCGGCTCCGCGCTCGACGCCGCCGCGTATCGCGAGCAGGCCGACGAAGCCGAGAAGCGCCTCGCGCCGCTGCGTCAACTCGTGCTGGACCCCGATTCGCTCGGGCATGCGCCAGCCGGGTGATCGCGGCGGCTGTGCGCTTGCGTTCGGCCATCGCGGGATGCAGGTCACTCGGCTTGCTGCGGGTTCCTAAGGCAGTCCGCCCGGAACCAGATATCCACCTGACGCTGCGCCGCTTGCAGATCCTCCGGATAGTACGGGTCGTACCATCTCGACGGATCGTAGCCCGCTTGCCTCAACGCCGTCAGTTCGCTTGCGTTGCGCTGTCGGTTCGGAGGCGCATTGCTCCGAAGCGCGGCGAGGTCGCGGCATTGTGTCGGACTTAAGTGCGTTGCGTTAGTCGGCGGCCCGCTGGCGGCGCAGCCCGCGAGCAGGCAGGCCAGTGCCGGGAGCATCGGCCATTTTGGCGGCAGGAATTTCATGGCGGTCGTTCCTTGGTTGAGTGCGCTGACAGGCATGAGCAAGGCAGATGCCTCAAGTCAGCCATCGCGGCCATACGAGTGTCTGCGCGACCAATGGATGCCTTTCGGAAAATATAATTAGGACCTTTGACGAAGCGCGTAAGACCTCGACCGACATATGATGACAAGCACCGGCGCCGCGCAATCGACACACGCGAAATATCTCGCGTCCTGCGCACGGTGACCGGTGCATCTCAATCGAAAGAGGATAGCCAACATGTACACAATCGACCGCGACGCACTCGCTCGCGCACAGCTTGCCGGCGGCGCCGCAAAAACCACCGGCGGCAGCGGCGCAACCTGCCCGGCCGGCGGCTCGACGCTGCCGTCCGGCGGCACCAGCACGCAGACCGGCACGGCCACGTCCGTCATCACGGTGAACGGCCAGCAAGTCATCAATCAGACCGTCACGTTCTGATTGCACGAAGCACGAAGGCGCGCCGTGCGTTCGCCTTCGTGCTTTCACGGCGTTGCGGAGTCAGGATGGCTCCATCGCTTTGCCGGCGTTTCTCGCGCGCTTCTGCAATGCTTCGGTCGTTTCCCCTTCGCCGTCGGGACGCCAGCCGGGCGGGCGAAGCAGAAAGCCGATCGCCTGAGAGACGCTCTTCGCGTGAAACACGTCTTTCGCGAGGCTCACCCAGTGCTCCATCTGAACGACGACCGGATTGCGCGACGTGGTCGGCGTCGTGAGACCGTAGCGGCACGGCTCGTCGGCGCGTTCCTCGACATACGTGCCGAACAGCCGGTCGAAGATGACCAGCACGCCTCCGAAGTTCGCATCGAGATACGCCGCGTTCGATGCATGGTGCACGCGGTGCGCAGACGGCGTGTTGAACACGTACTCGAGCCAGCCGAGCTTCGGGATCCATGTCGCGTGCAGCCAGAACTGGTAGAGCAGGTTGATCGACAGCGCGGCGAGCACCACTTCGGGCTTGAGGCCGAACCACACGAGCGGCGTGAAGAACAGCGCCGCGCCGGTAATCTTCGAGGTCCAGCCGAGCCGATACGCCGATGAAAGCGTCAACTGGTTCGGCGAATGATGGACCGCATGCGTCGCCCAGAAAAAGCGCACCGTGTGCGACGCGCGGTGATACCAGTAATAGCAGAACTCCATGCCGATGAAGAGCAGGAAGACGGTCAGCGGCGTGTTGCTCGTGACCGTGTGAATGCGGTGCTCCCACGCGAACGCGAAGAACGGCGTGGCGAGCGACAGCGGCACGAAGGCGAGCAGCTTGCGGCCGACCAGATCCGCGAGCGAGATCCACACCTCGTGCCAGGCGAACGCCTTGTCGGTGCCCTTATGTTTGCGGCTCAGCCAGACTGCTTCGATCATCGACGCCGCGAGCACGATGACGAGCACATACACCGATAACTTTCCGATCGCTTCCATGATTTCCGCCGTGGGTGGTTAGGCATGTGCGCACTGTAGCGATGGACCTCGTTAAAAACCACGCGCAACTTGTGTCGCGGGATGTCATGCGCTGTCGTGACGTTGAAGGCTTGCCCGGCCAGCGCATCGCCGCTACAATTGCGAACAATTCCTATTTAGTCGCGCGCGAGCCATGCCCGAAACCGTACGCTCATCCGTTATCGAGGCGCCGTCCGCATGAGGCGCGCGCTCGTGCGGCTGCATCGCTGGTTCGGCGTGGCGACCGCGCTGTTTCTGTTCGTCTCGGGGTTGACCGGCGCCATCATCGCGTGGGATCACGAAATCGACGCTTGGCTCAACCCCGCCTTCTTCCATGCGCAGAGTCGGGCCGCGCCGCTTGCGCCGCTCGAACTGGCGCGGCGCGTCGAGGCCGCCGATCCGCGCATTCAGGTGACGTATCTGCCGCTCGGCGTCGAGCCCGGCCGCACGGCGCAATTGATGGTCGTGCCGCGCACGAATCCGTCGACCGCTGCGCCGTATGCCATCGACTTCAATCAGATCGCCGTCGATCCCGCGACGGGCGCAGTGCAAGGGCGACGGATGTGGGGCGCGGTGTCGCTGGCGCGCATCGACCTGATGCCGTTCCTCTACAAGCTGCACTACACGCTGCATTTGCCGGTCGTAGGCGGATTCGATATCGGCACGTGGCTGCTCGGCATCGTCGGCATCGTGTGGTTCTTCGATAGCGGCATTGCGCTCGTGCTGTCGTTTCCGAGCGTGAAGGCGTGGCGCAAGTCGCTCGCGTTTCGTTTCAGGCGCGGCGGATACGCGCTCACGTTCGACCTGCACCGCTCCGGCGGCGTGTGGATCTGGGCGCTGCTCGTGATGGTGGCGCTCACGTCCGTTTCGATGAATCTGAGCGATCCGGTCGTTCGTCCGGTGGTCTCGCTGTTCTCGACGCTCTCGCGGTCGTTCACCGACAATGCCGCGCTCGTGCGCGCGGGTCCGGCGGGGAGCGCCCCCGCGACGCGCGAGCAGATTCTGGCCGCCGCCGCGAGCGATGCGAAGCGCGAGCACATCGCCGCGCCGATGGGCGCGCTGTACTACGTGCCGACGCTCGAAGCGTACGGCGTCGGCTTCTTCGCGCCGGGACAGGACCACGGCGACGGCGGGCTCGGCAATGCCTGGCTCTACTACAACGGCCATACGGGCACGCTCGCGGGCTCGTCGATACCGGGGCGCGGCTCCGCAGGCGACATCTTCATGCAGGCGCAGTTTCCACTGCATTCGGGGCGCATCATCGGCGTCGCGGGACGCATCGCGATCAGCGCGGTCGGGATTGCGGTGGCGGTGTTGAGTGCCACGGGCCTCATCATCTGGATGCGCAAACGCGCGGCGCGCCGGCATTCGGCCGCAGCCAACGCGCGGGCAGGGCGCGGTCAGTCGGTCGCTTCTTGACAGCCGTTGCGGCGGGCAAGCCTCGTCCCGGCGGTTCCATGCCACCGCCGCGCGTCTGTGGACGGTATAAAATCAGAAGTACCCGCCTCGCGCGCATAGCAGCCTGTGAATCATGGAACCGACTTCGAGTAAGGAAGCGCCTCGCAGGCGCCTGTCAAAGCGATCGCTCAATGTGCTGTCTGCACTGGTCGGGATTGCCACGCTCGTGCTCGGCGTCGGCTGGCTGGTTTATAGCTGGACGGTGGATCTGGAAGTGCCGTACTTCGCGATTCCGCTCGTGCTCACGGTGCCCGTGATCGCCGCCGTGGCGTTCCGGAACATGTGGGACTAGCGTTTCGATTGACCGACGAATGATCAAACGAAGGGAGAAAACAAAAACGCCGCGATGAACGCGGCGTTTTCGTTTGATGCAGATGCGTTGGTAGGCTCGATTGGACTCGAACCAACGACCCCCACCATGTCAAGGTGGTGCTCTAACCAGCTGAGCTACGAGCCTGTGAAGCCGCGCATTATAGAGACCCTCGCCGCGATGCACAAGCCCGGGGCTTCGAATTCTTCTCGCGCCGCAAACGAGCGCGGCGCACCGCGCTAAAGCATTTTCGCGGCCAGACGTAAACAAGAGCTAAGTCCTCTCTATCGCGGCCTCGTCAGTCGCTCGTACATTCACGCCCTCGCTTCGTGACGCCAATGTCTCATCAAACTGCCCCTGGCTCCACCGGCGCGCCGCGAACGAACCGAGGTTCCGCGCAGAACCAGGGTTTCCTGTCGTTCTTCCTGCATGCCTGCGCGAAGCACGCGGGCGTCTCCTGGCGCGACGCCGTCACGCCTCTTCTTGCGGCCGTGGGCGCGTATGCGCTCGTGCATCTGGCGCTTGCGTCCGTTTCGGCGCTCGGCGCGATGTGCGGCGGCGCGGTGGCCGCCGTCGTCGTCGGCACGCTTGCCTTGCGCCGCGCGCTCGGTGCGACCGCGCGGCACGATGCGACTGTGGCGCTCGTCAAGGCGCTGCTCGATGCCAATCGCGAATGTCTGAAGCTGCTCGACACGAACGGCCGCCTGCTCCGCATCTCCGAGTACGGCGCCGAACTCATGCGCGCGGCCGGCCCGGATCAATTGGCCGGCGCCGATTGGCTCGACTTCTGGAGCGGCAGCGAGGCAATCGCCGCGCGCGACGCCTTCGACGGCGCGCTGCAAGGATCGCGGACATCGTTCACGGGAACGTGCCCGACGACCGCCGGCGAGCCGAAGGTCTGGCAATCGCGGCTCATACCGGTCGAAAAGAGCGGCGGCGGCATCTACGGCGTGCTGTGCGCGTCGCTCGACGTGACGAAGGAAGCCGAACTCGCCGCCGACTTGCGGGCAAAAGAAGCCCTCATGTCCGAAATGGAAGCGCATATCGGGCTCTGTTTCTACTCGTACAGCGCGGACTTCAGCTATTTCCATCACATCAGCGCGGGCTGCGCGTCCGTGTTCGGCCTCTCGGCGTCGACGCTGCGCGAGCGCCCGGAAGCCTGGATGGACGTCGTGCTGCCCGAGGACCGGCCGATCGTTCAGGCGGCGATGCAGCGGATTGCCGAGACATCGGTCGGTGGACGCACGCAGTACCGCATTCGCGCGAACGGCGGCGAGATCCGCTGGGTGCAGAGCACCGCCTATCCGATTCTCGACGCCGCCGGAAACGTCGCGCGCGTGATCGGCGTGACGGAGGACGTGACGGCGGAGCAGGAACGGCTCGTCGAACTGGACCGGCTCGCCTACACCGATTCGCTCACCGGGCTCGCCAACCGCGGCGCGCTGGTGCGCGGCATCGAGGAACGCTGCCGGCAGGACACGACGTTCGCGTTGATGTTCGTGGATCTCGACCGCTTCAAGGTGCTCAACGATACGCTCGGTCATACGGCGGCCGACCGGCTGCTCAAATCGCTGAGCGAGGACATTCAGGCGTCGCTGCCGCCGGGCGCTTTCCTCGCGCGGCTCGGCGGCGACGAGTTCGCCGTGCTGATCGACGACGCGCAGGACAAGGATCATCTCGCCAGCATCGCGAAAAGCATTCTCGGCGCGTTGCGTCAAACGGGCGAGCCGACGCCCGCGGGCACCTTCGTTACGGCATCCATCGGCATTTCGGTGTTCCCGGAGAACGGCGCGGACCACGAAACGCTGCTGACGAGCGCCGACATTGCGATGTATGCGGCCAAGAAAGCCGGGCGCAACGGTTTCCGGTTCGCCGATCAGGTCGCGACGGGGCGGATCGTCGATTTCAGGCTGGAGCGCGACGTGCCCGCTGCGCTTGCCGCCAAGCAGTTTGTGCTGCATTACCAGCCGATTTATCAGCCGCATTCGCTCGAAATGTGCAGCGTCGAGGCGCTGATCCGCTGGCGGCATCCCGCGCACGGGCTCGTGCCGCCCGACGTGTTCATCCCGATCCTCGAAGAAAGCGGCTTTATCAACGAGGTCGGCGCGTGGGTGATGGACGAGGCATTGCGGCAGCTTGCGCAGTGGCGGCAAAGCGGCGCGCAGGGGCTCGGCGTGTCGGTCAACGTGTCCGCGCGCCAGTTGCGCGACGCGGCGATCGTCGATGTCGTCAACACCGCGCTGCGACGGCACGGGCTGCCGGCGTCGAGTCTCCAGCTCGAACTGACCGAGAGCGCATTGATGGAGAATCCCGAGCTCGCGCAACGCACGCTGCGGGCGCTGAAGGAACTGGGCGTGCGCATCGCGATCGACGATTTCGGGACCGGCTATTCGAGCTTGCGTTACCTGGCGGATTTCTCGCCCGATACGCTCAAGATCGACCGCTCGTTCATCGCGCGGCTGGAGAGCGACTTCGCGATTCACAAGATCGTGCGCGGCATCATTCAGCTTTCGCATGCGCTCGGCCTGACCGCGACGGCCGAGGGCGTGGAGTATCCGCCGCAGCTGCGGCTGCTGCGCGACGCGCAATGCGACTTCGTGCAGGGCTATCTGTTGAGCAAGCCGGTCGCGCCCGAGCAGGTTTTCGGGCTCTCTATCGTGGGAAGCGGTGCGGAAGGGAATGCAGGATCGGTCGCCGCGCAACACGCCGGGCCGGTGCCGCATACGGCGTGAGCGGGCGGCTGCCGGCGGGTGCTGGCGGGTGCTGGCGTATCGCGTCAGCCGTTCAGTTCGTCGTGCAGCGCGACGTATTCCTGCGCGAGCTTGTGGCGCGGTTCGAGATAAATCATCGGCCGCGCGTGCTGATGGCTCTCGCGAATCTTCACCGACGACGAAATGTGCGACGCGAGCACGGGCAGGTCTTCGGCGCGCAGTTCATCGACGAGCTTTTGCGGCAGACTGGCGCGCGGCTGAAACTGGTTGATGACGATGCCTTCGACCTTCAGATCGGGATTGTGGTCGTGGCGGATTTCCTGCACGTTTTCCAGCACCGAATACAGCGCGCGACGCGAGAAGTCGTCGCAATCGAACGGAACGAGACAGCGTTCGACGGCAATCAGCGCCGAGCGCGTGAAGAAATTGAGCGCGGGCGGCGTATCGATATAAACGGCGTCGTAATTCGACAGACCCTTGAGCGCGTCACGGAGCTTGTAGATTTTGTAGCGCGATTCCAGCTTGCTTTGCAGCGTGTCGAGGCTGGGATGCGACGGCACGATATCCAGATTCTCGAATGGCGTCGCATGAATGAACGTGTCGAACGCGGGCTCGCGAAAGCTGTAACTCAGCGCCGATTCGAAGAAGCTCGCAAGGTTCGGATGCGCGTCGTGCGCAGCGGCGCCGAGCAGATACTGACTCGCGTTGCCTTGCGGATCCAGATCGACGACGAGCGTGCGCAAACCGCGCGACGCGCTGATCGCCGCCAGATTACAGACGATAGTGGACTTGCCTACGCCACCCTTTTGATTGAAGACGACACGTCGCATCGACTGGCTTCCCCTGAATGTGTACGGGCGTTCTGAAAGGACAGCATCGGGCGCTGCATGCGCGAGCGTGAGGCGCAACGTCATGCGCCACGCGTGATAGTAGCGCATCGCTCTTTTTGACTCGAAGTCACGGTCAGCCGATACCGCGTGTTCACGCATTTCAAAGCCATTCGCAGCCGAGTACACTTTATTTGCGGTGTCTTTACCGCAAAAGGAGGTCGCGATGAAATTCGTCGAACTGTTCAGGCGCGCCAGGCGGGGCGTCACGGTCGGTCACGCCGGAGACGCGGAGCCTCATCACGAGGATCATTCAGGCTCCGTGCAGAAGCAAGCCAGAAAGCTATGGGACGCGGTCGGCCGCAGGCGTCATAAGAACGCGAAGTGGCATTAGCGTCCATGCGCCGGTGTCGCCAGATTGCCTGGGGCGATGCCGGCGTTCGTTCATTCATCAGGCGATGCGGTCGTTCGACTGTAGACGCCGATTAACACGGCTGTGTCGGCTGCGCCGCAAGCGTCGCGCACTGTTCGCGATACGCGGATTCAAACCATAGAAACGGCGTCGTTCTCCGCAAGCGCCTCTTGGCATGCACGCGAATTCACGCCTATAACTAGCTTTCAAGCGAAACGAGGCAAGCGAGCCTATGAGCCGGCGCATCGCGGTCTTCACGCGATGTCGAGTGACAGGATCACCCCGCAATACTCTTTGTCGTTCTGCTGGCCGTATTTATCGTCTCGATCGCGTTGGGTGTATTCGTTCTTCGCCGCATTGCGCCGCTGCGCGATGATGAACGCGATGATTTCAATGTCGTACAGGGCGCGACGCTCACTTTATTGGCCTTGCTGATCGGTTTTAGCATGTCGATGGCGGTCAGCCGCTATGACCAGCGAAAGACGCTCGAAGAAGCGGAGGCGAATGCGATCGGCACTGAATACGTGCAGGCCGATTTAGCCGATCCGCATATCGGCGCCATGATGAAGGCTGCATTAATCCGTTATGCACGCTTGCGCCTGACCGAATTCCAGACGTGTGACCGGGACGCGCGAAGCCGCCTCAATGCCGAAACGGCGGCGGTTCAGTCCGAGTTGTGGCAACTGGCAGTGCAGGTGGCGAAGGCTCAGCCGACGCCGATTTGGTCGCTCGTGGTGGCGGGCATGAACGACGCGCTCAACTCGCAAGACTATTCGGAAGCCGCCAGAATCAATCATATTCCGCTAGGCGTATGGGTCTTGATGATCCTGATCGCGCTCCTCGGATGCGCCGTTCAGGGCTATGGCGCGAAAGGCAAGCGCCGCACGGTGCTGCTCATGACCATTCTTCCCGTGACCATTTCCTTGTCGCTCACGTTGATTGCCGACATCGACAGTCCTCGTGGCGGGATCATACGCATTCAGCCGCAGAACCTGACGCGGCTGCTTCACGCGTTAGAGAAGTGATAGTGAATCGCGCATAGCGAAGCGCGACGGCGGCGCCGTCGCGCTCGCTCACACTCACACTTGCGCCTGTCCGCCGTCGACGAAGAGTTCGGCGCCGTTGACGAAGCTCGCGTCGTCCGACGCGAGGAAGAGCGCAGCGGCAGCGATTTCGTCCGGATCGCCGACGCGGCCCATCGGGATGCGCGACGCCAGATAGTCCAGCAAGCCTTGCTGCTGCGTGGCATCCGGGCCCGCGAGGTCGACGAGGCCGGGCGTCTTCGTCGCGCCGGGGCTGATGGTGTTCACGCGGATGCCGCGGTCCTTCAGGTCGAGAATCCAGCTGCGGGCGAAGTTGCGGATCGCCGCCTTCGACGCCGAATACACGCTGAATGCCGCCGTGCCTTCGGTGCCTGCGGTCGAGCCGGTCAGAATCACCGATGCGCCCTTCGACAACAACGGCAGCGCCTTCTGCACCGTGAAGAGCGTGCCCTTCACGTTGCGGTCGAACGTGTCGTGATAGTGCTCCTCGGTGATCTCGCCGAGCGGCACCATCGAGCCGCCGCCTGCGTTGGCGAACAGCACGTCGAGCCGGCCTTTTTCGCCGCGAATCTGCTCATACAGCGCGTCGAGTTGGTCGAGCTTCGAGGAATCGACGCGAACGCCCGTGGCGTTGTCGATCGAGGCCACTGCCGCGTCGAGCTCGCCCTGACGGCGGCCGGTGATATAGACGTGAGCGCCTTCGGCGGCAAAGCGTTTGGCGGTGGCGAGGCCGATGCCGCTGGTTGCGCCGGTAACGAGAGCGATCTTTCCTTCGAGCTTGCGTGCCATGATTCTTTCCCTATCCATTTTCGTTGAACGATGTGAGGAGAATATCGACGCCCGCGTCGTTTCGAAATAGACTGGCCTGCAAACCATCATTGCAGGAATGAAATGACGAAGCTCCCCGATTTCGAAGGGCTGGCGATGTTCGCAAAGGTGGCCGAGGAGGGCTCGTTCGCGGCGGCGGCGCGGACGATGGGCGTGTCCGTCGCGACGGTCTCGCGCGGCGTGGCGAGGCTCGAGGAGCGGCTCGGCGCGCGGCTTTTCAACCGAACGTCGCGCCAACTCGCGCTGACGGAATTCGGCGCCACCATCGCGGAGAAGGCGGGCGACATTTATCGGCAAGCCGAGGAGGCCGAGAACGCCGCGAGAGAGATGTCGGTGCAGCCGCGCGGGCTCATTCGCGTGGCCGTGCCCATGTCGTTCGGCGTGCGCTGGCTCGCGCCGTTGCTGCCCGAGTTCCTGCGCGCCTTTCCGGACATATCGCTGGACCTGCATTTGTCGGATGCGACGGTCGATATCGTCGCGCAGGGCTTCGATGCGGCGCTCAGAATCGCCGCGTTGCCCGATTCCTCGCTCGTGGCAAGGCGGCTGTGCGCGGTCTCGCAGTTGCTCGTCGCTTCGCCGGCCTATCTCGAACGATTCGGCCGGCCGACGCATCCGCGCGACCTGATCGGCCGGCCGTGCCTCTCGTATGCCTACCGCGCGGGCACCGAAGTCTGGCGCTTCGTGAACGACGCCGGCGACGAGGAACCGGTGACGCCGGTCGGCCCCTTGCGCGTCACGAATTCGGATGCGCTACTGCCCACTTTGCTCGATGGACTCGCCATTGCGGAACTGCCCGAGTTCATCGCGGGCGAATACCTCGCCGACGGGCGGCTGGAAGCGATTCTGACCGACTGGCACCTGACTCGAGGCGGGCTTTACTTCGTCACGCCATCGGCGCGGGCGCGTCCGGCGAGAGTGACGGCGCTGGCCGATTTTCTGGCTGCGCATCTCGCGGAACCGGCCTGGCATTCGCCGCATGCCAAGGCGGCTGCGCGCGGCAAGCGGCGCGCCTAGTGGAGCGCCGACGCCGATGCAGCGTGCCGTCGTTGCGTCAACCGCTAGCTGCTTCTCAACTCGCGCCGGATGAGCTTTCCGGTCGATGTCATCGGGAGCGATTCACGATATTCGATCAAGCGCGGATATTCGTGCGCCGCGAGACGCGTGCGCACATGGTCCTGCAGTTCGCGAGTCAGTTCGTCGCTGGGCGAGAAGCCGTCGCTCAGAACGACGCACGCTTTGACGATCTCGGTGCGCTCGGCATCCGGCACGCCGACGACCGCCACCAGCCGAACGGCGGGATGCCCGAGCAAGCAATCTTCGATAGGTCCCGGCCCGATGCGATAGCCTGCGCTCGTGATGACGTCGTCGTTGCGGCCCACATAGTGGATGAAGCCGTCGCTGTCCATGCGGCCCAGATCGCCCGTGAGCAGGTAATCGCCCGCGAACTTCTCGGCTGTCGCCGCCGGATTGTTCCAGTAGCCCAGGAACATGACGGGGTCCGGCGCTTTGATCGCGATGTTGCCGATCTCATCCACCGGCTGCACGACGCCGTGGTCGTTCACCACGCGCACGTCGTGCCCCGGCGCCGCGCGTCCGATTGCGCCAGGCCGGGCCGGAAACCAGTTGCCGCATGAGGAGACGACCATGTTGCATTCGGTCTGACCGTAGAACTCGTTGATGGTGATGCCAAGTGCTTCACGCCCCCAGGTCAGAAGCTCGGTGCCTAAGGATTCGCCTCCGCTTGCGACGGAGCGCAGCCGCAGATTCCATCGCTCGCGCGGCGACTTTTCGGTGCGCAGCATCTTGAGGGCCGTCGGCGGCAGAAAGACGTGCGTCACGTTGTGGCGGCTCATCAGATCGAACGCCGCGCTTGCACTGAACTTGTCGAAGCGATGCGAGACAACGGTCGCGCCGTGGTGCAGCGCGGGCAGCAGAACATCGAGCAGGCCGCCGATCCAAGCCCAGTCCGCGGGCGTCCAGAACGTGTCGGTCTGGCTGATCGACCCGCCATGCGACATCTCCACCCCCGGCAAATGGCCGAGCAGCACGCGCTGCGCGTGCAACGCGCCCTTCGGCTTGCCGGTGGTGCCGGACGTGTAGATGATGACGGCGGGGTCATCGGCTCTTGTCGCCACAGGCTCGAAGGTGTCGATCTGCGCGGCGAGCGCCGTGTCGAAGTTCTCGACTGCGCTGCTCGCTTCAGGCTGCGCGCCTGTCACGAAGACCGTGCGCAGCGCGGGCAACCGGTCACGGATGCCTGCGATCTTTCGCGCGCCCGCGGCATCGGTCACGAGCACGCTGGCTCCGCTGTCGCGCAAGCGAAACTCCAGCGCTTCCTCGCCGAAGAGCGCAAAGAGCGGCACCGAGATCGCGCCGAGTTTGAACGCGGCGATATGCGCGATGGCCGTCTGCGGCGATTGCGCGATCAGGATCGCAACCCGGCTGCCTTGCACGATGCCATGCGCCCGAAAGCAGTTGGCGGCCCGGTTGCTCTGGCTTCGCAACTCCGCGAAGGTCATCCGTTCGATGCTGCCGTCGCGATGTTCGTGGATCAACGCGGTGTCGTCGGGACGGGAGGCTGCCCACTTGTCGCAGACGTCCACGCCGATGTTGTAATGCTCGGGAATGGCCCAGCGAAAGCTATCGACCGCGGCTTCGTAACTGGTTTGTTTCGACAGCATCGTCTCGCTCCTTTGTAGTCTCGTCGATTGTGCCAGCGTATCGCGAATTTCTTGGTATGCCGCGACGATTCCGCAGGACGATGAGCGTCGAAACAAATCCGCGCCTCGCATTGATGCCCCTCGCCACTAGCGATATGCTTGAACCGTCGCGATGGTCGAATGCAAGTCAACCGGAGACAACGGCTTGGTCAAGCGCGCATGGATCTACCCCTGCTTGTTCGCCTTGAGCGCGGTGCTGGGCGGATGCAACAAGAGCGGCTCGCAGAACGCCAGTCAGGAGCCGGGCGCGGCCGCGAGTCAGGCGCCGGCACAGGCCAGCGCGGCGAGCGGCATAGCGGCCGCATCGGGCGCGCAAGAGCGCGGTGCGTTGCCATCTGTCGGCCGGGCGCAACTGCCGGGCGAAGCTGCCGACACGCTGCGTCTGATCAAGGCGGGCGGCCCGTTCCCGTATCGGGACGACGGCGTGGTGTTTCGTAATAGCGCCGCGTTGCTGCCCCAGCAGCCTCGCGGGTATTACCACACTTACACTGTCCGCACGCCGGGTTCGACGGATCGCGGGCAACGCCGCATCGTATGCGGCGGCGCGCGCAGACAGACCAGCGAGTGTTATTACACCGACGATTATTACGCGAGCTTTAGGCGTATTGCGGAGTGATGCAAGGAAGTTGCAAGAGCCTTGTTGTTACTAACACTGGTTCAGCGTATGCAAAGCCGTGTACACGTCGTGGGAACAAGGCCGTGTGATGATGCGTGCTCGACTGATCGTCTTCGATGCGTACGCGCTCAGCTTCATGCCGGCCTTCTGAAGCGAAGCGCGTGAGGCTCAAGCGAGCGGAATGCGCGCGTCACCGAGCGGCCGCAGCTTACCCGGATGCACGGCACGGCAGAGCGCCTCGACGAAGAAGAAATCGCCAAACATGGTCGCGCCATCCACGCCGATGTTATGGGGCTTCGAATAGCACGAGTTGTGTAGCAAGCCGTGTTGGCCGTCCTTCGTGAATTCTTTGCGACATAATGCTTCGAGCATCGCGGTGCCGTGGCGATGCCACTTTGCGCCGACCTGCGTATCCGGATGCACACGCGCCATTTCTAGCAACGCCGATGCAACCACCGCAGCGGCCGCCGTGTCCTTGATTTCGGCATTGCGGCCTTTGGCGTCGAAGTCCCACGGCGGCACCTGACGCCCTTCCAGGCGACGCAGATAGTAGTCGGCAAGACGTTCGGCGAGGTCGAGGTACTTGCGCTTGCCGGTTTCGCGCGCAGAGTTGACGTAACCGTAAATCGCCCATGCCTGACCACGGCTCCACGCGGATTCGTCGAACGCGCCCTGAAACGTATAGCCGCGTTTGCGCGTGCCGCTTTCCACGTCGTATTCGACGGCGTGGTATGTCGAGTCGTCATCGCGCACGAAGGCGCGCGCAGTCATCTCGGCGTGGGCATCGGCCGCTTGCCGGTAGCTGCCGTCGTCGGAATGATTCGCGGCCCAGTAGAGCAGCGACAAATTCGCCATTGTGTCGATTGCGGATGCGCTTCGGCCACGCGGATCCGACAGCGGTCCCCATGACGCGAGATAAGCGCCGTCGCGAGTCGTCACGAGGCGCGCGCGCAGTTTGTCGGCGGCTTCGAGCGCCAAGTCCGCGAACCATTCGTCGCCGGTGATGTGATGCCCCGGCACGGCGCTGCTATCGAAAATGAAGCCGATGTCGTGCGTATTCGGGTCTTGCGCTCGCTGCCCGACGAGCAGCATCCGGGCACGCGCCCATTCGAGGAACCGCACCTCGCCGGTATGCAGATACGACGTCAGCAGAAGCCCGACCCAGAAGCCGCAGAACCAGTTGCCGTGGCTCCACGCGTCACCGTCATAGCCGGCGGAAAGCGAGGCGGGCAGACGCACCCATTGGCCGTCGGGACCGGTCACTTGCGGAAATTCGACGCCGAACGTGAGTTCGTCGGCGGCCACTTTCTTTGCAGTCTTATCTAGCGTTTCGCGAAACAGCCTGATCTGTTCTTCGGATAGCGCCATCGGATTCGTTGCGTTCGACACGGTGTCTCCTTGAGTTCGTCATGCGCAGGATGATTCTAAAAAGAGCCTGCGCGATGACGTTAGGATGAAACGCGTGAACTGTTGGACATTTCCGCACTCAGGCGGCGCATGACGAATCAGATATGCAGCTTGTCGAGGCTGCGCCGGTAGTCTATCGGTGAGCGGCCTGTGTGCTTGCGAAAACAGCGGCTGAAATAGGCGGGATCGTCGAAAGACAGCATGGAGGCGATCTCTGCCACATTTACTTCGGAATGAAGCAGCAAACGCTTGGCCTCGAGCATCACGCGTTCCCGAATGAGTTTGGGCGCGGTGCTCCCTAATGCTTGCCGCGTTGCCTCGTTGAGAGCCCGTTCGGTCACGTTCAGAAGGCGCGCATAGTCGGACGCTTCGTTCACCGAACGAAAATGCTTCTCTAGCAAACTCTTGAAGCGGCGCGAGAGCAACACGCTGCGCGACGCGGCGGCGTCGCGCATGGCGGCGGCGTCGCACATGCGCGCCACCTTGATCAGGAACACATGCAGCCAGGCCCATATCGCGTCGGTGTAGCCGACTTGCTCATCGCGGTACTCTTCGCGGATTCCGTCCATCACGCGCGAGAGTTCGCGGACCTGCGCATCATTCAGATGCAGGCACGCCCCGAGCTGTTCGAAGTTGTAGACAGGTACCTCGGTCTCGGTGTGGCGGTTCTGTACGCGAAACGCGAAAAACTCGGACGAGAAGCTGATCGAATAACCGAGCGTATCCGCGGAGAGATCCAGATCGTGAATCTGGCCCGGCGTCATGAAGTACAGCGTATTGGGACGGACTTCGTAGCGCACGGAATCGATCACGTGCGAGCCACTGCCGGCGATTACCCACATCACGTGATAGAAGTCGTGGCGATGCGGATAGACGAGCGTCGATTTCAGCGCCTCGATTGGCGCGAGGTGAAAGTCCGGCGTCTTGACGTGCGCGCCGTATTCGTAGTCCTCGATCCTAATGACCGGAACGTGACAACAACAAGCGGTATCCAACTGTCTCCTCCCTGTTGGCGGCGCTATGTCTCGCGCCTGCCAGCCTGCCCGAGAATCGCGGGCCACTGCACGAAGTGTAGCGGTGCAGTGACCGTCGACGTTACTGGCATTTACACCATGCAAGGTGCGCTGCGGAGGTCATGCGGCGAGATTGCGGGCCATCAGCGCCTGGTCGAAGCGCAGTTCTTTCAGCGCGGATAGCCCGCTCAGCACGACACGTCCTTGCTGGTTTCGAACGGTCGTATCCATAACGAGGATACGCTTTGCCGGCTTCTTCTCGACGACGCACACGTTGATCGTCACCGTGTCGCCGATATAAACCGGCCCGAGAAAGCGCAGCTCCTGCCCGACATAAGCGAAGCCTGGGCCCGTGAGTTCCGTGTGGGCTGCCGACACGAGCGCGGCCGTCAAAAGCCCATGCACCACGCGCCGTCCGAAGGGCGAGCACTCGGCGAACGCATCTTCCATGTGCAGCGGGTTCAGGTCGCCGGACAGACGTCCGAATGCGTTCACTTCAGCTTCTGTCACCGTATGCACGATCACCTGCGTGCGGCCGATGTCGACATCCTCGAAGCGCAGGAGCGCCGGCCAGTTGTTCGGTTGTGCGCTCATGCTTCTCTCCTCGATGTCAACGCAATACCGCCCTCGACATAGGCGTCGATCTCTTGCGGTGTGTAACCCAGTTCCGCGAGCACTTCGCGGGTATGTTGTCCCTGTTTCGGCGGATGACGGCGCAAGGGCGGCGTCTCGCCGTCATAGCGGACAGGATGCGCGAGCACGCGCACGGGCCCCGCCTGCTCATGCTCGAACGATACGATCATCTGATTATGCAAAACCTGCGGGTCGTGCTCGACCTGTTCGTAGTCGTTGACGGGCGCGAACCAGATGTCGTGTTCCTCGAAGGTATGCATCCACTCTGCCGTAGTGCGCGTCTTGAGCGTGTCGTAGACAAGGCGATTGATTTCCTCGCGGCGCCGGACGTTATCCTTCGGATGCGTGAACTCCGCAAGGGCGGGACACGCCAACGCGCCCGCGAGTTTCTGTACAGGCGTGAGCGACATCGCGATGTAGCCGTCGCGCGTCTGATACACGCCATAGGGCGCGGGATGAAACCGGCTGCCGGTCGGCGGATGCGTGCGCGCCCAGAGCGGCCCCTTGTTCATGTAGTACGTGAAGGGCTCGATTTGCAGATCGAGCGCGGCGTTGAGCAGATTGCTCTCCACTCGCGTGCCCACGCCGGTACGCTCGCGCGCCTGCAAAGCGGCCACCACGCCGAATGCGGCCAGCGCGGCGGCATGCTGATCGACGATCGCCGAGCCGACCGGCGTCGGTGGCGACTCCGCATCGCCGGAGAGCATGGTCATGCCGCTCATCGCCTGAAGCAGCAAGTCCTGCCCCGGACGCTTCAGATACGGGCCGGACGAACCATATCCCGTGCATGAGCAGTAGACGAGGCGAGGATTGACCTCATGCACCTGTGCATAGCCGAAGCCCATCTTGTCCAGCACGCCGGGCCGATAGTTTTCGATGAGCACGTCCGCTTCGCGGATCAGACGCCACACGATCTCGCGTGCGGATTCCTCCCGCAGATCGAGCGAGATGCTCCGTTGATTGCGGTTGCCGAGCAGAAAGAACACGCTCACGCCTTCGACGAAGGCATCCGCGCCGGTCCAGCCGCGTTCGAATGCGCCGCCCGGCGGCTCGATCTTGATGACATCCGCGCCCACGTCGGCCAGCATCTGCACGGCGGCGGGCCCTTGCAAGAAGTGCGTGAAGCTCAGTACCTTGATGCCTTCCAGCATAACGTTCCCCTCGGTTCGGAAGCGCGTTCACGCGAGCAGCGTGCGCGCGATGATCATGCGTTGTATTTCCGATGTGCCTTCCACGATCTCTAGCACCTTGGCATCGCCGAATGCGCGGGCGACCGCGAACTCGGCCATCACGCCGTATCCGCCATGAATCTGCACCGCCTGATGCGCGGCCTTCATCGCGTGTTCGGTGGCGAAGAGCTTGGCCTGCGAAGCCTGTGCGTCGAACGGCAAGCCGGCATCCTTGAGCGCCGCGGCGTCGTAGAGCATGAGACGCGCGGCATGGGCATCGGTGGCCATGTCGGCAACCTTGAACTGAAGCCCTTGAAACTCGGCGATGGCGCGCCCGAACGCGCGCCGCTCTTTCATGTACGCCGTCGAACGTTCCAGCGACCCTTGCAAGATGCCGAGTGCAAGCGCGCCGATGAGAATGCGCCCGGTGCTAATCTGCGCCAATGTCTGACGCAGCCCCGCGCCGCGTTCGCCTAGAAGCTGATTCGCCGGAATGGCGCAGCGGTCGAAGAACAGTTCATGCGTGATGGATGCGCGCCAGCCGATCTTGCGCAGCTTGCGTCCCTTGCTGAAGCCCGGCGTCCCCTGAGGCACGATGAAATTGGAGATCTCCTTGCGGCCGTCGGGTCGCGTGCCCGTCGCGGCCGCGATCACCGTCGGCCCGCCTATCTCCGTGCCCGAATTGCTGATGAAGGTCTTCGCCCCGTCGATGATCCACTGCTCGCCGTCGAAGACCGCCCGCGTGCCGATGTTCGCCGCATCGGAACCTGCGTCCGGCTCGGAAAGACCGATGGAACCGATCTGCGTGCCGTCGAGAATGGGCCGCAAATAGCGGGCTTTCTGTTCGGTCGTGCCGTAGTTGTTCAGCAGGCTCGCGACCGTCGAATTCGCCATCAGCGCATTGGCGACGGCGCAATCCACGCGGGCGAGTTCTTCGAGCACGATCACGAAGGAGAGCCAGTCGCCACCGCCGCCGCCGTACGCTTCCGGGTACGGCAAACCGGTGAAGCCGAGTTCGCATGCATGTCGCCAGAGCGCATACGGAAACGCCTCGTGCTCCCAGAGCGATTCCGATTGCGGTGCGACTTCGTTTTCCGCGAAGCGTCGCACGGCTTCGCGAATCATCGTGTGCTGTTCGCCGAGCCAGTGAGGTTGATTGAGCGTTGTCGTCATGGCGTGACCGGTGCAAGTTGGGTTCGGGCCGTGCGTCGCGCGGACTGGCGTTCCAGGAATTGCCGCAGCCCAGCCCGCGCGCCTTCGCTCGAAAAGTTCACCGCGTATTGCGCGGCTTCGAAATCGAGCCCCGCCGACAAGGGCAACTCGTTCGCGCGGTTCAGGGCCCGCTTGGACATTTCGACCGCGAACGGATCGTAGGCAGCGAGCGTCGCCGCCAAAGACTGCACCGCATCGAAGAGCTCGTCAGGAGCCGCTAGCCCGTGAATGAAGCCGAACGGCTCGCATTCCTGCGCGGAGAAGCGTCTGCCGCTCATGACGAAGCGTTTGGCGCACGCGAGCCCCATCTTGGCGACGGCGAGTTGCGTGCCGCCCCAGCCGGGCATCGTGTTGAGCGTGATTTCCGGGAACGCGAAGCTCGCGTTCGTCGAGGCCACGATGAAGTCGCACGCAAGCGCGAGTTCGAAGCCGCCGCCGAGCGCATAGCCGTTGACCATCGCGATGGTCGGCTTCGCGCAATCGTGCAGGCGCAGAAGAGCGCGCTGGCCGGCCACCATGTCGCGATAGGCGGCGACGCCATCAAGAGAGACGAGGCGCTCGATATCGTTGCCCGCGGCGAAGGCTTTGGCGCCGCTGCCTGTGATCGCGATAACGCGCGTCGCTTCGTCGGCGAGGGCTTCTTCGATGCTGGCAGAAAGCGACTCCAGCATCTCGGGCGTGAATGCGTTGAGCTTGTCGGCGCGGTTGAGTGTCAAAAGACGCAGGCTGCCGTGCTGCGTGGTAAGGACGGGAAGCGGGCTTTTCTGCATGGTTTCACAGCACTTTGAGATAGGTCTTGCCGGATGCCACGACGACGCCGTCCTGGCGTGTCACATCGGCGGCGAACACACAGACGTTGCGTTCCTCGTCCTTCTCTTCGAGCGTCAGACGAGCAGTCACGGTATCGCCAATGAATACCGGTGCATTGAACGTGATGTCATAGCGATACGACACCGCGCCGGGGCTAGGCGCCTTTTGCGCCATATGGCCCATGACGGTCGAGAGGAACCCGACGGACAAGCAGCCTTGCGCGATGCGCCGCTCGAAGCGCGTGCCTTTCGCATATTCCTCGTTCAGATGCACGGCGTAAAAGTCGCCGACGATGCCGGCAAAGCCGTAGATGTCGTATTCGGAAACGGTTTTCGCAAAATCGGCTGTGTCGCCGATTGCATAGCAATCCATATGAGGACGTTTGGCCATGTCGTGAGTTGTCTTGATGGGTCGTGGTCGGTTGCGTGAATACGGTGCGATGCGTTCTGACACCGTGCCTTTAGCGAGGAACCCACTTTAATGAGAGCCCGCCTGCGACCGGTAGGACGGTTCGCGCGATCTTTTGGACTTTTTTGCAGCGCGCGGGATCACGCAGGACGGCACCGTAAAAAAGTCCAAGAAATTCGAAAACCGGTCCTAACGCACCATCGCTGCGATCACAAATACTTGCGACAACCCGCTGGCCTACAGGCATGTCGCAAGACGGCAATCTGCCGATGCGAGGCATGGGCCGGGCGGTGTCCATATCGAGCAAGGAGACAACATGAGTTCGCTTTCCAGAGCGCAGAGCATGCTGCGCGTGGCGATGAGCGCGGTGCTTGCCGCAGTGTGCGTATCTGCATCGACGGGCGCTATCGCGCAAGACAAGGTCGTGATGAAACTGGGCCACACGCTTGCGCCCGACAATCACTATCAACTCACGGCGCAGGTGTTCGCCAAGGAAGTCGTGGCGCGCACGCATGGCCATGTCGAAATACAACTGTTCCCGCAATCACAGCTGGGCGGCGAAGTACAGATGACACAGGCGCTGCGCACCGGTACGCAAGACCTGATGATTTCCGCGCAGGCGCCCATCGACAACACGATCAAGCAGTGGCAGATATTCGACATGCCGTACCTCTTCTCCAGCATGGACGAAGCGAACGCCGTGCTGCAAGGTCCGGTCGGCCGCAAGTACCTCGACATGATGAAGCCCGTGAACATGATCGGCCTCACGTGGCTCGCGGTGGGCGAACGCAATCTGTTCACCACCAAGCGCCCCGTCAATTCGCTTGCGGACATGAAGGACCTCAAGGTGCGGGTGATGCAGAGCCCCGGCTATATCGCGGGCTACAAGGCGCTCGGCGCCAATCCGACACCGCTCGCCTACAACCAGTTGTTCCTCGCGCTTTCGCAGGGTCTCGTCGATGGCGCCGACACTTCACCGGAACAGTTCGTACAAGACAAGTTCTCGGATGTCGCCAAGCATTTCTATGTGACGCACGTGAACTATCTGCCGGTCGTGCTGGCGATGAGCAAGGCCTCATGGGACAAGCTCTCGCCCGCGGATCAAAAGGCGTTTCAGGAGTCCGCGAAGATCGCGGCCGACTACGACTTGAAGGAATACAAGCGCGAATACGACGCCGCTATCGCCGCGATGAAGTCCAAGGGCATTCAGGTCACGACGGTCGACACGGCACCGTGGGCGCAAGCGACGAAGTCTGCGCGCGAAGAACTGATCGGGAAGATTCCGGACGGCCCGGCGCTGTATCAGGAAATCAATACGGCCAAGCAAGCGTCGGCGGTCGCGTCGAAATGAAGGATGCGAACGACGCCCGTGGTTCCAACCCGGCATCGGAGGTGACACGCATGGAAAAGCTCGCTCGCGGCTTGATGTTCGTCGACGACATCGTGCTCAAGATCAATCTGTTTGTCTGTAGCTGCCTGCTGCTCGCGGCGGTGATCGTTGCCGGACTCGGGGTGTTCTTTCGCTTCGTGCTGCACGATTCACTGTCGTGGTCGGACGAAGTGTCGGCTTATCTTTTCGTGTGGCTGACGTGTCTGGGCGCCGCAGCCGGAGTGAAGTTGCGCGCGCATCCGGAAGTGCGCGTGCTGGCGGACCGCATGCCTGCTGCCATCGCGCCGCTGCTGAAGGACTTCACGGACTGCGCGATTCTCGCACTCGGCGCGGTGTTCGTGCTGTACGGCACCGACATGCTCGCGCTGATGGGCACCGAAACCGCCGCGTCCATTCCGATTTCGATGGTGTATCCGTATCTTTCGATCCCCGTGTGCGGCGCGCTGCTCGCGTTTCACTCGCTCGTGCGCATCGTCGTATCGCATCTCGCGCCGCAGGCGCAGACCGATGCCGCGCTGATCGAAGGCGTGTCCGAACATCTCTAGGATAAACATCATGTGGGCAATCGCTTTTGGAGCAGGGCTGCTGGGGTTGGGCGTGCCGGTGGCCATCTGCATCGGCATAGCGGCGACCATCGCGCTGTCGATCAACGGCACGCCGCTGCTCGTCATTCCGCAGCAACTGTTCTCGAACCTCAACAACGTGGGTCTGCTCGCCATACCGTTCTTCATGTTGACGGGTGCGATCATGGACGCGGGTGGCGTGTCGAAGCGCATCATCGAGTTCTCGCAAGCGCTCGTGGGCTTCATGCGCGGCGGCATCGGTCAGGTAACGATCGTCGCGAGCATGTTCTTCGCGGACTTGTCCGGCTCGGCGACGGCGGACACTGCCGCGATCGGCTCCGTGATGATTCCCGGCATGGTCAAGAAGGGCTATAACCGTGCATTCGCGGTGGCGCTGCAATCGGCGGCGGGATCGCTCGGGCTGCTGTCGCCCGTGTCGATGAGCATGCTGGTCTATGCGTACACGGCGAACGTTTCGGTGGGCACCATGTTCATCGCGGGCATCTTGCCGATGCTGCTCGTGGTCGCGTCGTTCATGATCGTCAATTACGTGACGGCCGTTAAGCATGACTACAGCGCGGTCGAGCCGTTCGATGCGCGCAAGCTCTGGACGACGTTCCGCGAGGCATTCTGGGCGCTGCTCACGCCGGTCATCATTCTGGGCGGCATCCTCGGCGGCATTTTGACGCCGGTCGAGGCGGGAGTCGTCGCAGCGGTCTATGTGACGTTGGTAAGCGCGTTCATTTTCCGTACGCTCAAGCTCTCGCATTTCAAGGACATACTCGTTCGCACTTCGGTGAACACCACGCGCGTATCGTTCCTGCTCGGGCTTGCATTCGTGCTCGGGCGATATCTGATCGAAGCGCAGATTCCGCTGCACGTGGCGAACAGTTTCCTCGCGATCACCACGAGCGCCATCGTGCTGCTGATCCTGATCAACCTGTTCCTCATTGCGGCGCATACCGTGCTTGAAACCATTTCGAGCATCGCGGTCGTGATTCCGGTATTCTTGCCGCTCGTCGTGCAGATGCATATCGATCCGATCGTGTTCGGCGTGATCGTGCTCATCAACTCGGCCATCGGCATCAATCTGCCGCCGATCGGTTTCTGCCTGTTCACGGCGGCGTCCATAGGCGGCGTGTCGGTGGAGAAGGCGACGCGCGCGATTCTCCCGTTTATCTTCGCGCTGGTCGTCGACCTTCTGCTGATCATCTTCTTTCCGCATATCCCGCAGTTCCTTCCGCATCTGCTGGGCGCGAAGTGAACGTATGGAGATGGCGTCCGCTTCGCAGCAATAAGGCGTGAGCGAGGCTTACCTCGGCGGGGGTAAGCCTCTTCGGCTCTGAGTCCGGCGCTGCGCTGGCGAAGTGCCGGTCGTGGTGTTCGTCGTGGGCGTCGTCAGCCGAGGCAGCGCTGGTATGATGCGCGCTCAGGCTGAGGACAACAATCGATGAGCGACGCTAACCAACGGCCGGAGCCCCCGCTGATGCCTTCCGACTTGCCCAACGTCACACTGCCCTTACTCGACACGCCGGACCTCGACAAGCTCGCGCCGCGCGTCGTCTCGACGCACGCGCCGCGCATCTTGTTGCTCTATGGCTCGCTGCGTCCCACGTCGTACAGCCGCTTGTTGACGCTCGAAGCTGAGCGCATTCTCCGGCACTTCGGCGCCGAAACGAAGGTCTTCGATCCGCATGACCTGCCGATCGCCGACAGCGTTCCGGCCGATCATCCGAAGGTCGTCGAGCTTCGCAAGCTGTCGGAGTGGTCGGAGGGACAAGTCTGGTGCAGCCCCGAGCGCCACGGCACGCTGACCGCCGTGTTCAAGAATCAGATCGACTGGCTGCCGCTCGAACTCGGCGGCGTTCGTCCGACGCAGGGCCGCAAGCTCGCCGTGATGCAGGTCTGCGGGGGATCGCAGTCGTTCAATGCGGTCAACGCGCTGCGCGTGCTGGGCCGCTGGATGCGCATGGTGACGATCCCGAACCAGTCGTCGGTGGCGAAGGCGTATCAGGAATTCGATGCGAACGGGCGCATGAAGCCGTCGTCGTACTATGACCGCGTCGTGGATGTCATGGAGGAGTTGTACAAGTTCACGCTGCTCGTGCGCGACCGCTCCGATTACCTGACGGACCGCTATAGCGAGCGGAAGGAAAAAGCGCCGGCCGTGGCGGCGACGCTCGCGAACGCTGCGATGAGCCATGAGCGCGATGCGAAGACCGCGGACAGCGACGACGGGGAAGTGGAATAGCGGGGCGGGCAGCACCCGCGTCAACCGCTCTCCCGCGCGTCGCTGCAACCCCTCAATTCGCCAGCGACAAATACGGCGAACTGAACGCCTGCGGCGGAAACACTGCCTGCACGCCGCCCTGACGCGTGAAGCTATAGCGCACATACACGGCGGCGAGCCATTCGCGATACTGATACGCGTTGCCGAACGATGCCGTCGCGCCGAACGCGAGCTGCGGCGCGAGCTGGTATTCGCCGGTCGCGTTGAGCGAGTACGAAACGCCCGTCTTGCTCGACCCCGGGTAGACCGCGCCCGCGTCCGGACTGAGCGGGGAACTCGCGGCTGCGGACTGACGCGTGCTGTCGGTCGGGAAGTAGTTCGACGCATCCTGCCGGTAATGCTGCACGCCGATCGATCCCTTCACGTCGTAGCTGAACATTCCGAGCCGTCCCATGTATTCGACCGGAAAATTCAGGATCACGTACTGCTGCGGGCTGAAGTAACCGCCCTGGCCGTACGTGAAGTACGAGAGGTTCTTGTCGTAGTGCATCAGCGTGGTGTTCGCGCCCACGGTGAGCGTCTGGTCCGCATCCTTGATGAGACGCGTATAGATGCCGCCGCCGCCCTTCACCGCGCTGTTCGTCGCGACGTGCTTGCCGTCGAGGAACTGGTATGCCGCGTTCACGTAGACGCCGTTCGTGCTGTCGTCCCAGCCGAGCGCGGCGCGCGCGCCGCTCGAAGTGACGCCGCCCCATTCGAGACCCGCGCCTGCATCGCGCGCGCCGGCGTAGGAGAGGAGGCTGTCGGTGACGGCGCGTCGCGCGACGGCGAGCGAGTACGACACCTTGTCCGTGATGGCGTTCTGATATTGCAGTCCGCCGACGACGTTGGTTTCGCGAAAGCCGAGCGGCGTCGTGCCGACATCGGCCTGGATGTTGCGGTTTTCATAGCCGACGGACAGGCCGACGCCCGTCGCCGTCTGCGAGCCGAAGTCGTTGGTCAGATTGACGATGTTCGTCGTCGTGCTCGGATTGTTGCTCGCGCCCGCGCCGAATCGCGCGAGCGTGTTGTTGCTGCCGCTCGCGGTGCCGGCATCGAGCGTGACGGGCGTGGCGCGCAGCACGATATGGCCGTTGCCCGCCTTGATGCGGCCTTCGATCGGCGCTTCGATGTCGGTCAGGTTGGACAGGCCGTTCTCGCCATCGCGATTGCGGAACAGCACGCCACCCGTGATGGTGCTGGCCTGCTCGCGGTTGATCGCCGCCAGTTCTTCCGCGACGCCCACGGTTTGAGGATTCGCGGCCGGCACGGGCAAGCCCGATGCACTCATCGATGCCGCCGTCGCCGCGCGCTGCGCGCCTTGTGGCTGCGCCGGGTAGTACGGCTGCGCATAGCCGGCGGGCGGCTGCGGGATATACGTCTGCTGGGCGTAAGGCTGCGGCGCGTATTGTTGTTGCGGATACGGCTGCTGCGGATACGGCTGCTGCGGATACGGCTGCTGCGGATACGGCTGCTGCGGATACGGCTGCTGCGCGTACGCTTGCTGCGGATACGACTGCTGCTGGTAGGGCTGCTGATAAGCCTGCTGCCCGTACGCGTACGAACTAGTCGCACGCGCCTTCTGCGCCGTGCTCTTGCGCGTCGCCGACCCTTTGCCGGCCGGCACGCTCGCCGCGGGTTGCGGTGCGTAGGCGTTGGCTTGAGCATCGCGGGCGGCGGGCGACATCGGCCAGGGCGAGCTGTCGTAACCATCGGACGCCGGCGGATAAGCCGGAGCCTGCTGCGCATACGGCTGCTGTTGCGGATACGCCTGATAGCCCTGCGCGGGATAACCGTTCACATCCTGTCCGGGATACGGATGAAGCGGCGCGCCCGATTGCGCCGCGCCGTAAGTGTCCGGACCGTAGCCGCTGGCGTAAGCCGGTGCCGGCGGCGGGGCATAAGCGCCGCGTTGCGCCGGACGGTAGCGGTCCGATCCGTAGCTATAGGCACGAGCCGGCGCGGAGTAAGCGGCGGATGGCGCTGCGCCATCGGCTCGTGCCGGCAGCTCGCCATAAGCGCCCGCTTGCGCCGACCCATAACCATCGCCGCCATAATCGCCGAACTCGCGCCGACCACCCGCTTGCCCGGTTGCATCGGCAGCGCCGCCATAACCGCCCGACTGCGCCGACCCAAAACCATCGCCACCATAGCCGCCAAGTTCGCGTCGACTGCCTGATTGCTCCTTGCCGTCCGAAGCGCCGCCGTAGCCGCCCGTCTGCACCGATTCATAAGCATCGGGACGAAAGCCGCCGCGCACAGCGCGACCGCCCGCTTGCGCCGTCCCATCCGCTGCACCGCCATAGCCGCCGCTTGCGGCCGCGCGCGGTGTCATCGAGGGAGCGGAATAAGGCACGGAATAAGGCGCTGCACCAGGCAGACTAGGTGGCGGATAGGACGGCACGGCTTGCTGATTGTTCGGTAGGGTGACGGGCCGATACGCGCCCGCGTTATTCGCGCTCGACGACGAAAGCGACGCCGCGGCCGTATCGACCGCAGTCTTGCCTTCGAACGGATTGGTGCCCGGCAGCGGCATCGAAGCGATCCGTTGCATGGCGGTCTGCCAGTCGCGCGGCACGCGGTTGCTTTGCCCGGACGCGTTCGCCATCGCAGGCGTATTCGCGGCGACGAGCGAGCGTTGCAGGAACTGCGCGGCGAGGTCCAGCTTGCCTTCTGCGCGATACATCCGGCCGATGCCCGCGAGCACGCCCGGATCGTTCGGCGCGGCCTCGTAGGCCTGCTTCGCAAGCGATTCGGCCAGCTTGAAATCGCGCACGCCGCTCGCCGCCGACATCGCCGCCGTCTGCAAGCCCACGTCGTCGGGACGGCGCGAGAGCGCCGCGCGGTAACACGACAGCGCGTTGCGGTCATCGCCCGCCGAGGTATACATGCGGCCGAGCGCTGCTTGCAGGTCGGCGTTGTCGGGCATCGCGGCGAGCCACGGCGAGATCACGTCGTAAGCGGCGGCGAGGTCGCCCTGCTTGCGCACCACATCCGCCTGCGCGATCACGATTCCCACGTTCAGATTGTCGAAGTCGCGACGCTGCTGCGTGGTGAGCTGCGTCGAGGAAAGACGCCGCATGACCGAGCCGAGTTCGGCCTCCTGATGCGTCGCGGAGAGAATGTCCGCGTATTGCAGTTGCAAGCCGACATCGTTCGGCGCATTGGCGACCGCGCCGCGAATCAGCGACAGCGCGCGCGCCGGATCGCCCGCGTTCACATACGCCGAGGCGATCGCGCCCATGAGTTCCGCGTTGCCCGCCGCGACCGGTTCGGCGCGGCGCAGGATCGCGAACGCCTGCGGGTTCTGGCCGGCAGCGGCGGCGCGCGTCGCGAGTTCCGCCTGCTGATGCACCCACAAGCGATGCTGCAACGCCGTCATCGCGGACGTGCGCTTCGCCTGGGCAACGCGGTCCAGTTGCGCGAGACCGGCCGACCAGTCCTGCGTCTCGGCGGAAAGGAGCGCGCTCGCGTAGAGCGCGTCGGTCATGTCGGGGTGCGTGGCGAGCAGTCCGTCCATCATGCTGCGCGCATTGCCGACCGCGCCCTGACGGACGTAGATGCGCGCGAGGTCCAGCCGCAGCCACGGATCGTCCGGCATGTTGAGCAGCGCGTCTTCGAAAAGACTGCGCGCCGCGCCGAGATCGCCCCGCGCTTCGGCGGCGCGCCCCTGCGCGGCCTGCGCCTGGCCGCGCAGCGTGTTGATGCCGCCGGCTTTCGCCTGCTGTTCCGCGTTGAGCTTGTTGGCGAAGGCGAGCGCCTCGTCGCCGCGGCCCTGCGCGGCCAGCGCGCCGACGAGCCCGCGAATCGCATCGGGATTGTCGGCCTGACGGCGCAGCGCCATGCGATACGCGGCTTCCGCGCCGCGCGGATCGCCGTTTGCAAGCAGCATTTCGCCGAGCAGCACTTGCGCCGTGACATCGGACGGATCGATCGCGATGGCGCGCTCGAAAAGCGCCTTGGCCTGCGCGATCTGGCCGTTGCTGCGCGCGCCGATGGCATCGCTCGTATAAGTCCAGTACGTCGCGCTCGTGAGCGCGTCTTTCCAGCGCGCCGGGTTGCCGGCCCGCGACGCGCGTTCGAGATACGTGCGGGCCTCCGCGAAACGCTCCTGCTTCAGCGCCGCGACGCCCATGCCGCCGAGCGCATCGGCGTCGTTAGGATTGCTCGCGAGCACCGACGAAAAGCGCGCGCGCGCCGCCGCGAGATCGCCGTGATCCAGCGCGGCGAAACCTTCCGCGACGGTGCGGCCGCGCGCATCGACGGCGGCGTCGGCCTGCGAGCGCTCGCGCGCGGCCTTGTCCTGCTGCACCATTGAATCGAAGCGGGCCTTCACGGCGGCGTCGTCCGGCGAGGCTTGCAGATACGCCTGATAAAGCGGCGCATCCGACGCCCGCGCGCCGAGCCACAAGAGCGCCTGCCGCCAGCTTTTCTTCGCGTCCGCGCCGACCGCGCTGTCGCCCGACAGCTTCGCGAGCCGCGCGATGCCGTCGCGCCGCGTGGCATCGCGATACGTCAGATGCTGCGCATACGCGAGCTGATAGCGCGGATCGTCCGGATTCTGACGCGCCAGTTGTTCGAGGCCGCGGCGCGCTTCGTCCCAGCCTTGCGGCGTGGCGGCGAGCGCCTGGTAGTACTCGAGTTGCAACGCGGGCGTCGCGGGCTTGCCGTCGATCGCGCGCTTGTATTCCTGCACCGCCGACGCGCTCTGTCCGCTTTGCGCGAGACGCCGCGCGTCGTTCACGGTCTGATCGCGCGAACTGGTTTCGCCGAGACGCCGGCCGAGTTCGTCGATATTCGGATAGTTCGGCGCGACCTGACGCAGCTGCGCGAGATACTGCTGCGCGCCGCTGCCGTCCTTGCGATCGGCGAGCACCATGCCCATGCCGAAGAGCGCGTCCGGCTGCTTGGGATTCACGCGCAGCACTTTCTGCCACGCCTGTTCCGCGAGGTCGCCGCGCCGGTGCGACTGCCAGTACTTGCCCTGATCGATGAGCACCGTGAGCGGATCGGTCGTCGCGGCCTGCGCCCAGGCCATCGCCGGCGCGGCGCACAAGAGCGCCGCGATCACGCGTTTGCGAGTCGGGATCAGCATGCGCTTCTCCACGTCGGCACGAGGCGGCCCGAGTCATCGAAGCGATAACGCCCGTCGATGAAACCGCCGCCGAAAAGTCCGAGCACGCGGTCGTAGTAGACCGGCTCGCGGCCCGCGACCGGCGGCGCGGCCAGCGCTTCGAGACGGGCGCGCGCGAGCCCGAGGCCGCGTTCGTCGTTCAGCGCCTTGAAGTACGGCGCGAGCGCGCCCCAGTACGAGAGCGGGCCTTCGCCGCTCGCCGAGCCGCTCATGGTCGATACTTTCTCGGGCGGAAATCCCGTTTGCGCGACGCTCGCGCGCATGCCGCCGAGCGCGTCGAGCCACGGACGCGCGAGCGGGTCGCCCGGCGACGCCATGCCGGCCCACAAGTAGACGCGAATCGCGTCGTAGCTGCCGACATCGCCGTTCTTCGGATCGACGACGAACTGGCCGTTGGCGCTTGCCTGATAGGCGGCCCAATCGGGCGCGTAGCCGCGCGGCGACGTGATCCTGATCATCTTCGCGGCGTTCTGCGCGAGCTTCGTCCACGGGCCGTCCGGCATTTCCTGCGCGAGGCCGCGCAAGACCGGCAACGGCAGATAGCTCGGATTCAGACGCGTGACATTGCCGGTGCGAAAGCCTTGCGGACCGGGCAGCAGCATCGGACCGAGTCCCGGCAGATCGGCGACTTCCTGCTTCACGATCTGCGTCGCGAGCGCGTAGGCGAGCTTCGTGTACGCCGGCTCTTTCCAGAGACGCCCCGCCTGAAACAAGTCGTAGGCGATCCACACATCGGAGTCCGAAGCCGAGTTCGCGTCCATCACGCCGAACGATCCGTCCTGCCGCTTGCCCCATAGCCACGCGGGCAGGCGCAGGCTTGCCGCGTCGAACTGATTGGCCGAGAGATTCGTGCGCGTCCAGTTGAGCACGCGGTCGAAGGTCGCGCGGTCGTTCGCGACGAGCGCGAAGAACATCGCATAGGACTGGCCTTCGGACGTGGTTTGCTGCGTCTCGGTCGAGCGGTCGATCACGCGGCCGTCGGCCTGCAGGACACGCTCGACGAAAAGGCGATACGCGGGCCAGTCGCATTGCTGGGCGGCGTGCGCGCCCGGGGCGGCCGCCGCGAGCATCGCGCCGGCGAAGAGTGTGGCGGTCGATAGCCGCATGTCAGTCCCTCAGACGCCGCGCGGCGATCGAACGCAGCGCGCGATAGAACAGGGCAGCGATGATGAGCGAGGCGAGCACGCCCGCGATCACCAGCAGGAACGGGTGCGACGACAGCGCCCAGCGCATGTAGTGCATCGGCGAGAGATGGCCGACGTAATACGCTTCGCCGTTCGACGTGACCGTCACCGTGCGGCCGTGGATCACGGCCATCGCGCCTTGAATCGACGGCAGCAGATCGTTGTCGAGCAGGGCGGCGGACAGATCGGCGTCCGACTGCCCCGCCGCGCTGATGAGCGCGACCGCGCTGCGTCCGCTCTTGAGCGGCGACTCGAAGCCGGTCAGGAGCGCATCGCCGCTCGAACTCACGAGCGAAAGGTCCGCGCGCGCAGGCGAGCGTTCCGGACCTTGCTCGCCATGCCACCAGTCGACGAGCTTGAACGCCACATCGGAAAGCTGGAAGGTGCGGGCGTCGCCATCGCCGGAAAAAGGCATCTGCTTCGCCCAGCGTTGCAGCAAGGGCTGACGTCCCGGCGAGCCGAGAATCAGCAGGTCCTTGTCGGCGAAGCGGTCCACGTCGTTCGCGCTCGTCACGGTCACGCCCGTCACCGGATAACCCGTCGATGCGCCCATGCGGCCCATTTCCAGCAGATACAGGCTGTAGTCGGCCGAATTCGGCTCGTTCGGCAGCACGACCGCCGTCTGCGAAAGGTCCGCCATGCGCGTGAACGGAAAGCCGCCGTTCGCGAACGCGGCCAGATCGGGCAGCGCCATGTAGTGCGGGAAGCTGGATAGGTCGATGGTCGAATTCGGATCCACCGCGCCGACGACGTTGTCCAGCACGCGGCCCTGACATTCCCCGGTCTTCGGAATGTCGTAGTAGAAGTGCAGGCGCAGTTGCGCGCGCGGCGTGATGAGGAGCGGCGGCAGATAAATCTCGCGGCGCGCGGCGACCGTCTTGTCCGGCAACACGCGGCTGAAGTACGTGCCGAGATCGAACGTCGACGTGGACACGGCCGGAATGCGCAGCGACTGCACGAAGCCGTTGTTCACGCTGATATTGAGCGACGAACGGTCGGGCGCCGGGCGCACCGTGTAGCGATAGCGCAGGTCCACCGGCACGCCCTTCGTCTGCCACATGAAGAGATCGGGCGGCACGCGCAGGTTCACGCGCACCGCGTCGGCGTCGTAGCCGTGCGCGGTCAGGTCCTGCGCTTCGGCCAGTTCGCCGAAGCGCACGGGGCGGTCGGCCGGCAGCCAGTTCGGCGCGTCATAGGGGCGGCGTGGTTGCAGGTCGTTGAACTGCGTGATGGTCGCGCTCGTTCCCGACAGCGCGTTGCGGCCGACGCCCAGCGCCTTCGCGGCGGTCTTCAGTTCGTTGTCGTCGCGGCCCAGCACGAGCAACAGACGCCCGCGCGCGTTCGCGTCGCGTTCGACGAGCGCGATCGTCGGACCGGACACCGGCGGAATAGCGACGCCCGCGACTTTCGCATCGCCGACGGCGAACACCACGGCATTGCCCGACAGCGGCACGTTGTCGGTCTGCGCCGGGAAGATCGCGCCACGATAGCCCGCGAGCGAGCCGAAATACGACGCGACGGTGCCGGCCGCTTCCAGCGCGGCGAGGCTCGGCTTACCCGCGAACACGAACGGCAGTTCGAGGCGGCGCACGTCGCGGCGGTCGAAGAAGGGCAGCGGCAGCGCGGCGAGGTCGGGCTTGCTCGCAATCGACGCATACGTGAGGTCGAGCGAACTCGCGTTGCTGACGGTCGCCCACAGCGTCGAATTGGACGGGTCCTCGCACTGCTGCGTGTAATGCCCGATCAACTGCACGTTGAGGTGGTTGAACTCGGTGATGAAGCGCGGATCGATCGCCACGTCGCGGGCGACGAGCGTGCCGGCCTGATCGCGCGGCACGGGCAGCGTCGCGGCGACTTCGCCGTTGATGAGCACCTTCAGTTGCGAAATGGACGGCAACAGCGACGGCGAATAGCTGTAGATGAGATGCAGCACCGCGCCGGTCACGACTTCGTCGCCGCGCACCGAGAACGCAATGCCGTTCTGGCCGTCGGTGCCGCGCAGTTGCAGCGGATCGAGCGCGCCGTAATCGGCGAAGGTCAGCGTCTGGCGGCGGCCGCCGGGCACCAGCGTGCCGGGATCGGCGGTCGTCGGAATGCGCGAGGTGAGCGGCCTGTCCGGCTTGCCGGAGAAGGCGGGAACCGGCATCGCGAGCGCCGGCTGCTGGATCGCGGCGGGGTTGTAGACGACGGCCGGACCCGGCGCGGGCACGGCGCCCACGCCCGTGGCCTGCTGCGTGCCATTCGCCGCTGGCGTGCTCTCCGCCGCCGCCGCGATGGACGCGAACGGCGCGGCGAACGCGGTCTGCAAGGCCACGAAGACGGCCAATGCGCGCGCCAAAGGTCGTTCGCAAAAACGCGGCGCGCGCTCGCCCGTGTGTTGTTCAACGCGCAACTTCGACATACCCATGCCCATTATCGGTCTTTGGTTTTCAGCTTGTTCACATCGACCGGGCGCTTGTTCATCCAGGTACGAAGGTCACTGTACAAATGCTCGAACAATCCCGCGATGCCGCGCGTGCCGACCAGCAGCACGTGCGACAGGCCGCGCAGCGGCGTATCCGGGCGGCGTCCTTCTGACCAGCCGGTCCAGGCATCGGCGCGGGCGAACGTCGTCTTCACGAAGTCGTATTCCTGCTCGCGCGTGAGCTCGGAGAAGCGCAGGCCGACGCGGCCCGGCTCGGTATAGCCGACGGTCGCGGGGAACGCGTATTCCTCGTCGCCGCGAAAGAGCGAGACGGTGACGCGCTCGTGCATCGGCACGGCGATCTTGCCCGGCAGCGCGACGCCCACGCCGCCTTCCGAATAGTCGATGGTCTCGCAGGCGAGCGTGCGCCCGGTCGAGAACTTGAGCATGACGGGCATCTTCATCGACACGCGATGCGTCGCGCGCACCTGCTTGCGCTCGCTCGCCGCCGCCACCGACGCGCCGAGAATCAGCATGTTGTAGACCGTCCAGCACAGGTTGAGCAGCGTCGTGTTCACTTCGCTGCGCACGTGCCAGTACATGCCGATATGCACGATGCCCGCGACGAAGCCGAGCAGGTTCAGAAGCAGCAGGAACAGATACGGCCGCGAGATGGTCCAGTCGAAGTAGTCCTTCGCGATCTGGCCGCCTTTGGCCGTCACGTTGAACTTGCCGAGCTTCGGGTTGATGACCGCGAGCAGCGTCGGCGCGGTGATGTACGACGCGAGCACCGACTCGTACACTTCGGCCCAGAACGAATGGCGGAAGCTGCGCTGCATGCGCGAATTGGTGATGCTCGCGTGCATCATGTGCGGCAGCGCGAAGATGGCGATGGTGCTCGCCGCCGCTTCGATCACATGCGCGCCGAAGAAGAGATACGAGAGCGGCGCGGTGAGAAACACGAGACGCGGCACGCCATAGAAGAAGTGCAGCATGCCGTTGAGATAACAAAGCCGCTGGCCGATCTTCAGGCCCTTGCCGGTGAGCGGATTGTCGATGCGGAAAATCTGCGTCATGCCACGCGCCCAGCGGATGCGCTGCCCGATATGGCTCGACAGGCTTTCGGTGGCGAGACCGGCCGCCTGCGGGATCGCGAGATACGCGGTCGTATAGCCGAGCCGATGCAGCTTGAGCGCCGTATGCGCGTCTTCAGTGACGGTCTCCACCGCGATGCCGCCGATCTCTTCGACCATCGACCGGCGCAGCACCGCGCACGAGCCGCAGAAGAACGTCGCGTTCCAGAGATCGTTGCCGTCCTGCACGAGGCCGTAGAACAGTTCGCCTTCGTTCGGGACCTTGCGGAACGTGCCGAGATTGCGCTCGAACGGATCGGGCGAAAAGAAATGGTGCGGCGTTTGCAGCATCGAAAGCAGCTTGTCGCGCAGAAACCAGCCGAGGCAGACCTGCAGGAACGAGCGCGTCGGAATGTGATCGCAGTCGAAGATCGCGAGGTATTCGCCCGTCGTGACCTTCAGCGCCTCGTTGATGTTGCCCGCCTTCGCGTGGCGGTTATGCGTGCGGATCGTCCAGTTGACGCCGACTTCCTCGCAGAACGCCTTGAACTCGGGACGGCGGCCGTCGTCGAGCACGTGAATGGCGAGCTTGTCAGTCGGATAGTCGAGCGCGAGCGCGGCGTAGATGGTCGGCTTCACAACCGAGAGCGGCTCGTTGTAGGTCGGAATGAAGACATCCACGGTCGGCCACTGGCTGCGGTCCGCGGGCAGCGGCAACGGCTTGCGCTTGAGCGGCCACGCGGTCTGGAAGTAGCCGAGCAGCAGCACGAGCGCCGCGTAGACTTCGGCCGCGACGAGCAAAAGGCCCCACGCGGCGTCGAGCGGGCGTTCCCAGTACGTGGTTTCGGTGAGCCGCCAGAACATGTAGCGGCCCGACGCGACGATTGAGAGCATGATCATCACGAGCGTCGCGTATTGTCCTTGCAGACGCCGGAATCCGAGCGCGCAGACGAAGCAGATGCTCGCGAACGCAAGCTGCTGGCCGAACGCGAGCGGCACCGTGACGACGAAGTACAGCGCGAACGCGGCGAACATCGTGAGGAGAACGACGACGATGCGGCTGCCCCAGATGCCGGCATCGACGAAACGTTCGAGGCGCGAGGTCGCGACGCTGACCTCCGTCTCGGGCGACGGGATCTTGGCCGAACTCATGCGAGCTTCCTCGACGAAGCGGCCATCGCATCGATGGCGGCGAGGAGCCAGTCGCCGCACGCGCGCAGATCGGCGGCGGCTTGCGAGAGCGGATCGTAGTGAATGAGCGTGGTGTCGCACGCGAGCGATTCGGAGACGCCTTCGTCCTGATGGATCACGCCCGGAAACAGCTTCGCGCCGAGCATGTTGCGCAGCACCTTGAGCACGTCCTTGCTCAACTGGCGCGACTGATCCACCTGATTCACGACGTAGCCCTGGCCCGCGAAGTCCTGTCGCGGCGCGGCGTAGGCATCCACCATGCGCTCCATGCCGGGAATCGCGGCGTAAGAGGCGGCGTCGGCCAGGACCACGTTCAGCGCGAAGTTCGCGGCCGTCAGCGCGGTGCGCGTGTAGACGGACGAGCCCGGCGGCGTGTCGACGATCACGATGTCGTTCGCATCCAGCGCGAGCGCGTCGAGCGAGCGCGCGAGCCACGACGGATCGCTGTCGACGAGCGCCTCGAAGCGGCGGCGGTCGTCCTCGGTCACGGCGCCGTAGGGCAGCACGGTGACGCCATCGACGCCGTCGAACATCACCGACTGCCACGGCTCGCGGCTCAGCGTCGCGCGCGAGATGCCGTCGATGCTGTCGAGCGGAATGCCGAAATGCAGGCGCAGCGCGTTCTGCGGATCGAGATCGAGCACGATCACGCGGCGGTTGCGCGCGGCCAGCACCGAGGCCAGATTGGCGGCGAGCGTCGTCTTGCCGACGCCGCCCTTCGCGGAAACTACCGTGATGACTCTCATAAGCGGGGAAGGCGGCCGGCGCGCGTGTTCGTGGGTTCGCTCTCCGGGCGGCCGGCGTGCCGCAGACGTTCGAACAGGACGTTGAGTGAATCCGCGGGTGCATTCGTCGCCGGCTGCGCTTGCGGCTTGAAGAGCTTGCCGAGGATGGACTGGGGCGCAGGCGCGCTCTCGGGCACTTGAGCAGGCACGCGGCCCGCCGGTTCCGGCTTCGGCGCTGCGGCCGCGTTGGCGACCGGCGGAAGCGATGCAGCGGCGGGAACGGCGGCAACGTGCGAATCCGGAATCGTTCCGGTCTCCTGCGACGCCGATTCGCCCGTCGCCGAAAAACGCAATGCGCTCAGCGATTCCGCGGCGGGCGGAGTGACCGGCGGAATCGCCCGGCGATGCGCGCGCATGAAAAGCTGGCGCTTGCCGCGATTGATCGGCATGCCCGTGGGCTGCGCGTCGGACGGCTCGTTCGAATGCATCGGCGCTTCGCGGCGCGGCGCGATGTCGGGGATGGCGGGCTGCGCGAAGTCGAGCGTCGCCAGCAACGGCCAGCGCGTGCGCGCCGACTGCGCCTCGTTCTCCCGGCCGATTTCCTGGTAATCGCCTGCATTGCCGCCGAAATGGTCGAACAGCTTCTGGATATCGCGCGAAGTACTCATGATGCCGCTTCCTCGTCGTGCCTTACGTTGATGCGTGGCCGGTACTGCTCGTTGTGGTCCGCCGAACCCGGCGGTCGATGCCGCCGCGTCGAGGCGACGGTCACCGGTATTCAAAATGCCGAGTTCAGGCTGCGGCGCGCGCGAGCCTGAACTCGATGGCGGCGTCGCCGCCGAATTCGCTTGCCTGCCGGACAGCGAGCCCTTGCGCGCCCAGGCCGGCGAGCCACTGCTGATATGCGCCTTCTAGAAACGCAGGCGTCCACGCGAGGGCGCTTTCGCCGAAGGCCGGCAACGGCGCGCAGTAATGCACGATGCTCAGGTGGTCGCGCTCGTCGGACAGTTCGACGAAGCCCCAGTCGGTGTCTCGCCACAGCGCGTTGAGCGCGTCCGCGAGCGCGGACGTCGAATCGCAGGGCGGCAGCGCATGCGCCTTCGCGAAACGGCTGCCCACGCGATGCATCAGCTCGCGCAGCTCGCCATGTCCGATCTGCGCGTCGAACTCATCCGCGAGCGCGGCCAGCATGCCGCGCCATTGCCTGGATATTTGACTGTCCAACAGATAATCGAAGATAGCGGCCATGTTTTTGTTAGGCAGGCGTGACGCACGATGCGTGGTTGCTCGATCTGGTTCTCGTCCTCGCGGGAGATTTCTTTAGCGTGCGAGCACCGATCCGGACGTTTGTCGAGGCGCTATTACCCGCCAGAACTTACTTCAATGCGTTTATTTTCGCCAGTGGAAAGACTAGCTGTTGTTTCTGTCAGTTCGGCGAATAAGGCTTCGCGGCTTGCTGACTTTGGGATCTCGCGGGTGGGCGCTGAACGTAAGCTGGACAAGCCCGCTTGCGGGCTCCGATAGCGCACACCGGCCTTCGCGGCGGCGGCGGCAGTGTACCACTTCGTTAACGCGCCCGAACCATGCGTGTCGGGTCTTATTTCATCCCGATCGACCCTAGGCGGAACTAATTACTTGAGCGTCCGCATTGGATGATTCATGCGCTTGCACGTGCTCTTAAAAGCGCGTCTAGCGTCCCACATCAGCCAGCGCACGACGGCACACCGATTGCGCTCGCATCGACGCCGTTTATCGGCCTCATGCGAAGGAGCCGCGATGAAAGTGGATTTGCACGTCAACGGGGCAGTGCTCGTGCTCGATCTCGACGCACGCGTCACGCTTCTGGATGCGCTGCGCGAACATGCCGGACTGACCGGCGCGAAAAAGGGCTGCGATCAGGGGCAATGCGGCGCGTGCACCGTGCTGATCGACGGACGCCGCGTGCTCTCGTGTCTCACGCTCGCCGCCACGGCGCGCGGCAAGATCACGACCATCGAAGGTCTCGCCGACGGCCACGCGCTGCATCCGATGCAGGAGGCCTTCGTCGCGTGCGACGCCTTGCAGTGCGGCTACTGCACGCCCGGGCAGATCATGAGCGCCATCGCGTGTATCGAAGAAGGCCATGCGAATACGCGCGATGAAATTCGCGAGTACATGAGCGGCAATCTGTGCCGCTGCGCCGCGTATCCGAAGATCGTCGACGCTATCGAACAGGTGCGCGACGCCACGCACGCGGAGCGCGGATAATGCGGCCCTTCCAGCTACTGAGCGTCGAGCAGGCGGGCGACGTGGCCCAGTGCGCGCCGTTCGACGACAACAGCGAACTCACGGTGCAGTCGCCCGTGCAGTTTCTCGCCGGCGGCACGAACCTACTCGACCTGATGAAGCTCGGCGTCATGACGCCCGAGCGCCTCGTCGACATCAATCCGCTCGCTGCCGTGCATTCGGCTATCGAAGCGACCGAAGACAGCCTGAAGCTCGGCGCGTTCGCGCGCATGGCCGATGCCGCCGATCATCCGGTTCTGCGGCGCGACTATCCCGTCATCGCGCAATCGTTGTGGAAAGCGGCGAGCCCGCAACTTCGCAACATGGCGACGCTCGGCGGCAACGTCCTGCAACGCACGCGCTGCCTTTATTTCAGGGACACGAGCTGGCACGCGTGCAACAAGCGCGCGCCGGGCAGCGGCTGCGCGGCGAAGGAGGGCGTGAACCGGCGGCTCGCGGTGCTCGGCGTGAGCGAGCATTGCATCGCGAACTATCCGGGCGATTTCGCCATCGCGCTCGTCGCGCTCGGCGCGCAAGTCGAGATCCTCGGAACGGACGGGCAGACGCGGCGCTTGCCGTTCGAGGAACTGCATCGCCTGCCGGGCGACACGCCGCATGTCGAGACCCATCTGCGCCCGGGCGATCTCATCGTCGCGTTCCACGTGCCCGCGGGCGCCTGGACGCGCCGCTCGCTGTATCTCAAGATCCGTGATCGCGCGTCGTACGATTTCGCGCTCGCGTCCGCAGCCGTGGCGCTCGAGCTCGACGCGCAGGGCGTCGTGCGAGAGGCGCGCATCGGTATCGGCGGAAGCGTTGCGAAGCCGTGGCGCGCGCACGAGGCGGAGGCCGCGCTCGTGGGCAAGACGATCGACGAGCATAGCGCGCGCGAAGCGGCGGAGGCTGCCTTCGCGAGTGCTCTCGTCAGCGGGGAGAATGCGTTCAAGCCTGAACTCGGGCGCCGCACGCTGGTGCGCGCGCTACTGGAAGTCGCCGCTTTGCCGGAGATGCCATGAGCCACGACGATTCACTCGCCTCTCATCAGCCGGCGTTCGGCGTGCCGCATGTCCGCATCGACGGCGAAGCGAAAGTCACGGGCCGGGCGTGTTATGCGTCCGACGAGCCGGTGGAGAACGCGGCGTACGCGTTCCTGTTGACGAGCACGATCGCCAATGGCCGCGTGCGGCGCATTCATGCCGACGATGCCTTGTCCCTCGACGGCGTGCTCGACGTGCTGACGCACGAGAACGTCGGCAGCGAGGCGAAGCCGCCGGAGCAGCAGGCGGGCGGCGCGACGACCAGCACGCTGGAAAGCGATCGCGTGTGGCATGACGGGCAGATCATCGGCGTGGTGGTGGCGACGAGCTATGAGATCGCGCGGGATGCGGCACAGCGCACGCGCATCGAATACGACGAAGCGCCGGCATCGGCCACGTTCGGCAGCGCGGGCGTCGCGGGCGAACGGCGCGAGCCGGGCGAGCACGAGGACTACCGCATCGGCGATTTCGAGCGGGCGTTCGCGGGCGCCGAATGCCGTGTCGAAGCCATCTACGCCACGCCGACGCAGCACCACAATCCGATCGAGCTCTACACGACCACCTGCGCATGGCAAGGCGACAGGCTGACCATCTGGGAGCCGAGCCAGTTCGTCTACGGTCTGCGCGGCAACGTTGCGCAGCAGCTCGGCATCTCGCGCGAACAGGTGCATGTGATCTCGCGCTTCGTCGGCGGCGCGTTCGGCGGCAAGGGCAATGCGACGGCGCGCACCGCATGGATCGCCATCGCCGCGCGGCGCGTGGGACGGCCGGTGAAGCTCGTGGCGACACGGGACCAGAGCTACACCATCGCGACGTATCGCGCGGAGACGCGCCATCATGTGCAGTTGGGCGCGACGGGCGACGGCAAGCTGGTTGCGTTGCGGCACGAAGGCTGGGAACTCACGAGCCGACCCAGCATGTATAACGTTTCGGGCACCGAAACAACGGCGCGCGTCTACGCGTGTCCGAATATCGAAACCGTGGTGAACGTCGTGCACGCCGACCGCAATACGCCCGGTTTCATGCGCGCGCCGCCGGAAACGCCGTATATGTTCGCGCTGGAAACGGCGATGGATGAACTGGCCGCGCAGTTGTCGATGGACCCGGTCGAACTGCGCCGCCGCAACGACACCGCGCAGGACCCGGTCACGGGCAAGCCGTTCACGAGCCGCCGGCTCGTCGCGTGTCTCGATGCGGGCGCCGAACGCTTCGGCTGGCACGAACGCAACGCGCAGCCCGGCTCGATGTCCGACGGCGACTGGCTCATCGGCTGGGGCTGCGCGAGCGCGGCGTATCCGTCGAACATTGCCGCGACGGCCGCACGCGTGAGCCTGCATGCCGATGGCCGGGCGCGCGTCGATATGGCAGCGCACGACATCGGCACCGGCGCGTACATCGTCATCGCGCTGACGGCGGCGCATTGTCTCGGCATCGATCTCGAACAGGTCGAGGTGCACATCGGCGACACGGACTATCCGCCCGCCGCGCTGGCGGCGGGATCGAGCCATACCGCGACTGTCACGCACGCGGTCGCCTCCGCGTGCGAGGCGCTGCGCGACAAGCTCGCGCGGGCCGCGTCGCTGGCGGGGCCGCTCATGGGCCGCCATCCGCAGGCAATGCATTTCGCGTCCGGCCGCCTGAGTGCCGGCGACGTCTCCGAGCCGTTGCACGATGCCGTCCTGCGCACGGGCGGCGAGATCGTCATCGCAGAAAGCGAGCATATTCCGCGCGGACTCAAGGCCGAAGCCATGGACACACTGCGCGCGGGCAAGCTGCCGATCATGCGCGGTCATCAGCGTGACGACGCCACCGCGTATGCGTTTGGCGCGCACTTCGTGGAAGTGCGCGTGCATCGCCTGACGCGCGAGATTCGCGTCTCGCGCATGGTCGGCGCGTTCGCGTCCGGCACCATCGTCAATCCGCTCACGGCGCACAGTCAGTACATGGGCGGCATGATCTGGGGCTTCGGCGCGGCCTTGCTCGAAGCCACCGAGATCGACGCCCGGCATGCCCGGTACATGAACGACAACATCAGCGAATACCTGATCGCGGCGAATGCCGATGTCGGCGAGATCGACGTCATCATGCTGCCGGAAACGGATACGCAAGTGAACCCGCTGGGCGTGAAAGGGCTGGGCGAAATCGGTATCGTGGGGGTGAACGCGGCCATTGCCAACGCGGTATGGCACGCGACGGGCCGGCGCGTGCGCGAATTGCCTATCCGTATCGAGAACCTGTTGTGAGCCGCGATGTCGCGATCACATCAGGCGGCCCCATTCATAATCGACGCTGTCAGGCGTCAACGGGAAAAGACCCGCGCCGGGCGTGAACGTCAGTTCACCGAAATAAATATGATCGTCCACGTTATACAGGTCGACGCGCACGAAGTCGAAATCGCTTGCCAGGGTGCGCGCTACCCATAAAATTTCATCGAGGTTGTGTGGACGGGGAGCGGGCTTGTCGCTGCGCGTGTAATGCCCCATCTTGATGTCGAGCCGGTTCCAATGCGCGTCGTAGATATCCCCGCGTGGATGCCCGCCGAAGCGATCCGAAATCACGAGAATGAAGATCTGCGGATCGTCGGCGTTCCGGTTGAAGACATGGATCTTGATATCGGGCGGCACCTTGTTGTCCGGCCCAAGAAGGAGCTTCTCGAACAGGATGCGTCGCTCGATCGCCTGATAATGCCGTTCCCTCGCCACCGTGAAGAAGTTCGTCGACAACCAGCGCTGCGCCAGCGTATTCAGCGCCTCGAACGAGGTCTCGCGCTTGTCTCTGACGAGCTTCACGAACCCGCAGCCGTGATTCGCTTTCATCACGAAGGTAGAAGGAAGCGCGTCGAAGTCGCGCTGGCTGAAAGAGGACGGCGCGGCAAACAACGGAATCAGATACTTTTCGCCGATCTTGTCCGCGACATAGGCGCGGACCTTCAGCTTGTCGGAGAGATCAGAATAACGCGGGTCGGGCGCGAGGCACCGTTGCAAGACTTTCTCGTTGAACGTGGCGGGATGGCGCAGATTCGGAAAGCGCCCGATCCTGCGACGATGGTAGAGGCTCAATAACACTTTGTCGGGCAAGCAATACTTGATGCCGTGAATGAGCATTTGTCTGGCGGTCATTCGTTTGCCTCCATCGTCAGCGGTCGATTCAAACGCTCGCTCAGTTAGGATCGGAAAGCACAGTGACGAGATTCGGATGCTGGACGCGACGCGGCTCGACGAGGAGCCCGACGCCGGAATAGTCAAGCGAGCGTGCAGGCGCTAGCTGGGTGGACGGTTGCAACCGACTGCTACCTCGTCGCCATGATATGCGTGGTCTTCCGCGCCTGCGGGAGCAGCGTATCCGAACGTTCGAACGAGCAGTCTCTCCAGATCCGCATCGAGCGTCTGGCCGTTGAACTCGTTCTCCACCTTGCGACGGGCGTTCTTGCGGATCGCCTCGACGTCGACCTTGCCCTCCACGATTGCGGACAGCGCATCGGCGATGCCGCTTGCCGACCGTTCCTCGACGAGCAGGCCGGTCAAGCCGTGCGTCACGAGTTCCGGTATTCCGCTATGCCGGGTCGCGACGACCAGCACGCCGGTCGCCATGGCTTCCATGATCGAGACCGGAATGCCTTCCATGTCGCCGTTGCTGGCCACGACGGAGGGCAGCAGGAACACGTCTGCGCTCTTCAGTTCTTCGAATACGCGCTCGTGCGCGCACTTGCCGAGAAAGTTGATCTCGTTCGTGCTGGACGACGCAGCGCGGCGCAGCGCGTCTTCGAGCGGTCCGAAACCGATGAGGTTGAGTTGCACCGGATGCCGGCAACTGCGCACGCCTTCGATCGCGTACGCCAGTCCCTTTTTCTCGGTGAATCGGGCCACGCTCAGCACCTTGAGCGGTCGATGCAGCGGGCGGTTGCTCGCCTGCGGAGTCAGCCGGTGCGTCTCGACGCCCACATGGTGAACCTTCGTTCGCGATTCGGGCGCGCCCCATTCGATGAGCCGGTTGCGCCAGAGATTGCTGATCGGAAGGAGCAGCGGGCTCAGGCGAAAGAGGCGTCGATAATGCGGCAGCCATCGTTCGACGACTGCCTGATCGCTCATGTCGGCGCCATGAAAGACGGTGACGATGGGCCCGGTCAGCAGTCCGGCTTCCTTCAGATACATGGCGCGCACGCCGATGGGGCCGAAGTGCGCGATCACCACGTCGAAGTCGATGCCTTCCGTGTCGCCGCCCGACACGATGTCGATGAACGCAGAACGGCAACCGGTCGCCGCCGCGCGGAGGGCGACGGACAGGCGCTTGCGCCGCTTGTCGTCGATGCAGGCGAGCGCGCCCAGCTTCGCGCACGACATGGAGTGGCGCAGCATGCTGACGTCCTGTCGAAAGACGCGCAATTGCACGCGTCCCCGCGTGGGATCCACCGCAGAGTCGTCGTACTTCGCGGCCAGGGCGAACACCTCGTGACCGCGCTCTGCGAAGCCTTTCATCTGACGGAGAACGAACGTTTCGGAAGGAACCGGCAACTTGTCGACGATGAATGCAATTCGCATCGGCTACCCTCGGTGAAATGGTCGCGTCAAGGGCCGATGGTAGACCATCGAAAATGGAAATGCACTCGCTGCGTGGCCGCCGCGATGGATTCATTCGTCGCACGAATCGACGCGTAGCGTCGTCATTCCCGGAGCAGTATGCGGCGAAGCGGTAGAACGATTCGTTCACCGAACGAATGTTCTACGCTTGGCGGTTGAGGCTCAGCGCGCGTTCACGCAGCGAAAGCCTGCATAGACGTACTGATAGTGCCCCTGAAACCAGTTGCGAAAGCTCGGGCGCAGCATGCATGCAGCCGTGCGCGGAGAACCGCCTTTGATGACGAAGTGCTTGCCGTCGAAGAAATTGGCGGAATAGCCGAGATAGAAAGGAAACGGCTCGAAGCCTTCGAGCGGGCCGAAGGTCGTCGAGGTCCATTCCCAGCCGTTGCCGTATTGCCCTTCCACGCCGAAGTCGCTGCGGTTATCCGGATGCGCCTGCACGGGCGTCGGGTCCCAGCGGCGGAAGTCGAAGTTGCCTTCCGCGACATGCGGCGCGCCGATGGCCGCGCGCTGCCACTCCGCTTCCGTCGGCAGGCGCTTGCCGGCCCAGCGGGCATACGCGTTTGCTTCGGCATAACTCACGTAGACCGGCCAGTCGAGCGGCAGCGCGATCTCCTCGAACATCGTGCGCAGCTTCCAGCCCGAGTCCGTTGGGCGCTGGCTGTCGGCGCCTTCGTCGCCGCGCACCCAGAACGCGGGATGCGCGATGCGCTGCGCCTCTTTCCACGCCCAGTCGGCGTCGTTCCACAGTTCGCGATTCCAGTATCCGCCCGCGTCGATGAAGCGCATATAGTCGCCGTTCGTCACCATGTAGCGGTCGATCTCGAATGCAGGCACGTCCACGCGCATTTCGCCGAATTCATTGTCCCAGCCGAAGCGCTGGCTCTCGCGCGAGAGACCGAGCGTCACGCTGCCGGCCGGCACGTGCACGGTCTCATGCGATAGGACGCGGTCCGACGTGCGCTCGGACGCGGCATCGGCCGGTGCTTTTTTCCTGTCGACCGGTAATTGATGCAACATGTACGCGAGCGTTTCCGCGTGCATGAGCCGATGCTCGATCGCGACTTCCAGCAGTTTCGCGGGCGAGTCGTCGGTGGAAACGGGGTGCGCGACGAGCGTGATGGGATCGAAGCGTGCGTCGATGTCCGCGCGCACTCGCGCACGGTACGCGTGCACTTCGTCGAGCGAGGGCCAGTCGCCGGGCTCGTCGGTCGGCAGGCCGCCATCCACCGGGTCGATGCCGAACGCGAAGAGCTGGTCGTAGGCAGGCTGGGCGTTCGGCAGATGGAACAAGCGCTGGTCGAAGAGATTGCGGTCGAACGCCTCGAGATGGCCGATGTAAAACACGATACGGTGCCGCTCGGCGATCGGCCGGTCGTACAGATGCTCGCGCTTGACGATATCGAAGAGTTCGTCCGTGACGCGGCGCGCTTCGGCGAGCCGGTCGAGCAGCGGATGACGCAGGGATGGTTCGCGATTCATGTCGCTCGGTCTCCGTGGCAGGCCAAGGCTGTGCCCTGGAAATCACAAAAGACTAATGCGAAGCGAGGCGCGTGCCAAGCCGATAATGGCCGGCGTTTGTTCGGGCGTGGCGAAGAATCCGGCGCGAAGCCACGCCGGGCGGGGCGGCAGGCAGATTGTCAGATACTGCGCAGGCGCTCGAAGTCGCGGATGCGGATGGATTTGCCGTGCGCCTCGATGAGCCCGAGCTTGTCGAAGCGCGACAGCGTGCGGCTCACGGTTTCGAGCGTCATGCCGAGATAACTGCCGATGTCGTCGCGCGTCATGCGCATGGTGAACTCCGTCGCGGCATACCCGCGCCGCGCGAGCCGCGCCGACATGTCGAGCAGAAGGCGCGCGACGCGTTCGTCGGCGCGCAGCATGCCGAGTCGCACGACATGGTCCGATTCGCGGTTGATCGCCTGGCTCATCATGCGGTGCATGCGCCGCTGAAGCGCGTCCGTTTCGCGGCACATGCGCTCGAAAAGCGCGTACGGCACGACGCAGACCGTGCTGTCTTCCAGCGCCACCGCGTCGCACGTGTGCCGCCCGTCGCCGATGCCGTCAAGGCCCAGCGCGTCGCCCGCGAGCAGCAGCCCGGTGACGCGCTCGCGGCCGCCGTCGCGGCTGCCGTCATGCGTGACGAGCGTCTTCAGCGAGCCCGAGCGCACGGCGTAGAGCGAATCGAACGGGTCGCCCGTGCGGAACAGCGCCTCGCCGCGCCGTATCTTGCGCGTGACCGAGATGATGTTCTCCAGCCGCGAGACATCGTTCGCGCACAGCCCTTCGGGCATGCACAGATGGCGCATGGCGCAGCTCGAACAATGCGCGGCCCGGCGCCGCAGGGAAGTCGAATCGGACATGGCGGACTTCGTTTCTTGATAAATGACAAAACGATTGTCCCATAGCAGACGTTGCCGACACCGCGAAAAAATGCCGCGCCCCGGCGCCTTGCCGGATGCTTACATCATGGGTTATCCGCGGCGTCCGGAACGTTTGAAACGCCTGCCGCCGACGGAATCAACAGCACCGGCAGCGTGGCCTGCCGCAGACAACGCTCGGCCACGCTGCCGAGAATCAGCCGTTGCATGCCCTTGCGTCCGTGCGTGCCCATCACGAGCAGGTCGGCACTGAACGTGCTGGCAGCCGAGAGAATCAGCGAGGCGACGTCGTCGCTCGCGGTGGCGTCGGCGGTCACGACGCTGCCCGGAATGCCGCGCGCTTTCATCGCGTCGCCGGCCTCGCGGGCGAGCGTCGCGCCTTGCTCGGCGAGCCCGGCCTGCAACGGCGACGGATCGTAGCCGGGCACGTCCATGTAGAGCGGCCCGCTTTCGACGACGTAGAAGGGCTGCATGACGGCCTCGTGCTTGACCGCGAGATCGAGCGCCGTCTGGAAGGCGCGTTGCGAGGTGCGGCTGCCGTCGATGGCGACGAGGATGCGTTTGAACATGGCGTGTGCTCCCTGGATCGATGTCGAATGCGAGACGGCGTCTCGCCGCCGCCGGCCGCGTGGGCGCGGCCGAACGCACGGGCAGGATAGCGCGCGCATTCCGCATGCGGCTCGCGCATTTCTGAGATGAGTCGATCCGCCGCATGCAACGCCGTACAATTCGTCTTTCCACCGACTAAGCGCCCGCTTAACACCCGACCGCATGACCGACGCCCGCACGACCGACGCCCCTCCGCACGCACTTGCGTTCCGCACGGCTCTTTACGCGATGCTCGGCATCGGCCTCGTCAACATGCTGGTCGCGCTGGATCAGACCGTGGTCAGCACGGCGCTGCCGTCCATCGTCGCGGAACTGCACGGCTTCGAGTATTACGCGTGGATCGCGAGCGCCTATCTGCTTGCTTCCGTCGTCACGGTGCCCGTGTTCGGGCGGCTCGGCGACTATTTCGGGCGCAAGCGCTTCGTCATCGCGGCGGTGATCACGTTCACCGTGGCGTCCGTGCTGTGTGGGCTCGCGCCGAACATGCTGTTTCTCGCGCTGGCTCGCGGGCTGCAAGGCGTCGGCGGCGGCATGATGGTCGGCACCGCGTTCGCCGCGATTCCCGATCTGTTCCCCGATCCGCGCACGCGCGTGCGCTGGCAAGTGGTGCTCGCGGCGGCCTACGGCATCGGCACGGCGGCGGGGCCGTCGCTCGGCGGCTGGATGAGCCAGCACTGGGGCTGGCGTTCGACCTTCCTCGTCAATTTGCCGGTCGGCGCGGCGGCGCTGTACTTCATCTGGGCGCATCTGCCGAATCTGCACCGGCCGCGCGAAGGCGCCGTGAAGATCGACTGGCTCGGCGCGGCGCTCGTCGCGCTCGTGCTCGGCGGGTTTCAGTCGCTGATCGAGTCCGTGCCGAAAAGCGGCCTCTCGGGCGGCAACATCGCGCTCGGCTGCGTGGTCGTGGCGGGCGCGGCGGCGCTCCTGGTCTGCGAACGGCGCGCGACGCATCCGATCCTGCCACTCGACATCTTCCGCGATCCGCATCTGGTCACGCTGTTCACCCTGTCGTTTCTCGCGGGCTTCGTGATGTTCTCGCTGATCTTCTTCGCGCCGCTGCTGTTGCAGGGCGGCTTCGGCCTTTCGCCGCAGGAGGCCGGTCTGCTCGCGACGCCGATTGCCGCGTGCATCGCCATCGGCAGCTTCGTGAACACGCGCATCGTGATCCATCTGCGCAAGCCGACGAAGATTCTGACCATCGGCTTTTTGCTCTTGCTGGTGGCGTCCATTGCGCTGGCGTTTGCGCGCGCCACGACGCCGCACGTGTGGATCGAGTTGCCGATGGCCGCGGTCGGCATCGGCCTCGGCTTCGTCCTGAACAACATGAACGTGTTCGGCCAGGAGATCGCGGGCCGCGAGCGCTTCGGCATCACGACGGCGCTGCTGCAATCGACGCGCATGGTGGGCGGCATGCTCGGCACGAGCATCGTGGGGACGATCGTCGCGCATCACTACGCGAGCGTCGTGACGCGCACGATCAGCGTGCTCGGCGCGGGCGCGGCGGCGCAGTGGCAGCCGCGTTTCGCGGACCCGCGTATTCTCGTCGACGAAGCATTGCGCGACACCGTGCTGCGCGAACTGACGGCGGCGGGGCTGGACGCGCCCGCGCTCTTCGACGCCGCCCGCGATGCGCTCGTGCAGTCGGTGCACATCGGCGTCATGCTGACGGGCGTGGCCGCGCTGGTCGCCGCGCTGCTCGTGCGGCGCATCGGGCATATCACGTTCCGGCGGGCGGGCAAGGGCTGAGCGGCACGCGTAATGCGTGCGCGGCACGTTCACACTCGTTGGCGCCCGCGACGGGCGGCAGCACCAGCACGGAGAAATCACCATGATGATCACCGGAGAAATGCTCATCGGCGCGACGGCCGTGCGGGGCACGGACGCCACGCTGCGCGCCTTCGACCCGGCGCGCAACGTCGATCTCGAACCCGTGTTCGGCGGCGGCGGGGCGGCGGAAGTCGCGCGCGCGTGCGAACTGGCCGACGCCGCGTTCGATCCGTACCGCCAGGCGCCGCTGGAGACGCGCGCGCAACTGCTGGAAGCGATCGCGGACAACATCCTCGGAATGGGCGATGCGCTCATCGAGCGCGCGCAGGCCGAGTCGGCTCTGGCGAAGGCGCGGCTCGAAGGCGAACGCGCGCGCACCGTCGCGCAGTTGCGGCTCTTTGCGTCGCTCGTGCGCGAAGGGCGCTGGCTCGCCGCGACGCTCGATTCCGCGCAGCCGGAGCGCAAGCCCGCGCCCCGCCCGGACCTGCGCTTGCAGAAGATTCCGGTCGGACCGGTCGCCGTGTTCGGCGCGAGCAATTTCCCGCTGGCGTTCTCCGTGGCGGGCGGCGACACGGCGGCGGCGCTGGCGGCGGGCTGTCCGGTCGTCGTGAAGTCGCATCCGGCGCATCTCGGCACCTCCGAGATGGTCGGGCGCGCGGTGCAGAAGGCCGTCGCGGAAACGGGCCTGCACGAAGGCGTGTTCTCGCTCGTCGTCGGCGCGGGCAATGCCATCGGCGAGGCGCTCGTCGCGCATCCGGCGATCAAGGCGGTCGGTTTCACGGGGTCGCGGCGCGGCGGGCTGGCGCTGATGGAGATCGCAGCGAAGCGCCCGGAGCCGATCCTGGTCTTCGCCGAAATGAGCAGCGTCAACCCGATGTTCGCGCTGCCGGGCGCGCTCGCCACGCGCGGCGAGTCGCTTGCGGCGGGTTACATCGACTCAGTGACGCTCGGCGTCGGACAGTTCTGCACGAACCCGGGCCTCGTGTTCGCGCTCGCGGACGCCAAGCTCGACGCTTTCGTGGATCACGCGACAGCCGCGCTCGAAAAGAAGGACGCGCAGACCATGCTCACCGCGGGCATCGCGGCGGCGTACGAGGACGGCATCCGGCATCGCGACGATTCGGGCGCGCAGCGCATCGCGACGGGAAAGGAGACGGAGGCGGCGAGCGGCGCGCTGCCGGCGCTGTATCGCGTGAGCGCGGAGCAGTTTCTCGCGACGCCGCATCTCGCCGACGAGATTTTCGGGCCGACGTCCGTGATCGTCGCGTGCGAGGACGAGGACCAGATGATCGCCGTGGCGCGTCAGCTCGAAGGCCAGCTGACGGCGACGCTGCTGATGGATAACGACGATATCGACTTCGCGCGGCGTTTGTTGCCGGTGCTCGAACGCAAGGCCGGGCGGATTCTGGCGAACGGCTTTCCGACAGGCGTCGAGGTGTCGTACGCGATGGTTCACGGCGGCCCGTATCCGGCGACATCCGATGGCCGCTCGACATCGGTCGGCGCGATGGCGATCGAGCGTTTTCTGCGGCCGGTCTGCTATCAGGACTTGCCGGCGGCGCTCTTGCCCGAGGCGCTTGCCGACGAAAACCCGCTGAATCTCTGGCGCCTGCGCGATGGCGAACTCGGGCCGAACTGACCACGCCGTGTTCTCTTGCGGTATTTCGTCCAACCTTCAATAAAAGCCAAACCGATGACCCTTTCCGACCGCCGCTATCCCGACCCCGCCATCCGCGTGCTCGATCCGCGTTTCAACGCGCTGCGCATTGCATCGGCGTCGGTCGAGTGTCTCTATCAGGGCGCGCGCTGGTCGGAAGGCCCGGTGTGGTTCGGCGACGGGCGGTATCTCTTGTGGAGCGACATACCGAACAACCGCATCCTGCGCTGGGACGAGGAAAGCGGGCAGGTCGGCGTGTTCCGCAAGCCGTCGAACAACGCGAACGGCAACACGCGCGACCGGGAAGGCCGGCTCGTGACCTGCGAGCATCTCACGCGGCGCGTGACGCGCACCGAGTACGACGGCTCCATCACCGTGCTCGCGGATCGCTATGACGGCAAGCCGCTCAATTCGCCGAACGATGTCGTCGTGAAGTCGGACGGCTCCATCTGGTTCAGCGATCCGACCTTCGGCATCGACGGCTTCTACGAAGGCGAGAAGCAGCCCTCGGAACTGAAGCCGTGCGTGTATCGCGTCGACGGCCAGAGCGGCGAGATCACCGTGATGATCGACGACTTCATCGGGCCGAACGGCCTCGCGTTTTCGCCGGACGAATCGGTGCTGTACGTGGTCGAGTCACGTTCGACGCCGCGCAAGATCATCGCGTTCGACGTGCTCGACGGCGGCCGCGCGCTCGGCAAGCGGCGCGAAGTCATCGACGCGGGTCCCGGCACGCCCGATGGCTTTCGCGTCGATATTCACGGCAATCTGTGGTGCGGCTGGGGCATGGGCGATGCCGAGCTCGACGGCGTGCGCGTCTTCACGCCGCAAGGCGAGGCGATCGGCCACATCGACTTGCCCGAGCGATGCGCGAACGTCTGCTTCGGCGGACGGCATCGCAACCGGCTCTTCATGGCGGCGAGCCACGGGCTTTATTCGCTTTATGTGAACACGCAAGGGGCGAAGGGCGGTTAAGCCTTCGCGATCTTCTCCATGATCCGCTCCGGATGCGCGCTCGCGCGAAAGCCGAAGTGCTCATAGAGGCCATGCGCGTCGGACGTGACGAGCATCATGCGGCGCAAGCCCTGCAAGTCGGGATGCGCCATCACGCATTCGATCATCCACTTGCCGAGGCCCGCGCCCTGACGCTCGGGCAGCACGAAAACGTCTGCCAGATAGGCGAAGGTCGCGGTATCGGTAATCATGCGTGCATAGCCGATCTGCCGCGCGCCTTCGAAAAGGCCGAACGCGAGCGAATGACGCGCCGCGCGCTCGACCGTTTCCCGCGCGACGCCCGGCGACCAGTACGCCACTTCGCTCAGATAGCGGTGAATTACGTCGAAGTCGAACGAAGCGATGTCCGTCGTCACGCGCCATTCGCCACGAGTCCATTCCATCGCGTTGCTCCTTTCTACAGAAGCGATGAGCTTAAGCGAGCGACGCGCTCAATGCACGGCATACACGCGGCCGGTTTCCGCGCCTTCCACGCTGCGGCTATAGGCCAATGCCACGCGCGCGCCGCTCGCCGCTTCGAAGCCGCGAAAATACGGCCCGAAGCTCTCGCGCGCTTCTTCCAGCATGGTCGGACTCACGGCGTTGATGCGCAGGCCGCGCGGCAGTTCGATCGCGGCGCCGCGCACGAAGCCTTCGATCGCGCCGTTCACCGCTGCCGCGCTCGCGCCTTGCCGGATCGGCTCAGCGCCGACGATGCCGCTCGTCAGCGTGAAGGAGCCGCCGTCGTTGAGATAGTCGCGCGCCGTGAGCACGAGGTTGACCTGGCCCATGAGCTTGTCGTCGAGGCCGAGTCTAAACTGCGCGGGCGTCATCTTGACGAGCTCGCCGAAGTGGACATGACCGGCCGTGGCGACGATCGCATCGACCCGACCGATGGCATCGAAAAGACGCTTGATGCTGTCCAGATCGAGCAGATCGACGCGATGCGCGCCACGCGTCGCGCCGATCTCGATGACTTCGTGACGCGGTTGGAATTCGGCGCAGACGGCCCGGCCGACCGTGCCGGTCGCGCCGATGACAGCGATTTTCATGAGCAGCCTCGCAAGCGTTGCAGTGGAAGAACGGCAACGCATTGTGCCCGCGCGAAGGCTGGATGAAAAGCCGCGGCAGGGGAGAGTGTCAGGCGGCCCGGCGCGCAGGCATCGGCGAGAGCAGGAACAGCGACGCGGCGAGACGGCACGCGAGCGTCAGCCCCGAAACGACGGCCGCTGCGGGGAACACGTGCCATTGCAGCGCGAGCGTCGGCGCGACCAGCACGACCGTGACGAAGCCAAGCGCGACGGTCAGCCAGCGCGCCCATTGCAAGCGAGAGGCGACGCACACATACAGCAAGCCGACGAGCACGCGCGACACGATCGACGCGGCGACCGGATGGCTCGCCGCATCGCCCGGAAAGCCCATGGCGAGCGCGAGCCCGAGTTCCGCCCACGACAGCGCATACGCCGCCCCGAGGCACGCGAGCGCCGACTTGAAGCGTTGTTGCGCCGCGCTGCGCTCGGGTGCGGCGGGACGCGCTTCGCGCAGTGCGTCGTCGTTGCCGGTCTCATCCGTGGCGTTCAGGCCGTCGTAGGTCTGACTCGTGGTCATCGCCTTCCCCTTTATTCGAATGTATGCGGTCCCGGATTCTTGTCTTTCGTTTTTGCTCGTATCAGAGCAGAAGGCATAGCGCAATCGTTGTGCCTGCCTCGCGCCGGCTTCGGAATGATCTTTGCTGCGGTGCTATCGACGTCACGACAAAAGGAGCCGACGATGAGCAACACGAAAGAGCAGAATCCGACTTCCGAGCGCGATGAAGACACGGTCGACAAGGCCGTGGAAGACACGTTTCCGGCCAGCGATCCGCCTGCAACGGGCGGCGTGACCCGCATCGAGACGGACGACGAGAAGGACGAAAAGAAGTAAGCGCAGCGAGGGCGGCCGCGCGCTCGGCCGCCCGACTAACTTTTGAGGCCGGTCAGGACCGTTCGATCACGATCAGCCGCGACGGCCGCAAGTGGTTCAGCGCATAGTGCGTGCGCCCCTCCAGCGTGTGGCCGTGCGCATCGCGCGCGACGAAGCGCAGATGTTCCTCGACGTCCGGCACCGCGGGCGCGACCATTCCCCGATCGATGACGCGATACCCGTTCGCCACCGCGAGCGCGAACCCCTTTTGCCCCGGACGGCTATCGAAACCGGCCAGGACGCCGCTCGCCTCCGGCACATGATTCGATAGCGTGGCATTCGAAAAGATCACGGCATCGGGTTCGCGGGCGAGCATTTCCGCTTCGCGTTTCGCGTGAATGTTCTTCGCGTCGGTATCGACGGTGTCGTCGAGCGTGTCGTCGTTGAGCACATCGACGCCACGGGGGCGGCGCTGCGCGGCATCCGTCGCCGCTGCCGTTGCCGGCACGCCTTGCGCACTTTGCGGGCGCGCGTCGCGGCCGGACTCCGCCGCTTTCGCATCGCTCATGCGGATGTGCGCCGTCTCGGTCGACGGCGTCTTGATTGGACTGTCGGCCGCACGGCCGGTTTGCTTATCTTGCGGCTCGTTGGATTCGGCGTTGTTCATCGCGCGTTCCTCCTGCAAACAAAGAAGGGCCTCGGCAAGAGTCGTTCCGGTTATTTAGCGACGGAACGGCCGCCCTCATCCGATGGACATGGTCCCGGCCGCCCAAAATTTCGCGGGCGATTTTCGAGACTAAGGGCTTTCACTACCAGTATTATTTGTAGCTTGTCGCCGGCAAAGCGCAATAGGCGCAACGCGAGCAATTCAGGAGGGCGCGTTCAGGACACCTGCCGGCGTGACAGCAATGCCATTCGAACGAGCAGGGCACTTTAAGACGGGTGACTCATGCAACACGATGCCGCCTTTTCGCATAGAGGCTATCTGCTGAACTGCGCGCCCGCACGGACGGCAGAAGGCACGTACCAGCCTTACGTGGTGATCTCGCGATCGAGTGACGGCGAACTGGTCGCGAACCGCTTCTTTCCCGCGGACCTGCGCTTTCGCAGCGAGGACGAGGCCATCGCGCACGCGCGTGACTGGGCCGTGCGCTGGATCGACGCGAGCCACGTCACGGTCTAGCGCCCGGAAGACGCGCCATGGCTTGCAAACGATTGCGCGCAACGTATGCTGGATGTGCGGCGCGCGCGTTGCGGCACGGTCGGTCGAAACCGGGTACTCTTGGCGTTCGTCCGCCGCGCCGGCCACGGCGCTTGTCACCATCGCTCAGAGATTGATACGCAGAACATGGCTTCGCCCAGCAGATCCGTGCCGCCCGGCACTTCGCCCAAATCATCCGGCGCCGTCACCGCTCCCGCACCGCGCGAATGGGGCTTGTCGCGCATCGTGGCGGAGTTGCGCGAGTCGCGCGAGCAACTGCATCGCACGCGGCATCCGCTCGGCATCCGCGAACTGCCGTCGCGCGACGCCATCGTGAAGATCGTCAACGGGCTGCGCTCCGCGCTCTTTCCGACGCATTACGGCACGCCCGATCTCACCGACGAAAGCGTGGATTACTACGTCGGCCAGACGCTCGAAACCACGTTGCGCCTGCTGCACGAGCAGATTCGCCGCGCCTTGCGCTTTCTGCCGGAACATCGAGAGACGAGCGACGCCGAACTGAGCGCGAAGGCGTTCGAAACCGCGCGCGAATTCGGCGCGCAACTGCCCGCAATCCGGGCGCTGCTGGTGTCGGACATTCTGGCCGCGTTCTCGGGCGATCCGGCCGCGCAGCACATCACCGAGATTCTGCTGTGCTATCCCGGCGTGTGGGCCATGATGCATCATCGGCTCGCGCATGCGCTGCACCGTCTGGGCGTGCCGCTGCTTGCGCGCTTCATCAACGAGATCGCGCATTCGCTGACGGGCATCGACATTCACCCGGGCGCGACCATCGGCCCCAGCTTCTTCATCGATCACGGCACGGGCGTGGTGATCGGCGAGACGGCGATCATCGGCGAGCGCGTGCGCGTCTATCAGGCCGTGACGCTCGGCGCAAAGAGCTTTCCCGCCGGTGGTGACGGCATGCTGGTGAAGGGCAATGCGCGCCATCCTATCGTCGAGGACGACGTCGTGATCTATGCGGGCGCGACCATTCTCGGGCGCGTCACTATCGGCAAGGGTTCGGTGATCGGCGGCAACGTCTGGTTGACGCATAGCGTTCCGCCGGGCAGCAACGTGTCGCAAGGCAAGGTGCGCGAAGGCACGGGCGCCGATGCGCCGCGCAATGGCTTCGGCGCATGAAACGCAATAGGGCCGCATCGCGGCCCTTTGCGTTTTCATTAGCCTCTTCAGGTATTCGACACGCTGAAGCCGGACTGCTGTCCGACGATGGCGAGAAACTCGCGCCGCGTGGAAGGGTCGTCGCGGAACGAGCCGAGCATGCGCGAAGTCACCATCGAGACGCCCGCCTTATGCACGCCGCGCGTGGACATGCACTGATGCGCGGCTTCGAGAATCACGCCGACGCCGAGCGGTTGCAGCACTTCTTCGAGCGTGTCGGCGATCTGCGCGGTCATCTTCTCCTGGATCTGCAGGCGCTTGGCGAAAGCATCGACGAGACGCGCGAGCTTGGAGATGCCGACGACGCGCTTATTCGGCAAATAGGCGACGTGCGCCCGGCCGATGATCGGCACCATGTGATGCTCGCAATAGCTCTCGAAGCGAATGTCCTTGAGCACGATCATCTCGTCGTAGCCCTGCACCTCGGAGAACGTGCGCGCGAGAATCTCGTGCGGATTCTCGGCGTAGCCTGCGAAGAACTCCTCGTAGGAACGGACGACGCGCGCCGGCGTGTCGAGAAGACCTTCGCGGCGCGGATCGTCGCCGGCCCAGCGCAGGAGCACGCGCACGGCGGCTTCGGCTTCCTCGCGCGTCGGACGATCGGCTGATTCAGCGGGCATGTCCGAGCCGGTGAGATGATGGGTGTGCGGGGCGCTCATGAAAGCTCCTGTCGGTCTGTGTTCGGATATCAGCCGACATTGTTCCACGTTTTCGAATGCCCTTATGCGCGTCAGGTGTTTCAGGCTGTTACGCCCCGCATCTTGCGCCGACCATCACGCGGGCTGGTGCTCCACGCCGCCCAAGATCATCCACGACACGCCGAACATGTCCTGAACCATGCCGAAGCGTTTCGCGAAGAAGGTCTGCGTCATCGGCATCTGAACCTGCCCGCCCTTGGCGAGCGCATTGAAGTACTTCTCGGCCTGTTGCTCGTCGTTTGCCGTGAGCGAGAGGGAAACGCCCTGAAAATTCGGCTTGCCGCTGCACATGCCGTCGGACGCCATCACCGTGGAATCGCCGATGGTGAACGCGGTATGCATGATCTTGTCTTCTGAGCCGGGCGGCATGCTGCAGCCACTCGCCGCTTCGCTGCCGCCTTGCTTGCCCGCATCGGGATTGTCCCGGTAACGCATGGTCATCAGCACCTGCGCGCCCAGATGCTCGCGATAAAACGACACCGCTTCTTCGCAGCGGCCTTCGAAAAACAGATACGGTTGCACTGTCATGTCTGCTCCTTGGGTGAGGACGGTCAGGATGCTTCGTCGGGGTCCATGTCCATCATGAGCGGCACGGACGCGTGTTCGTGCACTACGCGCCAGTCGCCGTCGATCTTCCGGAAACACACGGTCGCGCGCACGATGTCGTCGCGTCCGCCCGCCGCCACGCGGTTGAGCGAGTGCGCATACGCCAGCTCGCCGCTGACCGCGATACGCATGTCCACGATGTCGAACGCGAGCGGGCCGCTGATGCTGTCGAACCAGCGTTGCCAGTTCTCGCGATAACGCTCTACGCCGGTCATCGAAGCGGGCGGCACGACGTCGAACACCACGACATCGGGCGCGTAGTGCGCGACGAGCGCCGCTGCGTCTTTAGCCAGCACGGCTTGCCGCCAGGCTTCCGTCAGTTCGCGAATACGCGCTTCGTCACGCGCACGATCGTTCTCGTCGTTCATGTTCGCTCCCTTCGGCGGACGAATTCGACTTGTGTACAGCGTCCACAAAAAATAGCAGAGATAATGGACAGTGTCCACATACGACCGTCACCGTCGAGATAACAAGCAATCCAATGACAAAAACCAAGCCGCGAAACACTTACAGACACGGCGACCTTCGGCGCGCGCTCATCGACGCGGGCATTCAGCTCGCCCGCGAAGGCGGCCCCGATGCGATCGTCTTGCGCGAAGCAACGCGCCGTGCGGGCGTCGTGCCGAACGCGGCGTACCGGCACTTCGAGAACAGGGACGCGCTGTTGTCCGCGGTGCGCTCGGCGGCGCTGTCGTCGGTGGCCGAAGCGATGGAAGAAGAACTGGCCGCTCGCCCGAAGAAGCGCCGTCGCGCCGATGCCGCGCGTGCCGGACTGCGCGCGATCGGCGCGGGCTATTTGCGCTTCGCTCAGGCGGAAACGGGCTTGTTCCGCACGGCATTCGCTGCGGCGCAGGCGGAGTGGAGAGAGCACGATGAACCGTACGGAACGGGACCGAGCGGTCTGGACCCGTTCCAGCTCTTGAGCCGCGCGCTCGATGAGATGGTGGAAGCGGGCGCGCTCGATGCGCGGCGTCGGCCGGACGCGGAATATCTCGCGTGGAGCGCGGTGCACGGCTTTGCGCTGCTGCTGATCGAAGGACCGCTGCAAGGGCTGGGCACGGAGTCGGTCGAGCCGCTTGCCGCACGGCTCTTGTCGATGGTGGAGAACGGCTTGTGACGGGACTGCGCGAGTCATCACGGCGCCAGCATTTTTTCGCATAAGGAAGAGGGCGCGCAATTCGCCGATAATGTCGCCTCGTCGCCGCTTGCTCCCTAAGCCGTCAACCATTCAGCAATCCAGCTCGTCACGCGCCCGATGTTCGCCAACCTGCTCGTTCAACTCGTCAATGGCCTGGCCGATGCCTGCGCGCTCTTTCTCGTCGCCTCGGGACTGTCGCTCATTTTCGGCGTCACGCGCATCGTCAACTTCGCGCACGGCTCGCTGTACATGGTGGGCGTCTATGTCGCCTATAGCCTGACGAGCCGATTCGGGGCGAGCGTCATGGGGTTCTGGGCGTCGATTGCCGGCGCGGCGCTGATCGTCGGCGCACTGGGCGCGATCATCGAAGTCAGCGTGCTGAGACGCATCTATCGCGCGCCCGAGCTGTTCCATCTACTCGCGACCTTCGCGCTCGTACTGATATTGCGCGACGCCGCGCTTTATCTATGGGGACCGGACGATCTGTTCGGACCACGCGCGCCGCATCTCGCGGGCGCCGTGCCATTGCTCGGACATGCGTTGCCCGTCTATGACCTGGTGCTGATCGTTGCCGGTCCGCTCGTGCTGGGCGTGCTCTGGTACGCGCTCACTCGAACGCGCTGGGGCACGCTAGTGCGGGCCGCGAGTGCCGATCGCGAAATGCTCGGCGCGCTCGGCGTGAATCAGGCGTGGCTCTTCACCAGTGTCTTCTTCGCGGGCGCATGCCTCGCCGGCCTTGGCGGCGCGCTGCAAATACCAAGGATGCCGGCGAATCTTTCGCTCGATATCGACACCATCGGCAATGCGTTCGTGGTCGTCGTAGTCGGCGGCATGGGCTCGATCCCGGGCGCGTTCGTCGCGGCTTTGCTGATCGCGGAGATCAAGGCGCTGTGCATCGGCATCGGGCAAGTATCGGTCTTCGGTATCGCGTTCTCGCTGTCGAAGTTCACGCTCGTCGCCGAATTCGCGTTGATGGCCGTCGTATTGGTGTTTCGTCCGTGGGGCTTGTTCGGGCGCGCGCAGAGCGTTGCGCGAACCGCCGCGCCCGCGGACAGGCCGCTTTCTCCCGCAACGCGCCGCGTCAAACTCGGCTGGGCCGTCGTGGTCTTGCTGCTCGCGCTCGCGCCTTTGGCAGCCGGCGCGTTTCCGTATCTGCCCGTGTTGCTCGTCGAAATCCTGATCGCCGTTCTGTTCGCCGCGAGCCTGCATTTCATCATGGGACCGGGCGGCATGCATTCGTTCGGACATGCGGCTTATTTCGGACTGGGCGCTTATGGCGCGGCGCTTTTTCTCAAGGCGCTGGCCTTGCCGATGGAAGCGGCGCTCGCGCTCGGGCCGCTCGTCGCGGGCATCGGTGCGATCGTCTTTGGATGGTTCTGCGTGCGGTTATCCGGCGTTTATCTTGCGATGCTGACGCTCGCGTTCGCGCAGATCGTGTGGTCGATCGTCTATCAATGGGACGCGGTCACAGGCGGCAGCAACGGCCTTCTTGGCATGTGGCCGTCGCCGTGGCTGTCATCGCCCGTTGCGTTCTACTACCTCACGCTCTTTGCCGCGATAGCTGGCGTATGGCTCTTGCGACGACTGCTCTTTGCGCCGCTCGGATTCGCGATGCGCGCGGGACGCGATTCGCCGTTGCGCGCGGAAGCCATCGGCGTCGACGTCGCCCGCGTGCAATGGATCGCCTTCGTCGCGGCTGCGCTCGTATGCGGGCTGGCTGGCTCGCTATACGCGTTCTCCAAAGGCAACATCTCGCCCGAAGCCATTAGCGTCGGTCGCTCCGTGGACGGTCTCGTGATGGTGCTGCTCGGCGGCATTCAGACGCTCGCGGGCCCCATCGTCGGCGCGGCCGTGTTCACGTGGTTGCAAGACACGGTGGCGCGGCAGACCGACTATTGGCAAGCGTTGCTCGGGGCGGCCATTCTCGTGCTCGTCGTGGCGTTTCCGCAAGGCATCGCAGGCTTCGTGCGTGACCGGTTCACGGAGGCGCAATGACGCTCCTGCGCATCGACAACCTGTCCAAGTCCTTCGACGGCGTGAAGGCCGTCGACGACGTGTCCTTCTCCGTCGAAGCAGGGCAACTCCTCGCGTTGATCGGCCCTAACGGTGCCGGCAAGTCGACGTGCTTCAATATGATCAACGGGCAACTCAAGCCCACGTCGGGCACCATCTATCTGGACGGCCACGACATCACAGGAAGACGTCCGCGCGATATCTGGCGGCAGGGCGTCGGCAGGACGTTTCAGGTGGCCGCTACGTTCAACTCGATGACGGTGCTCGAAAACATGCAGATGGCGTTGCTCTCGCACGAGCGGCGCGCGTTCGGCTTCTTCTCGCGCGTGGCGTCATCGAATGAAGACGAAGCCATGGCCTTACTCGATCTCGTCGGCATGGCGGCGCACGCGCGGCGCAGTTGTGCGGTGCTCGCTTACGGCGACGTCAAGCGCGTGGAACTAGCGATGGCGCTATCCAACCGCCCGAAGCTGCTGCTGATGGACGAGCCCACGGCGGGCATGGCGCCCGAGGAACGCAACGCGCTCATGGCGCTCACCGCGCGTCTTGCCAAAGAGCGCAACATGGGCGTGCTCTTCACCGAACACAGCATGGACGTGGTGTTCGAACATGCCGATACGCTCGTCGTGCTGGCGCGAGGCCAGTTGATCGCGGAAGGCGACGCCGATGCGATCCGCAACGACGCCCGCGTGCGCGAGGTCTATCTGGGCACGGGGGCATCGTATGCGCCGCGCGCTGTTTCGATCGACGGAGCCGCGCGATGACGCTCTTGCGTATCGATGCGCTGAATGCGTTCTATGGCCGCGCGCAGATTCTGTTCGACGTCGCGTTCGAAGTCGGACAGGGCGAGGTCGTCGCGTTGATGGGCCGCAACGGCGCGGGCAAATCCACGACCATGAAAGCCATCATGGGCTTGCTGCCGCGCGTGACCGGCACGGTCATGTTCATGGGCGAGGACATATCCGGAATGGCGCCGTATCGCATCGCGCGTCGCGGGCTCGGTTACGTGCCGGAAGATCGCCGCATCTTCGGCGACCTGACCGTCATGGAGAATCTGGAGACGGGCCGCCAGCCGCCGCGCGAAGGCGCGCCGCGATGGACGCCGGACACGCTCTTTCGCGTGTTTCCGAATCTCGGCGAAATGCGCGAGCGCCGCGCGAGCCGCATGAGCGGCGGCGAGCAACAGATGCTGACCGTGGCGCGCACGCTGATGGGCAATCCGCGTGTCGTGTTGCTCGACGAGCCATCGGAAGGCGTGGCGCCGGTCATCGTCGAGCAGATGGCCGATATGATTCTGCAACTGAAGCGCGAAGGGCTCGCTGTGCTGTTATCGGAGCAGAACCTGCACTTCGCCGAACTCGTCAGCGACCGCGTGGTCGTGCTGGAAAAAGGCCAGGTTCGCCATGCCGGAGCGATGCAGGCGTTCGTTCGCGACGATGCCGCTCGCCGCGCTTATCTGGGCGTTTGAGCCCGAAGCATATCGTTAGAGGAGAAGCATCGATGATTCATCAAGCAGGAAGAGTGCTGCGCGCGAGCGTGGCAGCGCTTGCGGCCGTCACGGCGTGCGCCGCGCACGCGGACAGCATCAAGATCGGCGAGATCAATAGCTACAAGGCGCAACCCGCGTTTCTCATGCCCTACAGGAACGGCTGGAATCTCGCGCTCGAACAGATCAACGCGGCAGGCGGCATAAACGGCGACAAGCTCGAAGTCGTTTCACGCGACGACAACGGCAATCCCGGCGATACCGTGCGTGTCGCGCAGGAACTCGTCTCGCGCGAACAGGTGAAGCTCCTGTTCGGCGGCTATCTGTCGAACACGGGCCTCGCGCTTGCGGACTACGCGAAGCAGCGCCGCATTTTCTTCCTCGCCGCCGAGCCGCTCACCGACAAGATCGTCTGGCAGGATGGCAACAAATACACGTATCGCCTGCGGCCGTCGACGTATATGCAGGTCGCCATGCTCGTCCCCGAAGCGGCCAAGCTCAAGAAGAAGCGTTGGGCGCTCGTCTATCCGAACTACGAGTACGGTCAGTCGGCTGTGGCGACATTCAAGCGCTTGCTGAAGGCCGCGCAGCCCGATGTCGAGTTCGTCGCGGAACAGGCGACGCCGCTCGGCAATGTCGATGCAGGCGCCGTCACGCAGGCGCTCGCCGATGCGAAGCCCGACGCCATCTTTAATGTGCTCTTCAGCGCGGACCTCGGCAAGTTCGTTCGCGAAGGCAATACGCGCGGGCTTTTCAAGGATCGCGCGGTGGTGTCGCTGCTGACCGGCGAGCCCGACTATCTCGATCCGCTCGGGGCGGAAGCGCCGGTCGGCTGGATCGTCACGGGCTACCCGTGGTATGCCATCGACACCCCGGCTAACAAGCAGTTTGTCGCCGCTTATCAAGCGAAGTATCACGACTATCCGCGCCTGGGCTCGGTTGTCGGATATACGGCGATGATGTCGCTCGCCAATGGCCTCAGGAAAGCGGGCAGCACGGACGCGGACAAGCTCGCCGCCGCGTTTAAGGGCTTGCCGGTGAACACGCCGTTCGGTCCGATCGTCTATCGCAAGCAGGACAACCAATCGACGATGGGCGCTTATGTCGGCGTCACGGCGCAGAAGGACGGCAAGGGCGTGATGACGTCGTTCCGCTATATCGACGGCGCGAGCGTCCAGCCCTCGGACGAAGAAGTGCGAAAGCTGCGCCCGGCGGACTGATCACGCCTTGGGAAAGGGCTTGCTGACGAACTTCGATCCGGCAAGCCCGAAGCGCCACGGCACATCCATCGCCTTGCTGATGCCGATGCGCGGACCCGTGACGACATCGCATGCCTCGTCGGGCGGCTGAATGTCGAACGGCGCTTCGAGCAGCGACGCGCCGTTGTCCTTGTGCGTGATGCCGAGCGCCTGCGCGAGCCGCCCAGGCCCCGAACACAGCAGCTTGACCGGTTCGACGCCGCGCCGCTGGCGCATGACGTCGATGCCGGTCAGCGGCTCGATCGCGCGGATCAGGACGCCCGCGCCGTGGCCTGCTTCGCGGCACACGAAGTTCAGGCACCAGTGGATGCCGTACGACCGATAGACGTAAGCATGCGCGGGCGGCCCGAACATGGACGCGTTGCGCGGCGTGGGGCCGGAGAACGTGTGCGAGGCGGGATCTTCGCGGTCATAGGCTTCGGTCTCGACGATGCGCCCGCCGACGCCGTCCACGGTGAAGATGGCGCCGATCAGGCGGCGCGCGACTTCTTCCGATGCGGCGGAGAAGTCGATGGAGGGATGTTTGATTTTGGGGCTCACAGGCATCATTCTAATCAACGACGCTCACAGGAGACGCGCGATGAAAAGGTCTTGGTTCCTCAGATTCTCCAATGCGCTATCGCAAATCACGGGCCGGGCGTCGACGTTCGTCATCGCGGTGGTGCTGGTCATCGCGTGGGCGGTCTCCGGGCCGCTCTTTCACTTCAGCGATACGTGGCAGCTCGTCATCAATACCTCGACGACTATCGTCACGTTTCTGATGGTCTTTCTGATTCAGAACACGCAGAACCGCGACACGGCGGCCATGCAGATCAAGCTCGATGAACTCATACGCGCGACGGAGCGTGCGCATAATGCGTTGCTGGATCTGGAGGAGTTGGATGAGAAGGACCTCACGCGTTTCCGCAAGCGTTATGAAAAACTGGCGGAAAGAGCGCGCGGTGAATTGCGCTCGACAGACGGTGGACAAGACATCGACTTGTCGGACTTCGATCGGGAAGACGACAAAAAGCATACGCTGACATAACACTCGCGAATCCAAGCGCGATCGACGTCGAAGCAAAGCGACGATGCATCTCGCCGGTGGCAGCCTTTGCACATTGAATCGGCGGCACTACGTATTAATTTCCGACTCGCCAGTACTTGGAATGAATATGTGCAGTGCTTTGGTCTCTTTCCTTTCGCCGCGCTGAATTAGCGCAAACGTTAAACCTTTCTACGCGCCGCGCAATGCGGCTCGCGTCGCACGGCGCCGTACAAACGCGTTTCCAGACGTCCGAGTACGAAATCGCCGGTTGCCCCCCACTGAATTCCACGACGAATCTAAAGTTTCCCGCCTCCGGGCCGTTAGCGAAGGAACACACGTCCGCTAAAGCCTCGAATTGAGGGTTGTTCAGGCCTCTGAACGACGAAGTCGAAGCATCGAGGTGTAGCTAGGATGTGTCGTGTCCGGCGCCTCTCTCACCGGAAAACCACACGTAACTTCAACTCGTATCAAGGGAATAAAAATGCTCAAGTTTGCGAAAGCTTTTACGCGTGATGAGCGTGGCGTCAGCGCCATGGAATACGCAATCCTCGCCGGCATCATCGTCGTGGCGCTGACCGCTTCGATGACCACGTTCAAGAGCGCGTTCACGGGTCTGTGGACGACGATCACGAACGACGTGAAGGCGGCAGGCAAGTAATAGCCGTACCTCCGGAGGCCCGGATGTTTCTCGTCCGGTTCTCCGCTCCATTCTTAACTCACCTCGCGGCTTCATCGTGCTCACCTTGTCCATCGCCATTCGTCTCGTCGTGTTCTGCGCGCTCGTTTTGCTCGCGGTCATCGACATTCGTTCACGGCGACTGCCGACGAACATCGTCCTCGTGATTGGAGGACTGTTCTTCGTGGACGCGGTTCTGCGCCACATGCCGCTCGACACGATGATCGCCCACCTCGTGGTCGCCATCGGCGTGTTCCTGGTCTGCGCGCTGCTGTTCGCGGCACGGATGCTGGGCGGCGGCGACGCCAAGCTCGCGGCGGTGATCTTTCTCTGGGCGGGCGTCGGTCTTTCGCTGCCGGCACTCAGCCTCATTTCGGTGACCGGCATGTTCGTGTCGCTGATCAGCCTCGCCACGCGAAACATGAATCCCGATCGCCACGCGATGCCCATGCGCGCGCTGGCGTTGTTCTCCGGAGCGCGCGGCGTGCCTTACGGCGTCGCGCTCGCCTGTGGCGGCATCGCTGTCATCGTGCTGCCCGTTGTGCTTCCCTTGATCTTGACGCGATAGGACGGCGTCGCTATGTCCAACATCATCAAATTCGCCGTACTGCTCGTCGGCGCACTTCTCATCGCGCTCATCGTGCGCGTCGTTGTCGCCAGCTCGTCCAAACCGAGCGAAGTCAAGATCACCACCGCCAAGGTGCAGGTGAGCGCGGCGGATCTGCCGCAGGGACTTCTGCTGCGCGACGAAGACATCGGCTGGAAAGCGATCCCCGCCACCGAGGTGCCGGCCAACGCCATCGTGCAGGGCGCGCCGGGCTCGGCCGACCTGAAGGGCGCGCTGCTGCGCCATCCGGTGACGAGCGGCACGATTCTCACCGGCGACGACGTCATTCTGCCGAGCGCGCCGGGTTTTCTCGCGGCCACGCTGAAGCCGGAAATGCGCGCCGTGTCGGTCGCCGTGGACGATGTCTCCGGCAACGCCGGCCTGATTCAGCCGGGCGATTACGTCGATCTCTTGCTGACACAGCAAATGGACCGGCGCACGGATTCGCCGGACCTCGCAGTATCGAGCGAAACGGTGGTGGAGCACGTCCGCGTGCTCGCGGTCGGTTCCGAAATCAAGCGTCCGAAGAACAACGGCGTGGCGCCCGAAACGGTCACGCCCGCCCGCACGGTCACGCTGGAAGTCACGCCGCGCATGGGCGAAGTCGTCGCGGTCGCCGCGCGTCTGGGCAGTCTGTCGCTCGCGCTGCGCAGTTTCGCGACGGTCACGCGCGACCCGGCGGCATCCGCGGCTATCCCGGTTTCGTCGGCGGAACGCGCGCCGATCTGGGCCGGCGACATTTCCCGCGCGGTGCGCGCGCTGCCCCATGCCCGCGTCGCCGAGGCGAGCACGGGCGGTCCGTACGCGCCGCCGCTCCCGCATACGGTGACGGTCTATCGCGGTTCGGAGAAGACGGACAACGCGGCAGGTGGGGCGGGGAGCGCGACCACGTCGGTTGCGGCAAATTCCGTCTCTGGCGCGCCTCCTCTCCCTACAGTCCCCGCGCGTTGATGCCGTAAGCACGGGTACAGAGTGAATCGCCAGGTATACAGTCATGAATAAGCAGTCGAGTTCGGTTCTTGTCGATGCAAACGTTGCGGCGAAAGCCGTGGCGTGCGCGGGCGCGCTGTCCGCAGCACTTGCCGCGACGCTGCCCGCAACGTCGAACGCCGCCGAACCGCCGCCCACCGCGCAGCAGGCCTATCAGGCACAGGCGCGCGTCGCGAACCGGCAGGCTCTGCCGGTCGCGGCCGACGCGACGGCGGCAGCCGATAGTTACGCTCCCCTCAACATCGACGCAGGCAAGGGCACGCTGCTGCGCCTGAACGAAGAAGCGTCGTCCGTGTTCGTCGCCGATCCGACGGTCGCCGATGTGCACGTTCCGTCGCCGAAAGCGGTGTTCGTGCTCGGCAAGAAGTCGGGCACGACGACGCTCTACGCGCTCGGCGCGAACAACAAGCCGATCCTGCAACGCACGATCGTCGTCGCGCGCGACATGGTGCTCCTGCGCAGCACCATCGCCAGCCGCTTCCCGGACCTCAACGTCCAGATCGGCACGACGCTCGGTTCGCTCGTCCTGACCGGTCAGGTTCATACCTCGCTCGAAGCGGATGCCGTCGTGCAAGCCGTCACGCCGTTCCTCGCGGACAAGGAAGTGCTGGTCAACCGCATGACGGTGGATCGTCCGCAGCAGGTTCAGTTGCGCGTGCGGATCACCGAAGTGGACCGCAACATCACGCAGCAGCTTGGCATCAACTGGCAGTCGATCGGCAATGCGGCGGGCAATTTCTTCGGCGGCATCTACAGCGGCCGCTCGATCTACAACCTGACGCAGCCGCTCACCAACGCGGCCGGTCAGACGACCTATCCCGTTAACCTGCCGAGCAACAACGCGTATTCGCTGTTCGGCGCGTTCCGCACGAACAACGTCGACATCCGCGCGATGATCGATGCGCTGAATCAGGAAGGCTTGCTGACCGTGCTCGCGGAGCCGAATCTCGTTGCGCTGTCCGGTCAGACGGCGAGCTTCCTCGCGGGCGGCGAATTTCCGATTCCGGTCTCGCAAGTCAACGGCGCGATCTCGGTCGAATTCAAGCAGTTCGGCGTGAAGCTGGATTTCACGCCGACCGTGCTCGACGAGCATCGCATCAGCCTGAAAGTGCGGCCAGAAGTCAGCCAGATCGATACCTCGGTGAGCGTGACGACCAACGGCATTACGGTGCCGGGCCTCTCCGTGCGCCGCGCCGATACCACCGTGGAACTCGGCAGCGGCCAGAGCTTCGCGATCGGCGGCCTGTTGCAAAGCAATGCGCAGGACATCGTTTCCCAGGTTCCGGGTATCGGTTCCCTGCCGGTGCTGGGCAAGCTGTTCTCGTCGACGAACTACCAGAACAACAAGACCGAACTCGTGATCATGGTGACGCCTTATATCGTCGAGCCGACCGATCCCGCGAAGCTGCGCTCGCCGCTCGATTCGCTGATCTCGCCGAGCTCTGACGTGGAGTACGGCTTCCAGCGCCGCACGGGCACCGACGCGCCTTCGGCCGGCGAACCGCGTCTCGTCGGCGCGGCCGGATATGTCTATTGAGCGCATTGCCATGAAACACGCACGCATTCTCACGCTTTCTCTTTCCTGCGCGATCGCGCTCGGCGCAGCGGGCTGCTTCAAGCCGCCGCGCAACATGCCCAACGAAACGGTCATCGGTTACGACGGCCGCTCCGCGACGCCGCCCGATTGCGACAGCCTGGCGCGCCCCTCACTGCTGACGGATGCCGGCATTCACCGCCCGAGCATGCAGTGGGGTTGCGCGACGTACACGAATCTCGCGGCCCAGCTGGCGCATCCGGAAGACATCGTTCATCCGCGCACGCTCGGCCCCGCCGATGCAGCCGTTGCCGCGAGCGCCGCGCATCGTTACCAGACCGACCACGTGATTCCGCTCGACAAGAGCACGTCGCGCGACGCCAAGTGATGCATGCCATCTCACGAGCACGACCATGAGCACGACAGACCTTCCTTTCCTGAAGAGCAAGAACAAGACGGCGGCGCGCGCCGCGGACTTCATCGCGTTCGTCTCGGACCGCACGACTGAGCAGGTGCTCAAGAGCTTCGTGCTGGAACAGGCGATGCCGCACGTCCATATCGCGGTCGGCACCGTCGACGACGCCATTGCGTATCTGGAGAGGATCGAGCGCTCGCCGCTCTTTCTGATGATCGACCTGCAGGACTCGGTGATGCCGCTGTCCGATCTGGGACGTCTGGCCGAAGTCTGCGAGCCGTCGGTGCAGGTCGTGGCGCTCGGCGAGCGTAACGACGTCGGCCTGTTCCGCAGCCTCTTGAAGCTCGGCGTGCGCGATTATTTGGTCAAACCGCTGACGGTCGAACTGCTCAAGCGCACGGTCAACGTGGCCGGCGGCAAGGTGAGCGATGTCGTCATGTCGCGCGCCGGCAAGACCATTGCGTTCGTCGGCTCGCGTGGCGGCGTGGGCGTGACCACGCTGGCGCTGAACGTCGCGCGCTATCTCTCCGACGAGACGCATCGCCGGGTGGCCTACGTCGACTTGAATCTGCACGGCAGCGCCGCCAACGTGATGCTCGGCCTGCAAAGCAACAACGGTCTCTCCGACGTGCTGGAGAATCAGCATCGGCTGGACCCGCAATACGTGGACCGCACGCTCGTCGCCAAGGGCACGCGTCTTTTCATGCTGACGGCGGAGCGTCCGTTCCGCGCGGCGCCGGCCTTCGAACCCGGATCGCTCGCGCGCGTGCTGCAAGTGCTGTGCGACAGCTTCCACTACGTCATCATCGACATTCCCGGCCCCGCCGATGCGCTCGCGCAGGAAGCGTTCGATCACGCGTCGCGTTGCTATATCGTCGCGGACCGCTCGGTGCATTCGGCGCGCGAAACGATCAAACTGCTGCGCCACATCGAGGATCGCGACAACAATCCGCCGACTTCGTTGCTGCTCAACAACCCGAATGCCGCGACGGCCGGAAAGGTGCAGCCGGCGGATTTCGTCGGCGCCATCGGCCGCGCCGTGCTGCACGAAATCCCGTTCGAATCCAAGGCCGTGGCGGTCGCCGAAAATCTCGGCGAGAAGCCCAAGGACAAATCGCAGAACGGCTTCACTCAGAGCGTGGTGCGAATCGCCGCTGATCTGACCGGTCAGCACACGATGGTGGAGCGTTCGTTCCTGCAGAAGTTCAAGCTGAGGAGAGGCTGATGTTCGGGCAGAAGCAAATTGCGAAGCCGAGCGTCAATCCGGTCGACAACGCCGCGGGCGTGGCGGTCGCCGAACACGCGCCGGCTGCGGTCCCCACGCCGGCGCCCGCGCCGACGCGCGCGCGTCCCGGCATGCCTGAAGGCAACGAAGTGCTGGTGCGCTCTGATCTCTTCAAGGTGATCCGGACCGGCGTTTTCGGCGCGATGAACGCCTCGGCGGCGGTCGGCAAGACGCGCGAGCAGATGAAGCCGGGCGTCGAAGCGCTCGTGCTCGAAATCGCGGAGCGCGAACGGCTCAACATCACGATCGCGGAGCAGGCGCAGATCGTCGGCGAACTGCTGAACGACATGTTCGGCCTCGGCCCGATCGAACCGCTGCTGGCCGACGAAACCATCACCGACGTGCTGGTGAACGGTCCCGACCAGGTATTCGTGGAACGGCACGGCCGTCTCGAACTCACGCCCTACAAGTTTCGCGACAACGCGCACGTGGTCAACGTCGCGCAGCGGATCGCGGCGGGCGTGGGGCGGCGCGTCGACGAAAGCAGTCCGATGGTCGATGCCCGTCTCGCCGATGGCAGCCGGGTCAACGTCGTATTGCCGCCGCTCGCGATCCACGGCACGTCGATCTCGATCCGTAAGTTTTCCAAGCGCAACATCACGCTGCATCGCATGGCGCAGCAGGGCAACATGTCCGCCGAGATGGCGACGGTGCTCAAGCTCGCGAGCACGTGCCGGCTGAATATCATCGTGTCCGGCGGCACGGGCTCCGGCAAGACGACGCTGCTCAACGCGCTGTCGCATTTCATCGGGCTCGGCGAGCGCACCATCACCATCGAAGACGCGGCGGAATTGCAGCTCGTGCAGCCGCATGTGGTGAGCCTCGAAACGCGCCCCGAAAACGCCGAAGGACTCGGCGCGGTCACGCAGCGCGATCTCGTGCGAAACGCGCTGCGGATGCGTCCGGACCGCATCATCCTCGGTGAAACGCGCGGCCCCGAAGCCTTCGACGTGTTGCAGGCCATGAACACCGGCCACGACGGCTCGATGACCACCATCCACGCGAACACGCCGCGCGACGGCATCACGCGTCTGGAAAGCATGGTCATGATGGCGAACGGCAACCTGCCGCTCATGTCCATCCGGCGTCAGATCGCGAGCGCAGTGCACATGATCGTGCAGATCGAGCGGATGCGCGACGGCATGCGGCGCGTGACGCGCATCACCGAACTGGTGGGCATGGAAGGCGACGTCATCATCACACAGGATCTGTTCACGTTCCGCTATGACGCCAGCGCTTACAGCGAGGAAGTGAAGGGCGTGTATGAGTCGTCCGCGGTGCGCCCGGCGTTTTCGGCGCGCGCGGCGTACTACGGCCTGGAAGACGCGCTGCTGGAGGCGATGCGCATATGAACACCGCCGATCTCTTCACCGGGTGCGCATTTATCGTCACCTTGCTGCTCGGCGTGATGGCGCTGGTGGTGCAGGACATGCGCAAACAGCGGCCCGATGCGCGCATCAAGTCGCGCATGGCCGAGGCGTTCTTCGTCGAGGGACGCAAGACGCTCAAGCTGGACACAGACTTGTTCAAGGTCGAGCGCGAACAGAACGCGCTGATGCGCTGGCTCAGTCCGAAGATCGCGCGCTTGCGCACGGTCGCGGGCGCGAACGGCATTCGTATCGTCGTGGCCGTCGCCGTCTTCGGAGAGATCGTCGCGGTGTTGATGTCCGACTATGCGCCGCTGCCGTCGTTCGTGCCGCCGCTTTTGATCGTCGGCCTGCCGGCGTTTCTGGTCGTGCGCACCTACAACTTTCTGGTCAACCGGTTCCGCCAGCGTTTCCTCGATGGCTTTCCGGACCTCATCGACCTGATCGTGCGCGCGGTGCGCGCGGGCGTGCCGGTGACGCATGTGATCCATTCGGCGGCGAGCGAAGTGCCGGAACCGCTGCGCAGCGAGTTCAAGATCATGGGCGATTCGCTGCAAGTCGGCCTCGATCTCGAGGAAGTGCTTTCGGTCGCGGTCGCGCGCATCGGCATTGCGGACTTCTCCTTCTTCTGCGTGTGTTTGCTGTTGCAGCGCGAGACCGGCGGTCAACTCGGCGAAACGCTCGAAAACCTGTCGGGCATCGTGCGCACGCGCCGCGAAATTCGTCAGAAGACCAAAGCGCTCACCGGCGAGGCGCGCATCACGACGAAAATCCTCGCGGCTATTCCGGTCATCATTCTGCTCAGCACTTATCTGTTGAACAGGGAATACCTGATGGTGCTGTTCGACACGCAGGCAGGCCAGAAATGCCTGACGTTCGCGGCGATTTCGCTCGTGATCGGCATTTCGATCGTCAACAAGATGTCCAAGATGGATACCTCGCGATGAGCCAGGAAAACTTCGATGCCATCGTCAACCTGTCGATGTTGCTCGCGCTCGTCGCGGGCATCGCGATCTGGTATGCGACGAAATTCGGCGGCCTGCGCGGCCGCATCGCGGAGCGCGTGCGCAACGTGGCGATCACACAGCCGGTCAGTGGCGCCGACGTCACGGAAGTGCTCGACACCAGCATCCGCAGCCGCGCGGTCGCGCTGTTCGCGCGCATCGGCGACCGCCTTCCGCTGTTCGACGCGAAGTACCGCATGAAGCTGCAAAAGGAAATGGTTCGCGGCGGCTATCGCAGCAAGATGGCGGTGTCGATCCTGCTCGCCGCGAAGTTCCTCACGGGTCTGGTGTGCGCGACGGCCATGGTCATGCTCGGTTCGAACATCCCGGTTGTCGGCGGCTATCCTGCCGTGCGCGGCATGCTGATGCTCGGCGTGTTCGTGGCGGGCATGATCGTCCCTGAATACATCCTGGCGTTTCTCTCGATGCGCCGCCGCAAGGCCATCGAGAGTTGCCTGCCCGATGCGCTCGATCTGCTCGTGATCTGCACGAACGCGGGTAACAGCCTGGGCGTGAGCATCCGCCGCGTGGCGGACGAAATGAAGCTGATCTGCCCGCCGCTCTCCGACGAACTCTCGCTGACGGCGGACGAGCTGACGCTCTCCGGCGACAACATGCGCTCGTTGCAGGCGCTGGGCGAACGGATCGATCTGCCGTCGGTGCGCGCGCTCATCTCCACGCTCAATCAGTCGATGAAGTACGGCACGCCGATCACGCAGGCGTTGCGCACGCTCTCGCGAACCGAGCGCCTCGCGCACATGGTTTCGCTCGAAGAGAAAGCGGCCAAGCTCGCCCCGAAGATGGTCGTGCCGATGATGATCTTCATTCTTCCCGCGGTCATGGTGATTTCAGCCGGGCCGTCAATCATTCAGCTCATGGACGCGTTGGCCAAGCAATGAAAGCAGCTCATATTCTCTCCGTGGCGCGCGCCCACGAACTCAGCCGCGCGGTGATCACCGTATGCGCGATCGCGCTGGCCGGCGCGTTGTCCGCCTGCACGACGACCTCCAAGGTACATCAGACGGCGGAGGCGCGGCCCGTCACGCAGAACACGTCGCCCAGCGCGATGAGCGAACTGCGCCTCGCCGATACGGCCATCGAATCCGGCAACGTCGAACTGGCGACGACGCTCTACGACCGCATCGTGAAGGCCGATCCGCGTTCGGTGCCCGGCCTCACCGGACTGGGCAACACGCTCTACGCCGTGGGCGACTACACGCGCGCGGGCGTCTACTACGACAAGGCGAGCGCCATCGATCCGACCGCGGGAATGCCGCTGATCGGCTCCGCGCGCGTGGCGATTCATCAACGCCGCTTCGACGACGCAATCGCCACTTACCGCCGCGTGCTCGCGATGAAAGCGGGCGATGCGCTCGCGTCCGCCGGGCTGGGCGCCGCGCTCGACCTGAAGGGCGACCACGCGGGCGCGCAAGCCGTGCTGCGCGAAGCCCTGAAGGCCAATCCTGGCGACCCGATGCTTTCCGTGAATCTCGGCATGTCGCTGATTCTCGGCGGCGATCCGCGCGCGGGCGCGAACGTGCTGCTCGACGTGACCCGCTACCCGCAAGCGCCGTCGCAGGCTCGTCAGGATCTCGCGCTCGCGTATGGCCTGCTTGGCAATACGGAAGCGGCGTCCGAGATTCTCTCGCGCGATCTGCCGAAGGCGTCGGTGCAGGACAACCTTCGCTACTACGAGATCCAGCGCGCGCGCCTCGCGCAGCCGTCGGAGGGGCGGGCCGCAGCCGCCGCGACCGTCGGCGTCGTGCAGGATGCGACCGTGCAGTCCGCGAGCTTGCGATGACCGCGCCGCGCGTTGCGCCATCGCGCGAGCGGGGCGACCTGGCCGCCGCTCGTATCGGCGCGCGGTTGCTGCGTGACGACAGCGGTGTGGCCGCCATCGAAATGGCGTTCCTGATGATGTTCGCCATTTTCATCGTGCTCGGCACGATCGAACTGGCGCTCGACATGATCGTGGACGCTACCGTGCAGATCGCCGCGCAGCAGGCGTCGCGCGTCGGCCTGACGACGAGCGCGCCGAGCAACGGCAACACGCGCGCGCAGCAGGCGCAGGCGCAGATTCTGGGCGTGCTCAAGCCCTGGACCAACATGGGCGGCAAAGTGACGGTCACTACGCTGAACTACGGTACTTACAACAACGTGGGGACGAGCAGTTCGCAGGCGAACATGGGCGGTTACGGCGATGTCGTGTCCTACAACATCACCTTGACGATGAACAGCTTCACGGGCATCCCCAGACTGCTCGGTCAGAGCAGCACGTTCACGTATTCACGCAATTACCTCGTGCAGAACGAAAAATGAAGAGCGCGTCGAGATTTTCTTCGCGGAACCGGGCCGGGCGGACGCCTCGCCGCGCGATGGGCCGGTTCTTCAGCCGCGTGTTGCGGTCGCAGCGCGGAGCGGCGTCGATCGAATTCGTCATTGTCGCGCCCATGATGATCATGATGATGCTCGGGTTCGCCGAGGTCTATATGTACATTCGCGCCGTGAGCGTGGTCGAGCATACGGCGTTCACGCTGGCGGATTCGATCGGTCAGATGCAGACCGTCATCAACAATGCGAGCACCTCGAACTCCAACAATCTCGGCTCGATCTTCAACGCCGCAACGCTGCTCGCGCAGCCGTACGATCTGAAAGGCAAAGGCATGGTGGTGGTCAGCTCGATCTGCGACAACAGCAGCGGTTGCACGCCCGTCTCCGCGCCGACGATGGCGGCCGGCACGCCGAAACTTCTGTGGCAGGCGAAAGCGCCGTGGTCGGGCAGCACGATGGCCTCGCAGAACCCGGCGGTCACGCAGACCAACGCGTTGCCGTCGGGCTGGCCGTTCCGCAACGGCGATTCCGCGATCGTGGTCGAGGTCTATCTGGCGTACAACCCGTTCACGATGACGGCCAACTTCTGGTCCGATGCGCCCGGCACGCAGATCATCTCGCGGCGCGTCTACGTCCGTCCGCGCTTGCCGCAGCCTTTGACTCTGGCGGCATCATGATGACCAGCAGAATGTTCCGCGCCGGACCGGCCGACGCTCTGCGTGCGCGCGCCGCTGCGCTGTTCAGCGGCGACCGTGGCGCGATCGGCGTGTTCTTCGCGATGTGCTCCAGCGTGATGGCCGGCGCGATGTGCATGTCGCTCGGCATGATCCAGTACGAATTGATGCAGGCGCACATGCAGATGGCGCTCGACGTCGCCACGCTTTCGGCCGCGGCGAACATCCGCCATTACGCGCAGCCGAATATGCAGGACGTCGCGCAATGGCAGAGAGACGCGCGCGCCTATTACGACGCCAACATGCCGACCGGCTACGAAGGTCTCGTGATGCCGGATACGGGCTTCACGGCCAACATTTCCGGCGACGCGAGCGCCGGTTTCACGGTCAAGCTGTCCGCCTCGGGCACGCTGCCCTTGCTGGCGTCGAATATCTTCGGCGCGCTGATTTCGGGCACGAATGCGGCCGGCGCGGGTCCGCAGGACACGATGACCATTTCCGCGAACAATACGGCGATCTACTCGCCCAAAACCACGCTCGAACTCGTGATGGTGCTGGACAACACCGGTTCGATGGCCGACCCCGCGAGCACCGACTCGTCGCAAGGCAGCAAGATTCAGGGCTTGAGGGCCGCGTCGCAGCATCTCGTGACGAGCATCTTCAATCAGCCCAACGGCGATTCCTACATTGGTCTGGTGCCGTTCACGACGGTCGTCAATCTGACGGGCGCGCTTTCGGGCAGTTCCAGCTGGATGACGCCCAGGTTCGCTTACAACCCGACGAACATGTCGATGGCGCCGAATCCGAGCATCACGCAATCGGGTTGGCAGGGCTGCGCCGTCGAGCCGCGGGACGCGAGCGGCAATCTCTATCCGAAGGCGTATGCCCCGAAAGATACGCCGGGATTCACGCCGTTCTATTACAACGTGCCGCCGACCGGTTTCAAGATCACGACATATAACCAGAGCGATTGCACCAGCGTCGTATCGACCAAGACGGTGATGGGCGTGCCGCTGACGCGCCAGACCAACGGCACTTCGACGCAGTGCGGCAGCGGATCGGCCACCGGCATCTGGAGCCAGTGGTTCCAGCCGAATACGACGAGCGGCACCACGACGATCTATCAGAACGGCAACACGAACGCCTCGGGCGCGAGCAACGGCCCGTGCGGCATTCAACCGGCCATCTTCCTGACGAAGAATCAGACTGCGCTCACGAATTCGATCAACGCGATGAAGGCGAACGGCTCCACGATCATCCCGACCGGCTTGCTGTGGGGCTGGCGGATGCTGTCGTCGGATTGGTCCAACGATGTCTCGAAAGGCAACGGCTGGATCTCGACGGACAGTTCGCTGCCGCGTCCGGAGACGAACGAGGGCCTGCTGCGTGTGGCGATTCTGCTGACTGACGGCGAAAACGATCCGGGGAGCACCGACGGGCTCATGCCGCTGACCGCGTTCAACGGCTTGTCGGGCGTGGCGAACGGCACGCTTCGGGCGCCGACCGTCACGCGTTCGAACGGAACGGCGCTCACGGACGGAAAGATGAGCTCGGTCACGGACATCAACGCGTTCCAGTTGGGCGTATGCAGCGCGATGAAGGCGCAAGGCATCATCATTTACGGGATCACGTTCGGCACGGGCGCGACCAGCAGCGCGGCGGTGAAGACGATGCAGTCGTGCGCGTCGCCGGGCAATTACTATCATGCTCCGTCGAACGCGGACCTCGACACCATCTTCCAGGAAATCGCGACCGGGCTGGGCATCCTGCGGCTTACACAATAACGGCTGCCAAGACGTAGGCGAATGAAGCGGGCACATCCGTTGCTCGCTCGATCGGCATCTCCACGCCACAAGGAGCACCGACATGCCCGAGAAGAAAACCCTCGAACGCGCCGAGAAAGCCAAGCGCGCAGGGAAGTCGCCGAGCACGCAGGCGGGCGCGTTCGTGAAGGAGCAGATCGACCACGTACGCGAAGGCAAGCACGGCGCGAAGTCGGCCAAGCAGGCCATTGCGATCGGCTTGTCGGAGGCGCGGCGCGCGGGTGTCAAGCTCAAGACGCCGAAGAAGGGCGAAGCCTCCGAAGGCACGCGCAAGAAAGCCGCGCAGGATACCAAGGCCGCGCATCGCAAGACGAAGAGCCCGAGCACCGAGTCGAAGGCGAAGCGATCCGCCACGTCCACGCGCGTGCTCAAGCGCGAAAGCTCGAAGGCCGCGTCGCACAAGTCGCTGTCGAAGCAGGCGCACGCGAGTGCAAGCCGCCGCTCGGCCGCCGACCGTTCCGCCGCCGCCAAGAAGGGCTGGGCCACGCGACGCGCGAACGCTGCGGGCAAGAAGTCGCATTCGGCTTCGCGTCACGCATCGCGTTGAAGCGGCGTTTGCGCGGGTGCCAGCCTGCCTGCTGAATCAGGCATGCAGCGCTAGCCCCAGTGGTTCGAGCGCGAGATAATCTGTGCGCGCGATGCAGTGCATCGCGCGAACACGGCCTCGGTCGTCGCGGTAATCCAACGCGACTCCGAGCGAATGCAATCGATACGAACCACTCACTATGCGCATTGAACGCACGCCGCTCGTCACGACGACGCTCGGCACCACGCGCGAACTGGTCGGCTTTCACTTCGGCGTACCGCATGCCCACGAAAAGGTCTACGTGCAAGCATCGCTTCACGCAGACGAGACGCCCGCCATGCTCGCGGCCTGGCGGCTGAAGCAGCGTCTCAAGCAACTCGAAGCGAGCGGGCGCGTGCGCGGCGAAGTCGTGCTCGTGCCGGTGGCTAATCCCATCGGCTTAGCGCAGCATGTGTTCGGTCAATTCCTCGGGCGCTTCGAGAGCGACAGCGGGCACAACTTCAACCGCAACTTTCCGATGCCGCCTGCGAGCGCATTGGTCGAACGCATTCGTCCACGCTTGTCGGCCACGGATGCCACGCACAACACGCGGCTTCTGCGCGCGACGGTGCGCGAGATGCTCGGCGAAATGACCGCCGCGAACAAATTCGAATCGTTGCGGCTCGCGTTGCTCAGGCACGCATCGGACGCGGACATCGTGCTCGATCTGCATTGCTCGCGGGAAGCGACGATGCATCTCTACACCAGTCCCGCAAGCTGGCCCGCCATCGAGCCGCTTGGCCGCTATCTCGGCGCGAACGGCGTGCTGCTCGCGACCGATTCCGGCGGTCAGTCGTTCGACGAGATTCACGCGTTGCTGTGGAACGAAGTGCGTGCGTTGCTGGGCGAAGGCACGCCGCTCGGTGCGCCGAACATCGCGGCGACGCTGGAGCATCGCGGCCAGCGGGACGTGAACTATGAACACGCAGAGCGCGATGCAGAAGCCATCGTCGACTTCCTGATCGCGCGCGGCGTGATGGAAGGGAAAGCGCGCGAACTGCCGCCGCTCGCGCAAGCCGCGACGCCGCTTGCAGGCAGCGAGCAACTGACGGCGCCGGTGAGCGGCATCGTCGTGTATCGGGCGGCAATCGGCGCGATGCTGAAGGCGGGCGATGCGGTGCTCGACATCATCGATCCGCTGACGGATGCCGTGACCACCGTCACCACGAAGAACGATGGCGTCTTCTACATGCGACGCGCCATTCGCTTCGTGCACGCAGGCGCGCCGATCGGACGAATCACCGGTGCAACGGCTATCAGAACCGGCGTGCTGATCGGCGCGTGACGCGGCGTGAATGCCGCAGCACGCGCCTGGTTCTTACCGCGCGTCGGTGATGGTCTGATTCAACGTCTTCCCTGCGATCACCGTATTGTTGAGCACGATGTCATGCACGTTGTACGCGTAGATCGGTCCGGGCGTCGTCGCCGTGGCCGGTCCCGCTGCGACAGGCGTGCCGAAATCGCAATTGGTGATCGTGACGCCGGCAATGGCGGGAATCGCGGGCGTCGGCGCGGGTCCGTTGTAGTCGAACGCAACGGGGCCTTGCGCGACGATCGCCTGGAAACATGAGCCGGTGACGCCGTTCAGCGTGACGTTGCTGGCCTTCACGTTCGAGATGTTGACGTTCTGCACCAGCGCCGGGCGCGTGCGGATGGCGTCCTTCGACGGCTGATAGTCGCAATCGAACGTGATGATGCCGCCTTGCGCCGCCGACGGATTCGCCGCGCTCGCCGTGACCACGCCGAGCGGCACCGTCGCGTTGATCGGGCTGCCCGCGAGCAGGCTGCTGCCGTAGCCCGACGGCGTCAGACTCACGCCATTGGGCAGCGTCACGTTATCGACGTAGAAGTTCTTCACGAAGCCGCCGCGATTCATGTTGGTCTTCACGCGAATCGCGATATTGAGCGAGTTCGTCGCCCAGAACTTGTTCAGCATCTGAAGGTTGCGCGCATAGATGTTCTGCACGCCGCCGCCCATCTCGCTGCCGAGCGTGATGCCGCCGTGGCCGCTGTTCATCGTGCAGTTCTGGATGACGTGATTCTGCGCGGGGCCGTATTGCGTATCGAGGTCCTTTCCCGACTTGATCGCGATGCAGTCGTCGCCGGTGTTGAACGTGACGCTGTCGCACAGCACCATGTCGCAGGCGTCGGGATCGAAGCCGTCGTTGTTCGGCCCGATGCTGTCCACCGTCACGCCGGTGATGACCACATTCTTGCAATCGGTCGGATGATGCTGCCAGAACGGCGTATTGATGGTGCGGTAGCCTTGCATCAGAACATTAGTACACCCGATGAATTCCACCATGCTCGGCCGCAGATAATGTCCGATGCCGAAGATGCGCTTCTCGATCGCCACGCCGGCTTCCGACAGCGCGGGCAGATAGTTCTGGTCCTGTTGCCATGGCGTGGCGGGGTCGGTGAGCTTGGCGTAGAGCGCATCCGAAATGCCGGGCACGGCGGTCTTCAGATCGACGTTGTTCGGATTCGCGAAGGCCTGCGAGGGCGTCGACGAGCCTGCGTAGCCGTAGGCGCCGCTGTTGCCTTTCCACGTCCACCAGCACGTCGACGTATTGCCGCTGCCGGCGAACGGCGTCATGGCCTGACCGTTCAGGACCGATGTATCGCCTTCGCCGGTAATCGCGATGTTCGTCTGATTGCGCGCGTAGACGGGCGGGCCGTAGTTCAGGCAGTCGTTGGCCTGCCATCGGCTGTAGTAGAGCTTGCCGTTCGCGCCGCAGTCGATCGGGCCGTCCTTCGCATAGTCCGCCGGATTCGGGCTGAAGAAGATCTCGCAATTCGCGCTCAGGTGAAAGTCGACGTTGGATTGCAGGATGATCGGCCCCGCGCAATACCAGTTGCCGGCCGGGACGACCACGCGCCCGCCGCCCGCCGCGCTGCACGCCGCGATGGCCGCGAGGAACGCGGGGCGCGAGTCGAAGGAGCCGGGCGCCTGCGTCTGGTCCGCGCCGGTGCTGAGCGGCGACTTCGACGGATCGGTGTACGGGCTCGTCGCGGCGATCACGGTGCACGGCTTCGCGCCGTAGTCGGTAACGAGGAACTGGCGGCTCGGCACCATCGACGTCGACACGTTCTTCAGCGCGTTGATGATCTGCGTCGCGGCACCGGACGGGCCCCAGATCGGGTCCTCGGGCGTCGTCGGGGTGCCCGAATCGTGATGGCCGCCTCCGCAGCCGGCGAGCACGCTCAGACTGCCGAGGCCGCCGATGAGCGGCGCGCTCGCCGACGCGCCGGCGAATTTCAGCAGCGAGCGGCGGCGGGCAGAAGCGGGAGCGGTGGGGCGCTGTTTCATGCTTGTCTCCATTCCGGTATGCACCGGTTTTGCTGTGGCGCTTCGAACGACGTCGTATGACAGTCGCAAGGGTAAGCGCCCATGTAAGAAACCGTTTTCCTGTCGTGACAATAGCGACGCCGCGGGCCGTGCGTCAAGGCATGCATATCAGCGTCACGCTCGGGACTTTCCCGTAAGGAAGCGATTACCCGCGCAGCGCATCTCATACGACATCATGTGTCACTATTGCCGCTGCCGTTGGGCGGGGAATCGCACGCGGTTCTAGAATTGACGCTTCGCTTCCCGAATGGAGGAGCCATGCTGACCTTCGAACTGCACGCAGAAACGCCGACGCTCGATATCGCCTACGCTGACGCCGGCCCGGCCGATGGACCGCCCGTCATCCTGCTGCACGGCTGGCCGGACGCCGCGCGCGCCTGGTCGAACGTCGCGGCGCGGCTCAACGCGGCGGGCTACCGCACCATCGTTCCGGAATTGCGCGGCGCGGGCGGCACGCGCTTCCTGCGCGCGGGCACCATCCGCGACGGCTCGGGCGTCGCGCTGGCGCAAGACGCAATCGATCTTGCGGATGCGCTCGGCATCGCTCGTTTCGATGTGGTCGGTCACGACTGGGGCGCGCGCGCCGCCTACACGCTCGCCGCGCTGTTCCCCGAGCGCGTGCGGCGCATGGCTGCCATCGCGCTGGCGTTTCAGCCGCGCGGCAAGTTCACGTTGCCGCGGAATTTCGCGCAGGCGCGGCGCTTCTGGTACCAGTGGTTCATGTCGCTCGATGACGCGCCGGACGTGATCGCCGCCGATCCGAAAGGCTTCGCGCGCATCCAGTGGAACACATGGTCGCCGCCCGGCTGGTTCGACGAAGCGGAGTTCGCCGCCACCGCGCGCGCCTTCGAGAATCCGGACTGGGTGCCGATCACGCTGAACGCGTATCGCCGCCGCTGGCGCAGCGATGAGCCGTCGGACCCGGCGCTCGAACCGTTGTACGAACGGCTTGCGACGATCGAGCGCATCGGCGTGCCGGCGCTGATGATTCAGGGCGGCTCGGATTTCTGCGACGACGTCTCGATGTCCGAAGGGCAGGAAGGCTGCTTCACGGCGGGCTATCGGCGCGTCGTGATCGACGGCGCGGGGCATTTTCCGCCGCGCGAAGCGCCCGATGCCGTCGCGGATGCGCTCATCGCTCACTTGCGCTGACGTCGAGCGGGCGAGCTACTTGCAAGTGCCGGGCGAACGCTTCGCCCGCTTTTTGCGACCGGTACTGTATGGGTGTACAGTACCGGTCGCGGGGGGGGGGGGCGCCCGCCCCCCCCCCCCCCCCCCCCCCCCCCCCCCCCCCCCCCCCCCCCCCCCCATAAAACCCGTGTACAAATTATCTCTAACAAACCAAAAAGACACACCCGCGCCG
>NZ_JALQDC010000023.1:0-273329 GCF_023631445.1 Caballeronia sp. GAWG1-5s-s | reverse complement strand
CGGGCGCATCGGCGCCGCGCGGCGCGTCGGCGGCAATGGCGGCGTCCGGCGCCGCAGGCACGGGCATGGCAGGCATGCCGGCGATGCCGGGCATGGCGAGCGGCGCATCGCATGCGCTCTATAGCGGCGACATGAAGATGCCGCCGCTTCCGCCGCCCGAGCCGCCGATGGTCCGCTACTGGCGCGCGTACAGCGAGTGCATGCAAAACCGCGGATACTTCGTGCGATGAGCGCCTGAGCGCGCTCGAGCTTCGTCGCGAGATTGCGGCGAAGCAGGCAACGCCGGGAGCGATGCATGAGCCGCCAATTCATTCACGAAGGACATTGCGCGTGTGGCGCGGTTCGGGTGCGCGTGTTCGCGGAGCCGAACGAGGTGAATCTGTGTCACTGCATGACGTGCCGCCGCATCCACGGCGCGCCGTTCGGCGTGTACGCGATTTTCGCGCGCGACGCGGTGGAGGTGTCCGGCGATACCATCGGGTGGGAAAGCTCCGCGACGGGCCGCCGCCATCACTGTCCGACGTGCGGCTCGCCGGTCTATCTCGCGTTCGATGGCGTGCCCGAGATCGAAGTGCCGACCGGCATCTTCGATGAGATCGGGCTGTATCCGCCCGAGTATGAGATCTGGCGCGATACCGCCGAGCCGTGGCACGACGCTCAAGGCCGGCCGCGTTACGTGCGCAGCCGGCCTCAGTAGCAGTTCTGCAGTTTTACGATCGGGTTGACGCCGTTCGTTTCAGCGCAAACGGCGCGGCCTCAGTAGCGGGCAATACTTCAAGACCGATGTGCCACCCCCAAGGCCAGCCGCGCTACGCGCAGCCGGCCAGATCAGCGCCTCAGCACTCCACGATCGCCTTCACGACGCCCGCCTTCGGGTCCAGCAACGACGAAAACTGCGCGGGCACATCGTTGAGCGCCATGCGATGCGTGTTGAGCGCATCCGTCGGCACGTCGCCGCGGCGCATCGCGGCGAGCACCGTCTCGAAGTCCTCGGGCGTCGCATTGCGGCTCGCGAGCAGCGTCGCCTCGCGCTTGTGGAACTCGGGATCGGCGAAGGAGATGCGGTCCGGCACGATCGAAACGAGCACGTACTTGCCGCCGTGCGCGATGAACTCGAAGCCGCGCTCCATCGCGCGCGAATTGCCGGTCGCGTCGAACACCACGTCGAAGAACTCGCCGTTCGTCAGTTGCGACAACTCCTCCTTGTCGCGCTCGCCGATCTGCACGGTGGCGTTCACCTTGAGTTCGCGCTTGCAGAACGCGAGGCGGTCCTCGCGCGTATCCAGCGCGGTGACGTTCGCGCCGCGCAGCCGCGAGAACGTGATCGCCGCCATCCCGATCGGTCCCGTGCCGACCACCAGCACGCGCTGGCCCGGCTGCACGTCGGCGCGGCGCACGGCATGCGCGCCGATCGCGAGAAATTCGACCATCGCCGCCTGATCGAGCGTGACGCCTTCGGCCTTATGGACGAATTGCGCGGGCAGATTCAGATATTCCGTGAACGCGCCGTCGCGATGCACGCCGAGCACCTGAATGTTGACGCAGCAGTTGGTCTTGCCCTGACGGCACGCAATGCACTTGCCGCACGACAGATACGGCATCACATAGACGGTATCGCCCGCTTTGAGGCCGCTCGCGGCGTCCGCTTCCTCGATCACGCCGGACAACTCGTGGCCCATCACGCGCGGATACGACAGATACGGCTGATTCCCGGTGAAGATGTGCAGGTCCGTGCCGCACACGCCGACGCGCTTCACGCGCAGCAGCACTTCGTTCTCGGCGCGCTGCGGCTTCGCGCGTTCTTCGGCCTTGAGGGTGCCGGGGGTTTCGCAGATGACGGTCAGCATCGTGTCTCTCGTTCGAATAAGGTGGGGCAGCGCATCAATCTATCGGCGCGCCGCCGTTTGGTCAAGCCAATTCCAGAATCGACGAAGTGGTAAGGCCGGTGCATCGGTCGGCATTAAGCCTTATATTTTCAAGATACCGCACCGGCAACTACCGCGCGTTTTTTTGCGCACCAAGGACAGCACGTGCTTTCACTTCATGACTTTGTCGAGCGGCATCCGCGGCTCTTCGTACTTTCCGGCGCGGGCATCAGCACCGAGTCCGGCATTCCCTGTTATCGCGATCGCGAAGGCCAGCGCACCGGCCGCGCGCCGATTCTCCTCAAAGACTTTCTCGACTCCGATTACGCGCGGCGGCGCTATTGGGCACGCAGCCTGATCGGCTGGCCGGTGGTGGCGAGCGCGCGGCCCAACGCGGCGCATCACGCGGTGCGGGCGCTGGCGGCCCGCTCGCGCGTGCATCGGCTGGTGACGCAGAACGTCGACGGACTGCACACGCGCGCCGGAAATCCGGACGTGATCGAACTGCACGGGAACATCGGCCGCGTGCGCTGCATGGACTGCGGCGCGCGGCACGAGCGGGCGGACGTGCAACGCCTGCTCGAAGCGGCGAATCCCGACTTCGTGGGCTACACGGCGCCTGCCGTGCCGGACGGCGACGCGCTGATCGAAGACCTGGACTTCGGCGCGTTCGACGTGCCCGGCTGCACGCGTTGCGGCGGGCTGCTCAAACCGGACGTGGTCTTCTTCGGCGAAGGCGTGCCGCGCGAGATCGTGCAGGACGCGGCGAGCGCGCTCGACGGCGCGGACGCGATGCTCGTGATCGGCTCGTCGCTGATGGTGTATTCCGGCTACCGCTTGTGCGAGTGGGCCGCGAAAAGCGGCAAGCCGATCGCGGCCATCAACATCGGCAAGACGCGCGCCGATGCGCTGCTCGCGCTGAAGGTGGAAGCACCGTGCTCGGAGGCGCTGGGCGAACTGATCGCGCGGCTCGACGCGCGATCAGCAGGCAGCGAGGCCGCGCCCGCTTAGCTTCTTATCGACAACACTCTGAGCACCGGCCTGCCGCTCGGCATCCGACCTCCGCTAGAACAGCGCGGGCCGCGTTGCGGTGAAGATGTCGAACCTTCGCTGACCGCGCGAAGGTGGAAGCGTCGTGCTCCGAGGCGCTGGGCGAGCTGATCGAGCGGCTCGACGCGCGATCGGCAGGCAGCGAGGCCGCGCCCGCTTAGCTTCTTATCGACAACACTCTGAGCACCGGCCTGCCGCTCGGCATCCGACCTCCGCTAGAACAGCGCGGGCCGCGTTGCGGTGAAGATGTCGAACCTTCGCTGACCGCGCGAAGGTGGAAGCGTCGTGCTCCGAGGCGCTGGGCGAGCTGATCGAGCGGCTCGACGCGCGATCGGCAGGCAGCGAGGCCGCGCCCGCTTAGCTTCTTATCGACAACACTCTGAGCACCGGCCTGCCGCTCGGCATCCGACCTCCGCTAGAACAGCGCGGGCCGCGTTGCGGTGAAGATGTCGAACCTTCGCCGACCGCGCGAAGGCGGAAGCGTCGTGCTCCGTCCGGGGCGCTGGCAATCAGCCAGGCCGCGCCCGCCTAGCTTGCCTCGCGCGCTGACGGGGAAGCGCCAACCTCGGAGCGGCTGGGCATGTTGATCGCGCGGGTCGACGCGAGGCCGGTGGACGGCGAAGCCGCGCCCGCCTAGCTCGCTTGGTTCGGCAACACGCCAAGCCACGCCAAGCGTCTTGGCGAGCCGCTCGGCATCGGACATCCGCGAGAACAACGCGGGCGTCGCGCGGGCCGGGTCACTGTGAAAATGTTGAACCTTCGTCGCCCGCGCTGAAGGCCTACGCGACCTCATTGCACGGCTCGATGCACCATCCGCAATCAGCGAAGCCGCGCCCCGCCTAGTTCGCCTCGCGCGACAACACGCCGAGCGCCTCGGCCAACCGCTTTGCATCCGACATCCGCGAGAACAGCGCGGGCGTCACGCGCACCACGTCTCCCGCGTCGGGACCCGGCCGCGTCACCGTGAAGATGCCGAAGCGTTCGCGCAGCGCATCGCACGTCGCGCGGGCACTCTGGCCGTCGAGCCGGAAAGCGGTGATGCCGACCGCCATCGACGGATCGTCCGGCGTCAGAATGCGCACGCCCGGCAGCGCGCGCGCCGGCTTTACCCACGCATCGCGCAGCGCCCGCAGACGCGCTTCCTTCGCACGTGCGCCGATGCGCGCGTGCAAGTCCAGCGCCGCCGGCACCGTGGCCCACGCGGCGAAGTTCGGCGAGCCGGTATGCACGCGCGAGCGGATGTCGTCGGCGGGCCAGGCGCGGTCGCCCAGATACGGATCGATGTTGTTCAGATGTTCACGGCGGATGAAGATCGCGCCGCAGCCGAGCGGCGCGCCGATCCACTTGTGCAGATTCAGCGCGGCGAATGGCACATCGAGCGCGGGCACGTCGAAGTCGAGCGCGCCCCAGGAATGCGCGGCATCGGCGATCACGTCCGCGCCTGCTTCTTTCGCCAGCGCCGACAGTTCCGCGACAGGCATCACGAGGCCGGTGGCGAAGCAGACGTGCGAGAGCAGCACGAGCCGCGTTCGCGGATGCCGGCGCAGCGCTTCAGCGTAAGTTTCGATGACCGCGCGGCGAAAATCCTCGTTCGCGCGCGGTTCGGGAATCGTGATCCGCACCGGCGTCACGCCGCGCCGCTCGCGCAGCCATTCCATCGCATCCTTGCCGCACGGGTAGTCGAGATCGCTGTACAGCACGGTGTCGCCCGGCGACAGGCGGTTGTAGCCGCTGATGAGCGCGAGCAGCGCCTCGGTCGCGTTGCGCGTCAGTTCAATTTCGTCGACGCCGCAGCCCATCGCCGCCGCGACGCGCTCGCGCAGGCCGTCGTGGATCGCGCCCCAATGCGGGCGCACGAGCGTCGTCGTTTCGAAATTCAGGCGGTCGATCCAGTGATGGAACACCGACTTCACCGGCTCGGCCATCGCGCCCCAGTAGCCGTTCTCCAGATTGACGACCGCATCCGTCTGCCGATACAGCGCGCGCACGGCGTCCCAGTAGGTCTCGTCGGTGGCGACGTCGGCGGACGATGCAGGCGTGGGCGGCAGCGCGCGCAACGCGGCGTCGAATTCGGGCGTGCGGATATCGAGCGGATCGGTCATGAGGAAATCGAGCGGGGAAAGGCGTCAGTATCGCCGATCGCGCGACCGGCACTCCATGGACAGCGCATCGACGATTCGCCGGTCCAGCCCTTCAGACCTGCGCTCGCCGCGCCGTAATAAAAAACGAACGCACGATGCGACGTCAGCAAACGTTCGCGCGTGCTTTTTCACGCCGAAGCGCGTGAGCGCCATGCACACAACGAATTTCCGGACCTGAGAGAGCCCAAGCGTGAATCTCCGCAACGTCACCATCAAGAACAAACTGATTGCCGGCTTCGGATTGCTCGCCGTGCTGCTCGTGCTGGTCGCGGGCATGTCGCTGCGGGCGCTGTCCACGGCGACCGACGGCTTCGCGCATTACGTGCACGGCATCAACGCGCGCGCCGACGTGGCCGCGCAGGTCCGCGCCGCCGTCGACCGCCGCGCCATCGCAGCGCGCAATCTCGTGCTGGTCACGAAGCCGGCCGATGTCGAACTGGAGAAAGCCGACGTCGAGCGCGCGCACGCGGACGTCCAGGCGCGCCTCAAGCAGTTGCAGGACATGATCGCCTCCGCAAGCGACGCGAGCGACAAGGCGCGCAGTCTCGTCGCCGAAATGACGCGCGTCGAGGCGCTGTACGGCCCGGTTGCGACCGCCATCGAAGCGCTCGCGCTCGCGGGCCGTCACGACGAGGCCGTGTTGAAACTCGACGAGGATTGCCGCCCGCTGCTCGCGCGCCTCGTGAAGGCGACCGAAGACTACGCGGCCTACACGAAGGTGCGCCGCGACGACATGGTGCGTCAATTCGAGGCGAACTATCAGGCGCAGCGCGACTTTCTGCTCGCGCTGAGCGTGTTCGGCGGGCTGTTCGCTGTGATCGCGGGCATCGCGGTCACGCGTTCCATCACCGCGCCGATTGCCGAAGCGGTCAGGATCGCGCAGACCGTGGCGCGCGGCGATCTGCGCAGCCGGATCGTCGCCGAGACGAAGGACGAAACCGGCGATCTGCTGCGCGCGCTCGCCGACATGAACGCGCGCCTGACCGATACCGTGAGCCTCGTGCGTGAAAGCGGCGGTGCCGTCGGCAGCGCGGCGAAGGAACTCGCGGTGGGCAATACCGACCTGAGCCAGCGCACCGAAGAACAGGCGGCGTCGCTACAGGAGACGGCAGCCAGCATGGAGCAGCTCACGTCGACGGTTCGTCAGAACGCGGACAACGCGCAGCAGGCGAGCTCGCTGGCATCGAATGCGTCGGAAGTCGCGCGCAAGGGCAACGATGACGTCGGCCGCGTCGTGTCGACGATGCAGGGCATCAGCGACAGCTCGGCGCGGATCGCGGAGATCACCGGGATGATCGAGGGCATCGCGTTTCAGACGAACATTCTCGCGCTCAACGCGGCGGTCGAGGCGGCGCGCGCGGGCGAACAGGGACGCGGCTTCGCGGTCGTCGCAACGGAAGTGCGCAGTCTGGCGCAGCGGTCCGCGACGGCGGCGAAGGAGATCAAGGAACTGATCGCGGAGTCGGTCGACAAGGTGCGCGACGGCTCGGCGCTCGCCGGTGAAGCGGGCTCGACGATGAGCGAAGTCACGCAGGCGGTCGCGCGCGTGACCGACATCATGGAGGAAATCGCGGCCGCGTCGGTGGAGCAGGGACGCGGCATCGAGCAGATCAATCAGGCCATCACGCAGATGGACGAAGTGACGCAGCAGAACGCGTCGCTCGTGGAGGAAGCGGCGGCCGCGTCGCAGGCGCTCGAAGAACAGGGACGCAAGCTGAACGAAGTGATGGCGTTCTTCAGCGTCGAAGCGGGCGGTTCGGCTGTTGCGGCGCCTGCGCCGGTCGTCGCGCGCAAGGCAACGCGGCCCGCGCCGGTCCGCAAGGAAGTGGCAACCGCTGAAGCTGATGCGAGCGGATGGAGCACGTTCTGACGGCGCCAACCGCCGCCGCCGCGGTCACGCGTTCACATCCACGATCACGCGCCCTTTGATCTCGCCGCGCAGCAGGCTCGCCGCGCTTTCCGGCGCATCGGCGAGCGAAATGGTGCTCGCGACGCGCTCGATGGTCTCCACAGGCACGTCCGCCGCAATCGCATTCCACGCCGCGATGCGCCGTTCGCGCGGCACGTAGACGCTATCGACGCCGAGCAGCGCGACGCCGCGCAGAATGAACGGCGCGACCGTCGCCGGAAAATCCATGCCCTGAGCGAGCCCGCACGCGGCGACCGCGCCGCCGTATCGCAAGCTCGCGCAGACGTTGGCGAGCGTGTGGCTGCCGACGCAATCCACCGCCGCCGCGAACCGCTCCTTCTGCAGCGGCTTGCCCGGCCCGGACAACGTCTGTCTGTCGACGATATCCGCCGCGCCGAGCTCGCGAAGCCGCGCCGCTTCCTCCGGCCGGCCCGTCGATGCCAAGACGCGATAGCCGCGCTTGGCGAGAATCGCCACCGCGAAGCTGCCGACGCCGCCGTTCGCGCCGGTCACGAGCACGTCGCCATCGCCGGGCGCGACGCCGTGCTGCTCCAAAGCCTGCACGCAGAGCATCGCCGTATAGCCGGCCGTGCCGACGGCCATCGCCTGACGCGTCGTGATGCCCGCTGCGAGCGGAATCAGATGCCCGGCCGGCACGCGCGCCTTCTGCGCGAGACCGCCCCAGTGCGTTTCGCCCGCGCCCCAGCCGTTCATCACGACGAGATCGCCCGGCTTGTAATCCGCGTGCGTGCTCTCCTCGACGACGCCCGCGAAGTCGATGCCGGGCACCATCGGAAAGGTGCGCACGACCGGTCCCTTGCCCGTGATCGCGAGCGCGTCCTTGTAATTGAGTGTCGAATATTCGATGCGCACGAGCACGTCGCCCTGCGGCAAACGCGACTCGTCGATTGACTGAATCGACGCAACCGTGCGGTCGTCCTGTTTGTCGAGCAGCAGCGCGTTGAACATGGGAGTTCCGTCGAACGTAAGAGGGATGCAGCGGCGGCCGCGCCGCTGCGTCATTCAGTTACCACGTCAGTGATGTTCGGCGTCGGCGCGCGGCGCCGGCGTGGACTTCACCTTCGAGTACTGGAATTCGGGCAGCGCCTTGATGGCGTCCTTGGTCGCGCCCGGCAGCACGAGCTTGCCGTTCTTCACGTCGAACTGCTCGATCGGAATCGCCACGTCGTGGTGCGACACGCCGAGGAACTGATTGGCCGCGATGATCGCGAACGAGACCGAATGGTCGGGCGCGATGATGATGTCGTGGATCACGCCGACGCGCGCGCCTTCGTCATTGACGACAGGCTTGTTCAGGATCGACTTCTTGACGCTCCATCCGTCGATGATCGCGGTCGAGACCTGGACGGACACGCCGAGCGGCTGCGCGCCCGCGACCTGCGCGAACGAAGAGGTGGAAGCAAGGCCGATGGCCGACGAAGCGAAGAGCGATGCCACGAGTTTCAAGTTCATATCGATTCCTCAAAAGATTTGGCAAGACGGTTCTGCGAAAAGGCGCAATGGACGGCGCGGTAGCAGTTTGACCGTTTCCCGGGGCTTTTGCATGAACCGCGCCGCCGCTCTTTTCTTTCTTCCGCCACTCAGTGCGATAGGTGCTTGAGCGCGTTGCCTTTATGGACCGCGCGCTTGCCGCTCTTGTCGCTTTCGACTTCGTAGTGGGGATCGTCTTTCGACGCGTTGACCGTGTGACCGTCGAGGGTGGTGCGCTCGGAAATGACGCGCACCACGCGGCCCGTGGTTTCGCCCTGCGGCGTGTTCCAGCTCACGTGGTCGTGGACTTTCAGCGATCGGCTCATGTCGGGCTCCGTTGAAGTAGACATGCGCCTGCTGCAACGGCCATGCCTGTAGCCCGAATCAGCGCAGGCGCATGAGCGTCGCTTCGTCCGGCTGGCCGTCGAAATGGCGGCGCAGCGTTTCGTCGAAGATCGGCTCGTCGGGCGCGGCGCGCGCGAACAGCGTCATCGACGAATGGAATTTCATGTGGTCCGGATAGCCGAAAATGTCCTCGACGCTGCGCCCCTCGACGCCATTGACGATGCGCGTCAGTTCGACGAGCCGCGCGCCCAGCACCGGATGCGCGAGATACGCCTGCGCCTCGGCAAGCGACTGAATCGCGTAACGCTGCGCCATCGGGCTGTGCCCGAGCCCGGCGATCTGCGGAAACACGAACCACATCCAGTGCGTGCGTTTGCGGCCGGCCGACAACTCGGCGCGCGCTTCATCGATGATGCTTTCCTGCGCACTCACGAAGCGTTGCAGGTTGAACGGATCGCCCATCGATTGTCTTTCTCCCGTTGAACGTCACGCGACGGCTTCCTGGATTCGCCGTTTCAGCGCCGCATCCGGATAGACGCCGATGCCCGCGTGAACGTTGTCGATCATGTACTCGCGGCGGCCCGTGCCCGGAATGACGCACGTGACCGCCGGATTGCCCAGCACGAACTTGAGCAGAAGCTGTGCCCAGCTCGCGCAGCCGAGTTCCGCTGCGAAAGGCGGCAGCGGCTTGCCGCGCAGTTCGGCGAGCAGCGACCCGCCGCCGAACGGCTGGTTGACGATCACCGCGACGCCGCGGTCCGCCGCGAGCGGCAAGAGGCGCGCTTCGGCGTCGCGGTCGTTGGCGGCGTAATTGATCTGCACGAAGTCGACGCGCTCGGCGCGCAACACGGCTTCGACCTGCGGGAAGGCGCTCGACGTGTAGTGCGTGATGCCGAGATAGCGCACGCGCCCGGCGGCTTTCCAGTCGCGCAGGGTGGCAAGCTGCGTGCGCCAGTCGAGGAGATTGTGGATCTGCATCAGGTCGATGCGGGGCGCGGCGAGGCGCAGCATCGACTGCTCCATTTGCGCGATGCCTTCCTCGCGGCCTTCGGTCCAGACCTTGGTCGCGATGAACGCCTTGTCGCGCGCGTGCAGTTCGGTGAGCAGCGCGCCGGCGACCGCTTCGGAGCTGCCGTACATCGGCGAGGAATCGATGACCGAGCCGCCCGCCGCGAACAGCACGCGCAGCACGTCGGCGAGTTCGCGGCGGCGGTCGGCGTCGTTGCCGACATCGAACGTTCGCCAGGTGCCGCATCCGACGACCGGCAATGCCTCGCCGGTCGAGGGAATCGGGCGTTTGTGCATCGGCTCGATGGCCGTGTCCGCGGCGAATGCGCCAGCGCCGGGCAGGGCGAGCGCGGCGGCCGCGGTCGCGCGCAGGAAGTCGCGCCGGCCGGGCGAGCGCCGCGCGTTGAGAGGCTTCATGGCTCGGACTCCCGCTTTCGTTGTGCAGGAGCCACAGAATAAACCGCGCGGCGCCGACCCGCGCGCTACTTCTTTCTCGCTTCCTCCAGGCACGCGGCGAGTTTTTCGAAGTAGGCGAGCGCCTTGGCGGTCGGCACCACCGATTTCGTGCGCAAGTCCGCGCCGGTTTCATCGAGCGTGACGAGACCTTGCTGTTTGAGGCGCGTGAGCTTGCGGTGGACGGTGGCGGGCGCGCCGGCGACCGACAGCGCCATTGTTTCGGTGACCGTCAGCGTGCGGCCCGCGTGCCAGGCCGCCGTCAGCGCTTCGAGAAGGCGCTCCTCGGCCGCGTCGAGCTTCGGCACGGAAGGCAGCGCCTGCACGGCCTGCGCGAGATTCAGAAAGCGAAAGTAAGCGTCGACGAGCGGTTTCTTCGTCATTGTCATGCGCTTGCTCCAGCGTCCAGGGAATTTGACATCGTAGTGCACTGAATCATACTTGTCTGCGTGTGGCGCTTCGTCCACAAAAAAACTTATCAAGCTGATAAGCAAATGCTATGATGCGAAGTAATCGAGTTGGCAATGAATTGCTGCATATGGCTGATTGCTACGCGAGAACCTGAGAGAGATGAGAAGCAGTGAAAACAGGCGCCGCCCGGTATTCGAGCCGGGCGGCGTCATCCTTCGCGCGGTTCACGAGTCGGTTCACGAGTCGCTCAAACGCCGCCGCAACGGCGGGACCGTCACCATCACCCATAACGCCAGTTTGATTGCGTAAATCACGATCAGACTGCCGGACAAATCTCCCACCACCATGACCACGAAGCGCTTGCCCGCGCCCGCGGCTTCGCCATGCATGGCGAGCCATATCTGATGCAGCGCCGGACTGGCAATCGAATACAGCAAAATCAGTAAAAGAAGACGCTTCGCCGTCAAGTTCGATAACGACGTGCGCAAGCCGAGCGCGCCAGTCGCGAACAGATAGATGAGATAGGGCGCGAGTGCCGAAATGGTGCCGTAAAAAAGCGAGCGCACCGGATCGTGCGGAAAATACAGAAAGACGCAACTCAACCAGGCTGCGCACAGCATGCCTATTGCGCCGGCTTCTCCGAAGAGCAGCGTACAGAGCAAGCGCATTCCCGCCGGCAGATAAATCCAGTTAGCGCCGGGCACGTACTCGGAATGCGGAAACAGTAATTCATTTCCGACAAGCGTGATGAGAAAGAGCGCGGCCGTGCCCGCGATTATCGGCACGCGTTGACGAAGATATTCCATGACATGTGATAACGGTGAGGCAACGGCGCGAGTCGCGCTAAAGTGCGACTTTCAGTTCGGCTGATATGCGCAAATCGCAGACAAGCAGCGTTATTTTATTGATCGATTCCCGCTGCAACACGCCTATCAATTAAGTCGGCACCTTTTATTACATTGAAAGAAGCAGCCGAACTGGCGTCGTGCGCTGTCATTCGTTCTCGTTCAGAGAATGCACGTTCAATCCGACGCTCAACTTCGGGTCACTATCGACAATGTTCGCGCATTACGTATGGCACGGCGGGCGCCCGAAGCGCAAGCCATGCTGCGCCAGATCGCCGCAGCCCGATGCCGGCGGTGGGCGGGTGGGGCAGATGCGCATCGACATGAACTGTCTCGGCATGTACGCCGAGGCCGAAGCGTGGCCTTCGCTCTCCGATGTCGGACGTGTTCCGCTTTCAGTTCACGCGGTGGTATCCGTCCATGCGTCTCTACCGGCAGACGCAGCTCGGCGACTGGTCGCATCCGCCCGCGGAATTGCAGGCGGACCTGCATCGCTTTTGCCGCGTCCGATGACGCTTAAGGCTTGCGCAACGCCTGAGCGCGCCGAAAGCCGCGGAAGCGTTCGCGTTGGTGCTCTTCGTCGAAATGCGCGCGCGCCGGCTTCACGAGATCGCTGCGCGAGACGATGCCGACAAGCCGCATCGACGCCTTGTCCGCCACGACCGGCAGGCGTTCCAGGTCATGCACGGCAAGGCGCGTGGCAGCCAGACGACACGGTTCGCCGGGCAGCGCGACGGCTGGCGCGGCTTCGTTTCTCTGCGTGAGCGCCTCGCCGATGGTGACGGCGCCCGCGTGCGACGCCTCGCCGAGCGCCGCCAGTGCCGCGCGATCCAGCATGCCGACGAGCGCCCCGTCGCGCACGACCGGATACGCGCGGTGCGCCTGCTGCGGCCCGAAATGCCGCGCGAGCACGTCAGCGAGCGGCGTCGCGGCGTCGATGGTGTTCACGTCGCGCGTCATCACTTCATCGACGTGGTGACGCTCCAGCGGGTCCACCCCGTATTCGCGATAGATGTGATAGCCGCGCCGCGCGATCTTCTCCGTCATGATCGAGCGGCGCATCACCACGGTGGCGAAGCCGTGCGCGACGAGCGTCGCCGCCAGCAGCGGCAGGAGCGCGTTGCTGTCGTGCGTGAGGCCGAATGCGAAGACGATGGCGGTGAGCGGCGCGCCGAGTGTCGCGCCGAGCGTCGCGGCCATGCAGACGAGCGGCCAGAGCGCGGTGTCGTGGCCCGGCAAGACCGCGCCGAGCACGGTGCCGAGGCCCGCGCCGAGCATCAAGAGCGGCGCGAGCACGCCGCCCGACGTGCCGGACGCGAGCGCCACGACCCAGATCACCGCTTTCACGGCCAGAATCGCGAGCGCCACCTGAATGGCGATGTGCTGATGCAGCAGATCGCCGATCACGTCATAGCCGACGCCGAGCGCGCGCGGCTCCAGATATCCGCCGATGCCGACCACGACGCCGCCGATGGCCGGCCACCACATCCAGTGCAGCGGGAGCTTGCCGAACGCATCTTCGAGCTTGTAGAGCGCCGCCGACAGACCCGACGCGAGCACGCCAGACAACAGCCCCGCGACGAGGCACGACAGCAGCGAAATCATGTGCGGCGGCTGCGTTTGCATCGGGAATAGCGCGCCGGTGCCGAACACGAATGCCCGCGCGAAGCCGGCTACGGCGCACGCGAGCGCCACGGGCAGAAAACTGCGCGGCCGCCATTCGAAAAGCAGCAGTTCCACCGCGAGCAGAACCGCCGCGACCGGCGTGCCGAACACGGCGGTCATGCCCGCCGCCGCGCCCGCCACGAGCAGCGTCTTGCGCTCGGCGGCCGTCACGTCGATGCACTGCGCGATCAGCGAGCCGAGCGCGCCGCCCGTCATGATGATCGGGCCTTCAGCGCCGAACGGCCCGCCGCTGCCGATCACGATGCCGGAGGACAGCGGCTTCAGAACCGCCACTTTCGGCGACATGCGGCTCTTGCCGAACAGAATCGCTTCGATCGCTTCGGGAATGCCGTGGCCGCGAATCTTCTCGGAGCCGAAGCGCGCCATCAGTCCGACGATCAGCCCGCCGATCACCGGAATCACGATGACCCAGGCCCCAAGCGTATGGAGCGCGGGCGAGCGATCCTCGATGGAGAAGGTCTGGAAGAAGAACAGATTCGTGAAGAGATGAATGAGCGCGAGCAGCACGACCGCCGCAAGCGTGCTGATGCCGCCGATCACGGCCGCGAGCCCGCAGATGCGCAGCAGCCGGTCGTTCACGGAAAAGTCGCGTTTATGATGGTTCATGCCTGTCACTCCAGAAAACTCCGCGAGACTCAGAGATCGATTTGCGGGACGCGGAACGCGCCGTCGAGCGATTTCAACTCCGCGCGATGCAGCGCCGCGAGGCGCGCGAGCACCTGCTCGCCGCGCGCTTCGAGATGCACTTGCACTTGCCGGCGATCCTCCGCGCTCTGCTCGCGTCGCACGAGCCCGAGCGCTTCACAGCGCGTGACGAGCGCCACGACGCCGTGGTGATGCGATTGCAATCGCTCGGCCAACTCGCCGACCGTCGCCCACGCGCGGCCGGGAAAGCCCTTGATGTGCAGAAGCAGCAGGTATTGCAGCGGCGTGATGCCTTCTTCCTGCGCGGCGCGCTCCGAGAACCGCTCGAAGCGGCGCATCTGATAGCGGAATTCGGAAAGCTGCTCGAAGTCCGGCTTGGTCAGGGTGCGTGCGTTTTTCATCGTTTTTTCAGGCGCTCTTGCGCTCGCTCGCGAAGCTCTGGCGATACAGCCCCGAGATCAGATCGGTTTCAGTGATCATGCCGAGCAGGCGCTCGTTGTGATCGACCACCGGAATGTGGTGGTGCCCGAAGTCCGCGAACATCGGCACGAGTTCCGCGATGGGCGTGCGCGAGTCGATCGTGCAGACATCGGTGGTCATTAGCGAGCCGACGCGCGCCGGCGCTTGCGACGGGCCGCGCATGATGCGCTCGACGGCGCGCGCGAAAGCATCGCGCGGCGCGGACCGGTGCGCGGGCGCGAGGTCCGCTCGAGTGACGATGCCGCGCACGCGCCGCGTCATGTCGATCACCGGCAGCGCCTTCACGCGATGCCGGGCGAGCAGCGCGAGCGCCTCGTCGACCGTGGTGTCGGGCGTCACGGACACGACGCCGCGCGACATGATGTCCGCGCAGCTGAATTCGGTGAAGCGGCGCGCGTAGGCCTGCAGCTGCGTTTCGCGCAGCAGCGCTTCGAGATCGTCCGGATCGACGTCGAGCATTTCGCTGCGACGCGCGAGCACGGCTTCGAGATCGGCGCGCGTGAAAGCCGCGCCGTCCGGCGCTTTCGGCGACGCCTGCGCGACGTGCGGATAACGGTGCCCCGTCAGCGCGTGATAGACGATGGCCGAGCACAGCAGCGCCGCCGACTGGATGGCCACCGGCGCGAGCACGAAGCCGTAGCCGAGCGCGTGGATCGACGGGCCGCCGAGCACCGCGGTCAGCGCCACCGCGCCCGAAGGCGGATGCACGCAGCGCAGCGCGAACATCCCGCAGATGGCGAGCGCGATGGCGAGCGCGGCGGCATCGACGGGATCGTGGATCAGCGCGGCGCACGACACGCCCACGATCGCCGACACGAGATTGCCGCCGATGATCGACCACGGCTGCGCGAGCGGACTCGCGGGCACGGCGAAGAGCAGCACGGCGGACGCGCCCATCGGCGCGATCAGGAACGGGATTGCCGCGCTATCGCCGACGAGCAGACGCGCGATGCCGCCCGTCAGCGCAATGCCGATGAGCGCGCCCGCGCCCGCGCGCAGCCGTTCGGTCCATCTAAGCGTGACGGGAGCGGGAAGGAAGCCATGTAACCAGCGTAAGAGGACGGTGCGCGACACGTTTTCAGCGAGGAGTTCTTGTGAGAGGTTCAATGAATCGCGCGTCGGTAACGCGGCGAAGCGTGAAATTGTATCGCAACGTGATACAAAGTGTCGCGGCGACATCGGCTCGGGTACGATGAACGCTCGCGCGTTTCCTCGTGAGCCGAACATGAGCCGGTTCTTCAGGCAAATCCCGTACGCATTGGCGCTGTGCCTGGTCGCGCTCGGCGCGTGGGCCGCGCCGGCGCAGGACGCCGACGAGCCGTCCACCGTCGTATCCGACGTGCACGAGTTCGTCGTCGCGGACGACGGCTCCGTCAGCGAGGACGACCGCACCGTGCTGCGCGCGAACACGGCGGCGGGCGTCGACGAGATCGCGCAGCGTTACGTCTGGTACGACCGCGGCGTGTCGAAGGTGGACATCGTGGAGGCGTATTCCGTCGATGCGAACGGCGCGCGCCACGACGTCTCGTCTGATCAGATCCGCGATATTCAGGAGCCGCGCTCGGCGGGCGCGCCGACGTTTCAGGACGCGAAGCTGCGCGCGGTGATCTTTCCGGCGGTGGGCGTCGGCTCGACGGTGCACCTGCATTCGCGCAAGAGCCAGGCGAGCCCGGTCATTCCCGGCCAGTTCGGCTATTACGTCGAACCGGGACAGCGGCCAGTGCTGGATCAGCAACTCGTTTTCGATCTTCCCGCGACGAAGCCGCTCTACGCCGATACGCGCGGCTATGTCGCGCGCGCGCCTGTCACCGCAAACGGCCGCACGCGCTATGTGTTCGATTACCGTCGCGAGCAGATCGCGCGCATCGAAAGCGGTTCCGTCGGCTATGCGCAATACGGCGACCGGCTGATGGTTTCCACGTTTCCCGACTACGCAAGCTTCGCGGCGAGCTATCGCGCGTCCGCCGCCGATGCGAGCGCGCGTGATCCTGCCGTGCGGGCGCTCGCTCAAGCGCTGACCGCCAACGACGCCGACGCCCGCGCGAAGGCCCGGACGCTCTACGACTGGGTGCGCCGCAACATCCGCTACGTCGCGATGTTCATCGGGCAGAGTCCGGCCGTGCCGCATCGCGTGACGGACGTGCTCGCGAACCGCTACGGCGACTGCAAGGATCACGTCGCGCTGTACGGCGCGCTGCTCGACGCGGTGGGCATTCGCAACGAGCCCGCGTTGATCGGCCTCGGCTCCGTCTACTCGCTGCCTTCGGTGCCGGGCTACGGCGCGGGCGCGATCAATCACATCATCACGTATCTGCCGGACTTCGCGATGTTCGCGGACAGCACGGCGTCGAGCGTCGAGTTCGGCTTCTTGCCGCTGGCGGACATGGACCGGCCGACGCTGCTCGTCGATAGCGGCGCGCTCTCGCGCACGCCCGCGACGCAGCCGTTGTCGCGCACGGCGCGTCTTCAGATCGATGTCGCGCCGCAAGGCGAGGCGACGTTCGCGTATTGGGTAGAGGACGCGGGATGGAGCGCCGCGCTGGAGCGCATGAATCTGCGGCTCGCGAGCGCGCAGCGGCGCGACCAGATCGCCGCGGACCGCCTGCGTTTCACGAACTTGCGCGGCGCGGGCGCGCTGACCACCACCGATGTCGATGCCACCAGCGGCCCGTTCGCGACGACGCTGCGCGGCACGCTCGACGACGTCGTCTGGCCGACCGGCACGACCGCCTTGCCCGCGCTCACGAGCCTGTCGGGCGGCATCGCCACGCAGACGCGCAACTGGCTCGCGGAACGCTCGCGCACGCAGCCGTATCTGTGCGTGGGTGGCGCTTACGACGAGGTATCGCAGATCGCGCTGCCGAAAACCATGCGAGTCGCCGAAGTGCCCGACGATCTCGAACTGACGAGCGGCTTTTTCCGCTATCGCTCGCGCTATGTGTTCGATCCGGCGAGCAATGTGATCCAGGTATCGCGCACGCTGGATGCGCGTTTCGGCAAGCAGGTTTGTTCGCCCGAAGATTTCGAGGCATCGCTGCCGGCGCTTCGAAAGATCGAACGCGATACGCAGGCGCAGATCATCGTGAAGGTATCGGCGCAGTGAGCGCAGTCACTGCGTGTCGCGCGCCACGCGAAAGCCGTTCTGCGACTGACGCACGCTCGCGCTGTACTTGAAGCGCGTGGCCGATTGCATATAGTCGCCGCCTTCGCGCCAGGAGCCGCCGCGAATCACGCGCACCGAGCAGGAGGGCTCGTCCCACACGCGGCCATCGACGGGCGCGCCCTTGTATGAGCTATGCCAGCAGTCGGCGACCCATTCCCACACGCTGCCGTTCATGTCGTAGAGGCCATACCCGTTCGGCGCGAACGAACCCACGGGCACCGGCGCATCCGCGTGATACGGCTCGCCGCAGTCCTTGCAGTCGGCCGTGCCTTTTTTCATCTGATCGCCCCACCAGAACGTGCTTTGCGTGCCGCCGCGCGCGGCGAACTCCCATTCCGCTTCGCTCGGCAGACGATACGGCTTGCCGCCTACCTTGCTCAACCACTTCACGTAGACCTGCGCATCGTCCCAACTGACGTTGCGCATCGGCGAATTGGGCGGCGGCGGGGCGCTTGCGTTGCTGTCCGACGCGATGCGGGTGCAGGCGCCCGCATCGGCGCACGCATTCCATTGCTCCACGGTCACTTCGTATTTGCCGATGGCGAACGGCCGCCCGAGCGTCACGCGATGCGACGGCTTCTCGCCGGGATCATCGTTATTGCTGCCCATCGTGAAAGCGCCCGGCACGATGGGAATGAGCAACGGACACTGCGGGCAGTCCTTGATTTCGTTGCCCGTGGGCTTGGCCGTGGTGTTCGTCGGTGCCATCGGTTTGGCGCTCGCGACGGGGCTGGGCGACTTGGCCGGAGCCGATGCTTGAGCCGATGCCGGAGCCGCAACGGAAGGCTTCGCGCTCGCCGTCGCTTTGAGCCGGTCGATGCGCGCCTTCGCAAGTGCCGCGAAACGCCCGTTCGGATACGACTTCAAGTACGCCTCGTAATCGCTCGGATACGTGCTGTCCTTGATCGATTCCCAGAACGCCAGTTCGTATTGCTCGCTGCTGTCTTTCGGCAGAATGCCGCGCATGCGGATCGGTCCGCCATCCATACCGGCGGATTCGGCCATCGCCGGCAGAGCGACCGTTTCGCGTCCGAGCGTGACATGGCCCGTCAATGTCGACGCTACCCACGGCCGTTGCGCGCCCCGCGAGGCGTTGGCGACGTCGGACGCGGCAGTATCGAATGAAGCGGACGTCATCTGCTTGTCTTTCGCGAAGGCGCGTATCAGCGCTGCGGTATAGCGACCGTTGCGCCCGTCTTCGGCTGCGCCTGCATTGAGTTGCGTTGCGAATGCGATCAGCGTTCGCGGCGAAAGTTGAAGAGGTCTGGCCGAAGCATGAGGCGATGAATAGCCGAGGCACATGTCGAGTATGACGACGTTGGTCGCAAGCGGCCTCGCACGCGCCATGCGCGCCGCGAGATCCTGCGCTGCGATGCCTTTCTCGATGCTGCTCGCATCGATCGGCAAGAGCAGCGCCTGCCCGCGCGCCCCAACGCCGTGCCCGGCGAAGTACACCAATGCGGTGTCGCGCGGACCAAGATGATCGATGAATGACTGAATGGCTTGCTGCATTGCATCGGCAGTCAGATTCGTGCGGCGCGTCACGTCGAAGCCCATTGCGGAGAGTGCGGCGCTCATGTCTCTCGCGTCGGTGGCCGCGCTGCTCAGCGGCTCTTCGCCGTAACGGTCGTTGCCGATGACGAGCGCGACGCTATGCGCTGAACCGTCGTGATCGATGAGTACGGGAGCGGGCGACTGTCCGGATTGCGCGAAGGCTGCGTTCATGGCGACGAACACAGTCGCAACGAAGAATATCCGCCACATATTCATACCCTGTCCGTATGGCGTTGAGGGAGACGCACGTGTGCCGCACAAACAACGATAGCACGCTGTCCGCCACGTTTTGATCCCCTAAACGTAGGTATCCGCATGCAGCGTCTGCGACCCCTCGCACGCATGTATCTTTTCAAATCGTTACGTCCTAATCTGAACACAGAGCTTGATCGTTGGCCTGTGAACGGCCTTTCTTTGAAGAGGCATCCGAAACATGCTGAGAAGAACTGTGCTCGGCGCGCTCGCTTCGATAGCGGCGCTGGCCGCGGACGCGTCGTTTTCCGCCGGGCGTACCCGCAGCCCGGCACCCGCGAACGCAGAGGCGTACATCATCTGGCCGCCCGACGGCGCCGTCCTTTCAGGCGGCAAGCTATGGGTGCGCATGGGCCTGCGCAACATGGGCGTCTGTCCGAAGGGCATCGATATGCCTAACGTGGGCCACCACCATCTGCTGATCGATACGGACCTTCCGCCGCTGGATCAGGAGATTCCGTCGGATCGCAATCATCTGCACTACGGCGCGGGCGAAACGGATGCGCGCATCGAGTTGCAGCCCGGAAAGCACACGCTGCAACTGCTCATGGGCGATTACAACCATGTACCGCACGATCCGCCCGTTTATTCGAAGAAGATCACGATCACGATGAAATGAGCCGGGCCGTCGCTTCGTCCGATGCAAACCGTCCGGCGCACATCCTGAAGGTACACGACATGAAACGACGCACTGCCGGCGCACATTCGTGCGCACGTTCGATTCTGCTCGCCGCGGCGTTAGCCGCGCCATTCCCTGCGAGCCACGCGGCGGGCGGACCGACGCCCGCGCCCGCCAACGCGCACGCGTATATCGGCTATCCCAACGACGGGCAGACGCTCCCGGCGGGGAAACCATTCCGCGTATGGTTCGGGCTGCGGTTCATGGGCGTGGCTCCGCGCGGCGTCAAGTTTCCGAACACCGGACATCACCATCTATTGATCGATACGGATTTGCCGCCATTGGATCAGGAGATTCCGTCCGACCGTAATCATCTGCATTACGGCGCAGGCGAGACGGAGACCATGCTCGAATTGCCGCCGGGTAAGCATACGCTTCAACTTCTAATGGGCGACGACCGGCATATTCCGCACAATCCGCCCGTCTATTCGAAGAAGATCACGGTCTACGTCAGGTGAACGGTGTCGGTGAAAGACAAACAGTCGGACTCCGAAGTGTTTGTCTGCAACCGATCGCGAACGGGAACCGGCATTGGGAAGTTAAAGTGGAAAGCCTTATACCGCAAGGCATTGCACGAATCAGCGCAAAGATGGCATACCCCGTGCATTGTACTGGCCCGAGCAAACAGATTGCTCGAACCCACCCGACGCGCAATGCGCACCCAAGGAGAACCACCATGAAGACGCTGACGATCCTCGACATTCCCCTCACCGAAGAACTCGACCGCCGCGCGATGTCGGCTGTACGCGGCGGCACCTCGTTCTACTTTCCCGGCTATGACGTCTCGAAGGTCGAGCTCTCGTTCGATACGCAGCAGTTCATCGGCCAGACGCAGAACACGCAGAGCCAGAACGGCGTGAACGTGGCGTTCGGCGGCAACATCACGGCCCACGTCGCGCCGAAGCAGCAAGCGACCAACACGAGCACCATCAACATCGGATCGGGCTTCGAGCTCCGCTGATCGACCACCATCCATCACTCTCAAGCCAGGAACCGACATCATGTCTACGCTGACCATCCACGATCTCGTCCATCACGCCGAACTGGGCCGCCATGAAATGTCCGCGGTGCGCGGCGGCACCGGCTTCTATTTCCCGAGCTACAAGTCGAGCTTCGATTTGAGCGCCACTACGCAGCAACTGACTAATCAGGCGCAGAACACGCTCAGCGCAAACGGCGTGAACAACGCTTTCACGTATGACACCACGGCGAAAGTCGCGCCGCATCAGAAAGCGGACAACACGAGCCACATCAACGTTTATGGGCCGTATGCGGCGTGAAGCAGGAACACGCCGGATAACGGCGGAGTAGGTGTTTCATGTTGTTGGCAGTAGAGGCGGAGCACGGGGAGCTCCGCTGCATCAACCGCCTGTCGCAAGGCGGCGCGGATCGCTCGTCGTTCCCGAGACGGCGAGCGATCCGCACCCGAGCGCGGTGATGGAGAAACGCGCATTCCTCGTACTAGCGTGATCGTCGGAGCTGATCGTGCGAGCTTTAATCCCCTCGTCGCGCCTCATGACCGCATGCGCGAGCCTCGTTGCCGCCGTGCTGCTCGCCGGCTGCATTGATGTGAACGTGCCGGTCTATAAGCGGCCCGATACGCCGGAGAAGACGGCGTTCACCACGATAAGCGTCCCCAAGGCTGCCCCCGCAGAGACCATTCGGCCCGATTGGTGGAAACAGTTTCAGGATCCGTATCTCGACGGACTGATCGACAAGGCCATCAACGGAAACTTCGATATCAAGGTGCTTGCAGCGCGGATTCAGGTAGCGGGTGCGCAAATCGGCGAGGCGCGCGCGGGCGCGCTGCCTTCGATGGATGTGGGCGCGGGCGCCAGTTTCGAAAAGACGACGGGCCAGCCGTTCACGAAGCAATACAACCTCGGCACGCAGGTGAACTGGGACATCGACATCTGGGGCGCGGTGGAAAAGGGCGTGCAGGCGCAAAAAGCCGAGTATCGCGCGAGCGAAGCGGACTGGCGTGCCGGCTATCTCGAACTCGTTGCAAACGTTTCGACGACGTACTTCCAGATCCTTCAGTTCGATGACCAGATTCAGCAGCAGATGCTGACCATTGCGACGAACCAGAAAATACTGACGATATTCGAGGGCATGGAGAAGAACGGCCTGGTACCGCACACGCAGGTGCTGAATCAACGCGCCGAACTGAATCGTCTTACGCGTGATCTGCTCGAACTGCGCCGCGCTCGTGACCTTGCGGACAATGCGCTCGCTACGTTGACCGGCGTGCCGGCTGGCGAATTCAAAGTGCCCGACGGCCAATTGCAGAAGCGCGTGCAGATTCCGCCTGTGCCTTCCGGACTGCCGTCGCAGTTGCTTGCGCGACGGCCCGATCTGATTGCCGCTGAGTATCGCGTGCTCGAGTCTTACGATCTCGTCGGACAAGCGAAACTCGCGCAGTTACCCACGATTAGCCTGACAGGGCGTGGCGGCACCGCGAGCTTTGCGTTGACGGACTTATTGAAGTCCTTCACGTTCAGCTTCTTACCGAGCATCAATATTCCGATTCTCGACCCGAGCGTGCGCGCGCACGTCAAGACCACCGAAGCGCAAAGCACGGTAGCGGAACAGCAGTATCGAAGCACGGTGATGAATGCGTTCGAGGAAGTGGAGAATGCGCTCGTCAATCTGGATTCGCATACGAAACAGCGAGAAGAATTGCAGCAGGAAGTCGCGCATCTGACGATCGTCGCCGCGCAGATCGATGCGCAACTCAAAGAAGGCGTGATTTCACAACTCGAAGTGTTCGAAACCGAACGCACGCTGCTCGCGGCACAACTCGCGTTGCTCGCGAATCATCAGCAGATCTTGTCGGACACGGTCACGCTCTACAAGGCGCTCGGCGGCGGATGGCCGGCAGTCGACGTACAGAGCGCCGCCATTGGAAAGAATCAGTGAATCGCATGGCTAACGATCGTACCGGAATACGCGACGTCGACACGATGACGTTCGCACACTCTAATGCCCAATTGACTAAGCGAATGCGTGTCTTACACTTCGAACAGCCGCTCGATTCGCAGCGGTCCGACGCATCCTGTGAACTGACATGGCTCCAGGCGAACCGATAGCCGAACCGCAGCCGCGCGTGGACGAAGCATTCGATGTCGTCCTTGAGCCGGCGTCGCGCGGCACTCCAGCGCATGCGTTGAGCGAGATTCGCATCGAGGACGATCTCTTCGCGATCGGCCGCGGCGAAGCGCCATTCGACGAGAGCCCGCCCGAAGCCGTCGCGCAATTGTCGCGCCGTCACGCGCGCATCTTCGTCGAGCACGGCTGCGTCTATATCGCGGACTTGGGGAGCAAGAACGGGACGACGTTGAATGGCACGCCCGTGCGTGATGTCCCCGCTCGCGTCAGAGGCGGAGATGAGATTGCGTTCGGTAGCCGGCTCGCGTATCGCGTGCAATTCGTGCCCCGCCGGCGTCGAATTCATGCGGCGAAGCAGGTCGCGCTCACACTCGTGCCGGTGCGCGAAGAACTCGGTCTCGAACCGATCGAACTCACGCAGTTTCCATTTCTCGTCAGCAAGATCGACGACATCTTCGCGCGTTATCGCCCGCGTTACCCGCATCAGGTCAACTACGTGTCGCGCCGTCACGCGCATGTGTTCGTAAGAGGCGGAGCGCCGTTCGTCGAAGATCTCGGCAGCACGAACGGCACTTTCGTCAACGGCCAACGCATGGGCGACTCCGCTATTGCAATCAAGGACGGCGACACGGTGGCGTTCGGCGGCACGCATTTCGTCTATCGAGTGAGTCTGCATGGCGACGAAAGCGAATCTACGTTGACCGAAATGGCGGTCCCAGCGCAGCCTGATGCGCAAGACGAGCGCGACAGCGACAAGACGACTTTCGTCGGCTCCGCGCATTCGTTTCTCGACATCTTCTGCGTGGATCATGCCGCGCCGGGCGATGATGAGATCAACGCCGACGCTCAGGCGGACTCGGCTCAAAAGGAACAACGCGGCGAGGTCAAATCCAAACGCGGCAAGTGGGCTCTCTTCATTCGCGAGTTGCGACGGGCGTTCATCGGCGAGGATCAGCGCGTCACGCGGCGGGCACGCGTCGTCACTGTCTGCGTGTTGTTGGGGTTTGCAGCCGGAGGCTTGGCGCTTTTCCATGCAGGATCACTCGAGCGCCGCGCGAAGTCGCTCATGGCAAGCGGCGACTATGCGCAAGCTGCGGTGTTGAGCAACGACTATCTCCGCATGCATCCGCATGACGCGCCGTTAGCGTCGATGAACACAGAGGCCGTTCTAAAGGCCGACGTGCCGCGTTGGCTCGCCGCGGTGCGCAAAGGCGATTACGAGCAGGCGGACAGCATCATCGCGCAGATGGAAGCGTTGAGCGAGCACAACGCGGAAGTCCGTTCCATGCTCGATGAATTGCGCTCGATCGGCAAGCTCGAACGTTTCGTCATGAGCCGTGGCGGCCCTGACGCCCCCGTTCGAATGTACGCAGACGAACCGCGCATCGGGGACATCCTGAAGCATTGGGAAGCGGATGCAGGAAGTCATCAGCGCGATCTGGACCGCATCGCGGGCTACGTGCCCGAGTTCCGCGATCCGTACGCGCTCGCGTTAAGCCATCTGCGCAAGCTGCAAAGCGATGATTCGGTCTATCTCGCCGCCATCGATCGATTGAATGCGAGTGTCGTGAAGAGCCTCGCCACGGACGACCTCGATGCAATCGATGCCGCGTTGAAAGACTATGCAGACCGGTATCCGCGTCTGGGCGGCCTCGATCGCCTGCGCGCCGATGCGAACGCCTACGCGAGCCTCAAGCACGCGATGACCGCGAAGAGCCTCGCACCGCTCGCCGACTGGATCGGAACGACCACATTCTCGACGCCGCCTTTCAAGGACAGGTGGGCGGAATTGAGCGCGCACCAGTTGCCGCCCGCCCCTGTGATGGCGCAATACGCCGCTGTATCCGATGCCTGGCGCAATGGGCGGAGTGCCCAGGCAATTGACCTCTTGACGAAGATTCCGCAAGGCAACTGGACGCCGACCTTGCAGGGCGAACTGGCTCACAAGAAGGCAGTGGCCGCCCAGTTCGACGAGTTGCAAAAGACACGCGGCTCCGGACGCTATGAAGACACACTGCTTTCGTTCTATGAATCGATCGACCCGCAGAGCGACGGCTATTTCGCTAAGGCTATCGCGCCCGACATTGCAGCGCTCAATGGTAAAGCAGCCGCGCGAGGACAAGCGTTGATGACTCATGCGCAGACGCTTTGGGAGCAGTACCGGACGAACGGTGGAATTGGCGGGTCGCAACGGCTGGAGTCGGATGTGTCGGATGGCTTTCGAACGCAAGCCAAGCGCTTGTCGGATGCGCGGGACGCTTCCGTTCGCGGCATGCGCATGCTCAGGCAAGCCTCGCAAAACGGCGAGGGGGATCAAGGCAAATGGAATGCGCTGAGCAAAGAGATCGATGACGAAGCGGCTTTGCAACGGCGCTCGCTGCAAGACCTTCGCATGGTGCTGGATCCGTCGCTGCTGCAAGCAAAACTGAACCTGATTGGAGGGACGAGCGGTGAAGCGCAACGCGCCCCTTAGGCCATTCTCCGAGGCGCTCGGCGATCACGGCGCGGAAGGCGTCGCGATTCTGACCGCTGAGCCGCTGAAGCTCACGCAAGCCGTGGTGCTTGCCATGGTCGCGCTCGTGGTTGCGGCGCTCGCGTGGTCCTTCATCGGTCACGCGGACGTCCTCGTCACCGCGCAAGGCACGCTTGCGCCCGAATCGGAGGTGCGGCGCTTCTACGCGCCTATCGACGGAGAACTGGCCGACCTCTATATCGCGGAAGGGCAACCGGTGCGCAAGGACGACGTCGTGGCGCGCCTGAACGCACGTGGCGCAATCGAAGCCGCGACGAACGCACTGGAAGCGCAACTCAAGCTCGACGACGCCGAGCGCGAATGGAAGCAGTTTCCCGAGAAGAAGTTGCTGATGGAACGAAGAATCGCCGCGCTCAAGGACCAGATGGAAGTGGAGGAACATCAGCATCAGCAGCGAGTGAGCGAAGGAACGAGCAAGCTCGCCGAAGGGCAGAAGGCGCAACTCCAGGAGCAGCGCAGCGTGCTGGAAAATGCGCGCCGCGCCCGCGACGCTGCAAAGAGCGAACTCGACCGCTTCGCGCGACTCTTCGCTTTGCCGGGCGGCGGCGGCGTGTCGGAATCGCAAGTGGAAGCGAAGCGCAACATCTATCTCGAAGCGGATGGCGCCTATCGCGTCGAACAGGCGAAGCTCGCTGAACTCGACTTTCGCTTGAGCCATGAATACAAGCAAGCAAAGGCGCAACTCGAAACGAGCGGTCAGGAAGCAACGAGCCTAAGACTGCAATATGAGTCGGCCATGCGCGAGGTGACGAGTACGGAAGACAAGCTACGTTTGCAATTGCAGACCGCGCGTCTCGTTGCCGACGCCGCCGCGCGCATCCGTTTCGAGAACATCGACAAAGACAACTTTCTGCTGATTCTGGCTCCTGTGTCGGGCGTGGTCACGGACGTGACCTCGACTCAGCCAGGCGACAAGATTCAGGCGAACACGCCGCTCGGCGGCATCGCGCCGGCAAATGCGCGGCCGATGCTGAAGATAGAGATTGCCGAGCATGATCGCGCGTTCCTGCGCGAAGGACAGCGCGTGAAACTCAAGTTCAATGCGTTTCCTTATCAACGATATGGCGTGATTGACGGCACGCTCGCCTTCATTTCGCCAGCGACGAAGCCGAGCGCAATCGCCAAGCAGCCGGTCTATGAAGGACGAGTGACGTTGGACCGCGACTACTACCAGATTGCCGGTACGCGATATCCGCTTCGCTATGGCATGACGGCTTCTGCAGAAATCGTGGTGCGCGAGCGGCGACTGATCGACCTTGGACTCGATCCTTTCCGAAGCGTAGCAGGCTAGCGGGCTAAACCGAACGGAGAACGACATGACGGCGATTGTGCGAATCGACGATGAAGTGGTCGATGTCGACGAATTTCTGAGGCTTCTTAAACTCAATGGACAGTTCGACGGACTCGTCGAGCAACTGGTTCGCGACAAGCTCACGGTGCGCGCGGCAAAGAAGGCCGGCGTCACGCTCACGGCGGACGAGATACAGACCCGCGCCGATCAGTTCCGGCGCATCCGCGGGCTGCACCGCGCAGCGGACATGAACAACTATCTCGACGCGCTCAATGTGAGCCTCGACGAATTCGAGGCCTATATCACCGATACGCTGTACCAGGAGAAAATGCTGGAGCAGGTAGGCACGCAACGCGCCATCGAAGAGTATTTCCAACTCAATTCGCCGCGATTCGACGGCATCGAGGTGCGTCATATCGTTCTGGATTCCGAGGGAAGCGCGAAGGAGATGATGTCTTATCTCAACGACGATCCCGACAGCTTCGCGGACATGGCACGCGAGCATTCCCTCGCTGATACGCGCGAAGAAGGCGGGCTGATCGGCCGCGTGATGCGTGGCCAGTTGCGGGCGGATATCGAGGCCAAGGTGTTCAACGCCGAGCCGGGCGACCTGCTGGGTCCGTTCGTCTCCCCAGACGGCGCCTCATACGAGATCTTTGCGGTGACGTCCAAGTATCCCGCGCAGCTGGACGAAGACACGACAGCGGAAATCCGTCGGCTATTGCGGGAAGAATGGCTCTTTGCAAGAGCGCAGGAACATGTGATTCAGGCGCGCTGAATATTGCACACGGACATGGACGCACCATCAAACCTCGACTCGCTCGCCAGTTTCCTCGCGACGGTGGAGATATTGTCACCGCTTTCGCGCGATGAAATCGAGCAGTTGGCGCAACACGCGGAGTCGCGCCGCTACGGCTTCGGCGAAACCGTGTGCAATGCCGGCGACGTGGCTGATGGCCTCTATGTCGTACGGGCAGGCTCGGTGCGCATATTCACCGAGGAGCATGGCAAAGAAATCAGCATGGGCCTGAAGAAGGAGCGCGAGACTTTCGCCGATATCGCGATGCTGCGCGACTATCGGCATGAGTCGTCCGTGCGGTCATCGGGCAAGACCGAACTTTTGTACATTCCGCGTCGCGCGATCGAGCCCGTCATCGCGAAGAATCCCGCGGCGCTTGCGTTCGCGACCAGCTATGTCGCCATTGCTTCAGCAGGCGGTTTCGTCGCCAAGCTGTTCGACCTGCGCGGAAAGCTCGACAAGGCGGAACTGGAAGAATGCGTGAGAAGCGTCGGCGTCAAGCGTATCGGTGAAGGGAAGGAGATTCTCAGGCAGGACGCTCGCGACGACAGGCGCCTCTATGTCGTGCGCCAAGGCGAAGTGCGCATCGTGCGTGAGGAAGGCGGGCATCAGTACGTGCTGGCAACGCTCGGCCCCGGCGAAATTTTCGGCGAGAAAGCGTGCGTGATGCGTCAGGAGCAAATGGCCTCGGCCATTGCGAACGCCGATACGCGCCTACTCGTCATCCCCGAGAAGACAGTGCACTTCATCATCGAGCGCAACGTCAGGCTGCGCGAAGTGCTCGAAGAACGCATCCGCTTCAGCGAGCGCGAGTTACAGCGGCAAAAGAAGCTGGCCGAACGCCGAAGTCTTCCCGCGATGCTCGATCTGCACAGCAAGCCCGAACTCGGCGAACGGGTCATCAAACGCTTTGCATGGGTGCAGCAGGCCGAGGAAATGGATTGCGGGGCCGCGTGTCTTGCGATGATCTGCCGGCATTACGGCATCGGCATGACGCTCGGCAAGCTGCGCGAACTGGCTAACGTGACGACGCAAGGCGCGACGCTCGACAGTCTGGCGCGCGCGGGCGAGGCGCTCGGCTTCACCACGCGCGGCGTGCAGTGCACGTATGAATCGTTGCGCGGCTTCGAATTGCCGTTCATCGCGCACTGGGAGGGCTATCACTACATTATCGTCTACGGCATTTCGAAGGCGAACGTGTGGGTAGCGGACCCGGCGATAGGCTTCAAAAAGATGACCGTGGACGAGTTCGAACGCGGCTGGAGCGGTACGTGCCTGGTCTTTTCGCCAGCGCACGATATGGTGCAGAAGGCGGTATCCAGTTCGCCGTGGATACGATTCGTCGGATACATGAAACCGTACCGCACCATCCTGCTGCATCTCTTTCTCGCCACCTTCGTCATTCAGGTTCTGGGCGTGATTCCACCGCTCATCATCCAGAACATTCTGGACGGCGTGATCGTTCACCAGAATGTCGGATTGCTCCATGTGCTGATTGCCGGACTGATTATCTCGAACGTCTTCTCGCAACTCATGTCCACGATACGCGCGTATTTGGCGAACTTCATGATGCGCAACATGGATTTCGCGATGATGTCGCAGTTCTTCAAGCATACGTTCTCATTGCCGTTCAGCTTCTTCGCCAAACGCAAGACCGGAGACATCTTCGCGCGTTTTCAGGAGAATCACACCATCCGCGCGTTTCTGACTGAATCCACGGTCACGACAGTGCTGAACCTGTTGATGATCTTCATTTACTTCACCATCATGTTTCTCTACAACGTCAAGCTGACGTTGCTGCTGATCGCGTTCATTATTCCGCTGATGGCGCTGACCGTGCTCGCCACGCCTCGCATCAAGCAGAACGCGCGCGAGACATTTTCGTCGGGGACGGACGCGCGGTCGTACCTGATGGAAGCGCTGGGTGGCGCGGAGACAGTCAAGGGAATGGGCATCGAGCGGGCCGTTCGCCTGAAGTGGGAGAAGAAGTACGCCAAGTCACTCGAGATTCAATATAAGTCTCAACGCTTCAATATTGCGGTCGGCTTCTGTAGTCAATTGCTGAATGCCGCCACGACCATTGCAGTGCTATGGGCAGGGGCCAATCTGGTGCTCGCGCGCGAGTTGACCATCGGCCAGCTCATCGCGTTCAACGCATTCATGGGAAGCGTATTGTCCCCGCTCATGGGCCTCATCAATCTCTGGAGTCTGCTCAACGATGCCGGCGTCGCCATGGAGCGTCTCGGCGATGTGCTGGACATCGAGCCCGAGCAGAAGCCAGCGGACATGCAGCAACGCGTGATGCTGCCCGACCTTCAGGGCGACATCAAGTTCAACGGCGTCTACTTCCGCTACGGCGAGGGCGACGCGCCTTACGTGCTCGAAAACATCAGCTTCGATATCAAGCCGGGCGAACTCATTGCAGTGGTCGGACGCAGCGGATCGGGAAAGACGACGCTTGCGAAACTGCTCGTCGGCTTCTATGCGCCGACGGAAGGCAAGATGACCGTCGATGGCTACGACATCAATGTGATCGACAAAGGCTTTTATCGCGCGCAAATCGGTTATGTGATGCAAAGCAATTTGCTGTTCTCCGGGACCATCGCCGACAACATCGCAAGCGGCGACGAAGCGCCGGATCGCAAGCGCATCGAGGAAGTCGCGAAGATGGCGGACGCGCACGGTTTCATCAGCAAGATGCCGCTCGGCTATGAGCAGGTGGTCGGCGAACGCGGCGTGGGGCTATCGGGCGGTCAGATGCAACGTCTGTGCATTGCACGCGCGGTCTATCATGACCCGCGCCTGCTGGTATTCGACGAAGCGACCTCCGCGCTCGATACGCAATCCGAAAGCAATATCCTCGGCAACATGCAGGAGATTTTGAAAGGGCGAACGGCCGTCATCATCGCGCACCGCCTGTCGACCATCATGCGCGCCGACAAGATCCTCGTGCTCTACGAGGGCGGCATCGTGGAGCAGGGCAAGCATGATGAGCTAGTCGCGAGAAAAGGCATGTATTACCAACTCGTGCAGAAGCAATTGAGCGCAGCATGAAGATACTCGACCAACCGGAAAGCGACAGCAACGTACCTGCATCGGCTATTTCGTATGCGGGTCTCATCGAGAAGATCGAGATATTGCGCTCGACGCTGCGGTGGACCTCGCGCCTCGAGCGCCCCGAGATCGAGAAGCTGTTGCGACAGGCGAGCGCGCTGCGCGATGAGGTCATGCAGCTCTCGCACAAAGAGCGTTTCGTACAGGCTGCGGCGTCGGAGCCGAAGCGAGAGATGTCGCCGGGCGCCAGGCGACAGGCACTCCTGGAACGCAGCTTCGTCTTCGAAGGCACGTTCGGCGATAACCCGAAGCTGCTCGAGGCGCTGGAAATCGCGGAAAAAGCGGCGCCGACCGATCTGCCGGTGCTGATCGACGGTGAGAGCGGAACCGGTAAGGAACTGATGGCCAAGGTCATTCACGCGAACGGCTCGCGCGCGGACAAGCCGTACATTTCCGTGAACTGTGGCGCGATTCCGGAGAATCTCATCGAATCGGAACTATTCGGCCATCGCAAGGGCGCATTCACGGGCGCGACGAACGACCGCAAAGGAAAGTTCGAGAGCGCGCATACGGGGACAATCTTTCTCGACGAGATCGGTGAGTTGCCGCTGTCGGGCCAAGTCAAGTTACTGCGCGTGCTAGAGGCGCATGAGATACAGCGCGTCGGCTCTGACGAGCCTATTGCAGTCGACACGCGCATCGTCGCAGCGACGAATCGTAATCTGCGGCGCTGGTGCGAGGAAGGGCGGTTTCGCGAAGACTTGTTCTATCGCTTGAGTGTCATTCATTTGACGCTGCCGCCATTGCGTGAACGGCGCGATGAAATTCCGCTGCTGCTCGCGTATTTCGGCGACGAAGCGGCGGCTGCGCTCAAGCGCCGTCCGGTGAAAATATCGCCGCGCCTGCGGGATTTCCTGCGCAGTTATGACTACCCCGGCAACATCCGCGAGTTGCGCAACATGGTGTATCGGCTTGCTTGCCTCGCAGGCGACATGGCGGATATCGAACATCTGCCGGTGGACATACGCCCGAAGTCATCGCTCGCCATTGCGATGGGAGCGCCTTCGGCAAGCGGCGAAGGTGTCGCCATGGCCGGCTCGCTGAGCGAAGCGAAGCGTGTAGCCAGCGACGAAGCAGAGCGCGCGTTTCTCGAACGCGGCTTGCAGGAAGTCGGCGGCACGGTAGCGGAACTTGCGCGGCGATACGACATGAACCGCTCTCACTTGCAAATGCTTCTGAAGAAGCACGGGCTTCATTCGAAAGACTTCAGGCTCGCAGCGCAACGAAACAAGCAGTGAGCAAGCGTGGTTCACAGAGTGGGATTCACTTGCGTTCTGTCCGATCCAAGCACGTCTTCGGCGTGAGCGACGACGAGTGAAATGTTATCTCGTCCACCGCGCTCCAGCGCCATTTCCAGCAGCCGCTGCGCCGCCGCCTCGCAATTGCCCGGCGCCAGTTCGCTCGCCATTTCGGCTTCGGTCACTTCGTTGGACAAGCCATCGCTGCATAGCAGGAACGTATCGCCGTCGGCGAGCGTAACGCTGCTTTCGTCGAGTTCCAGTGTGTCGAGCGCGCCTACGGCACGCGTAATGAGATGCTGCGCGGGATGATGCAATGCTTCTTCCGCCGTCAATTGGCCGCGTGCCTTGAGTTCTTCGACATGACTGTGATCGCGCGTCAACTGTGCGAGGCGGCCGTTGCGGAATAGATAGATGCGGCTATCGCCAGCCCAGAGATATGCGCACGCGCCGCCGCGCGCGGCGAGCAATACTACCGTACTGCCTATGCGCGATACCTGTCGCCGTGCTGCCTCTGCACGCAGTTCATCGTTCACTCGCAGAAGCCGATCTCGTGCTTCTGCGATGACGTTCCCCAGTGCGCCGCCTGTCGATAAGCCGGTAAGGCGCTCGATCACCATGCGGCTTGCGAGATCGCCCACTGCATGTCCGCCCATGCCGTCGGCCACGGCCCATAGACCCTGCTCGGGCGAGTTGAGCACCGCGTCTTCGTTGACTAAGCGGACGCACCCCACGTCCGAGCGCGCGGCGGATGTCCATCCGAACTCTGTTGAGAAAGTCACGCGAGTCTCCTTGAACGGACGCTAAAGCAGTGCAATCTTGCTGCGCGCGACCTCAGCCTGCACGGTTCGCCGATATCGCATTGGGCGTCACCGTGAGATTCGCTCCATCGCCGGAATTGCGCACGTCGACGGACTGGAACTGGTTGATCATCTGGCCGGCCGTGAAGTTGTTCGTAATCTCGAAGACGTTGACAACGCCGCCGATGTTCGCGTGACGGTCCGCTATGAACGGCGTGATCCAGCCGTAGACCCATGGCGCGCCGCCTCCTCCGGCAATCGCGGACATTGCCGTGCGGTCGAGCCGGCGGTCGAAGGCGAGATCGGTGATGGTGAGCGTGGCCATTGTGCCTCTCCAGGCTGTGTCATAGGAACGCACGAAGTCAATGCAAGGCCCGTGCCGATTCCGTGCGCCTCGCGAGCGGTCTGATCGACGGACTTCCGCGCTCTTACCCGAGCGAGGATGTTAGCGGCCTAACAACATTGTCTGCCGAAGAGAACGCTAGAGACCGACACCGCCTTTAAGCCCGAACTGACGCTAGACACCCAACGAAACAGGCCGTAGAGCGTTGGCCCAGCCTCAACACATCGGGCTAGCCGAAGCATCGCATGCTTCGCTGAAGCCCGCAAATCAAGGCTCCGCAACGACTGGCAAGAAAGCTGCAAACGACATGGCAAACGGGCGCGAAACGAACACATCGCGCCGAGCCTGCGAAAGATGGAGCGAGCCATGTCAATCACGTCAACGTCGATCAGGACCAATCAGGCGCCCGTATCGCGCGTGCTTGCGTTCGATGACGAACCGCCGGTCGGCAGCGAACTGATCACGCGCCGCTGCGGCTATGAACACCACGGCATCTATGCGGGTAACGGCAAGGTCATTCACTATGCGGGCTTCGCCAAGTCATTGCACCGCGGTCCCGTCGAAGAGGTGAGTGTCGCGCAGTTCGCAGACGGCTACGGCGTGATCGTTCGTCAACATGCTTCAGCGTACTTCGTCGGCGTCGAAGCAGTGCGTCGCGCGCGCAGCCGTCTTGGCGAGAACCGCTATCGCCTTCTGACCAACAACTGCGAGCACTTCGTCTCGTGGTGCCTGTTCGGTGAGGCGCGCAGCACGCAAGTGCGCGCCTGCCTCGTTCATCCTCGCGTCGCCATTCACGCGGTGAGAGGGCTCGTGCGAGCCTATGTCGCCGCGCAGCGTCGCCGTCGCGCGAATTCACTGCCTGCCTGCGCCACGGATTGCGCCGCACTGGCCATCTAAGGGAGACCATCATGCAAACTTCGGCAAACTCACTGCATAGCGCCGTCGACAAATGGCTCGCGCCGACGGTCGCTCATCCCGCGCGCGTCGCGCAACTGTGCCGCTCGCACGTCACGGGCATGCGCTATGTGCGCATCGAGGGCTGGCATGGCGGGGCGCTGATCGACATCATTTTTTTTCGTCACGACGACGGCACATGGAACGTCTTTCCGCCTCAGGCACGCCGTCCCTCGATGAATGCCCAGCGGCTTGCAGCTTGAGCCGAACAATGCCTCGCTTTGACACGGGCGACGTGCTGCCGCTACGCTTGGCACGACCGCCCGCGTCCGTTGTGGCGTACGATGGGGCAGTCATGGTACTTTTTACGTCCGTGAACCAACTCGTACATTTTTCGAGGTATTGTCGATGACCCAGCCGCAATCCGCTGACCTTTCCACGGCCGCCGGCGCGATCCCCGATTCCGAAGCCGGGAACAACCCGCTCGGCATTGCGGGGCTGGAGTTCGTGGAGTTCTCGAGCCCGGATCCACAAGGCCTTGCGGAGCTGTTCGAACGGCTAGGCTTCGTGCCGGTGGCGCAGCACGTCAGCAAGGCGGTGACGCTCTATCGTCAGGCCAGCATGAATTTCCTGCTCAACGCCGAGCCCGATTCCTTCGCCACGCGTTTCGCAGAGACGCATGGCGTGGGCATCGCGGCCATCGGCATTCGCGTCCTGAACGCGCAAATCGCTCATGAACGCGCGGTGGACTACGGCGCGTGGGACTTCGAGGGCGAGAAGATCGGCCCTAACGAACTCGCCATTCCCGCTATTCAGGGTATCGGCGATTCGCATATCTATTTCGTCGATCACTGGCCCGGCAAGAACAGCGGCGAAGCCTCGATCTACGACATCGACTTTCGGCCGCTCGATCATGAGCCGACTGGACTCGGCGGTACGGGCCTGCTCGAAGTCGATCACTTCACGCAAACCGTCGGCGCGGGCCGCATTCAGGAGTGGCTCGATTTCTACCGGGAAGTCCTGCATTTCGAAGAGATTCACGAGGTGCATCCGGACTGGCACGTGTCGCAAGATTCCGCTGTCACGGTCTCACCGTGCGGTTCTATTCGCATTCCCGTGTATGAAGAGGGCGCGTATCGCACGGATCTCATGCAGCAGTATCTACCGGACCACGAAGGCGAGGGCGTGCAGCATATCGCGCTTGCGTCATCGGACATCTTTGCTTCTGTCGATGCGCTGCGCGCACGCGGAGTGCGCTTTCTCACGCCCCCGCCGCGCTATTACGACGAGATCGACACGCGTTTGCCAGGACATGGCCTCGATATCGAGCAACTGCGTACACGCGGCATTCTCGTCGACGGGGAAATACTTCCGGACGGCACGCCGCAACTCTTTCTTCAAACGTTTCTCGAACGGCGGCCCGGCGACATGTTCTTCGAGATCGTCGAGAGACGCGGGCATCATGGCTTCGGCGAAGGCAATCTTGATGCGATAGCAAAGGCGCAACGCTGACAGCGCGCGCCTTTGCCATCATTGCATCACCGCACGACGATCGTTCCCGTCATATGCGGATGCAACGAGCAGAAGTACTTGTACGTGCCCGGCCGATCGAACACATGCGAGAAGGTGTCGCCGCTATCGAGCGGGTCCGATTTGAACGACTTCGTTTCATCCACGACGGTATGCAGCATGTCGTCGCGATTGATCCACGTCACCTTCGTACCGGCCGGGACCGTGAGCGTCGGCTGGCTGAACGAGAAGTTGTCGATGGTGATGGTCGGCGCCGCTACCGCTGCGACTTGTTGCGCTGGCTCTTCGGCGCAAGCCGAGGGCATCAGGCCGAAGAGTCCCTTGACGATGATCGCGACGGCTAGCTGACGCACGCATCGTCCTGCGAAAGAGGCATTCATGCGCGTGCTCCTTCGAGTGACGTATCGACGATGGCCAACTGTTCGCGTCCCGGTATATGCGTGACGGCTCGCAGGCCCAGCATGGACCGCAACTGTTCTGCGCCGACTTTCATGGGTCCGGGGCCGGCTGCCGAACCGGGCGCAGGCTGAGGAAACGCAGTCGACATCGCGGAATAGAATCGCATGTCGCCTTCTACTTTTTGCGCGACCTGATGAACGTGTCCGTTCAACACAGTCACGGAACCGAAGCGCTTCAGAAGCGCGAGCGCCTGCGCGCTGTCGTCGGTGCCCCAGCCCCATTGCGGGTAGAGCGCCCAAAGCGGAATATGCGCGAAGACGACAATCGGCGTGCTGCTGCTTCGTGCCTGCAGGTCCTGTTTGAGCCACGCGAGTTGCGCGTCGCCGAGAAAGCCGAGGCCGCCGCCCTTCAGGTCGAGCACATTCGTCAGGCCGATGAAATGCACACCGCCCTCATCGAAGCTGTACCAGTGACGCGCGCCGCCTTTGCCATACTGGTCCGCGAAGCCCGCAAAAAACGGATCGCCGTTTTCGACGAGCACGTCGTGCTCGCCGGGCACGTAATGGACCGGCATGCCGGCATCGTTGATGATCTGCGTGGCCGTGTCGAATTGAGCGGGCTTCGACAGGTGCGTGATATCGCCTGTGTGGATCATGAATGCGGGACGCTGCGGCATCGCGCGGATATGACTGATGGCTTCCTGAAGCGTGCCTGTCGGCTCCGTATTCGGATCTTTGTTGAATCCGATATGACTATCGCTGATTTGCACGAAACTGAAAGCGCGCGTGGTTTCGGCCGCATGAGCCGACGAAATGAGTTGCGAGCGCGGCACGCCGCCGCTGATCGTCCAGAGCACGCCCGCACCGGCCCACGCCATGCACGAGAGAGCGGTGCGCCGGCGTTTGCCGTGATCGTCGAGTTCGGACGGACAAGATAAGGGATTGAGTTCGGTTTGCACGGCGGCTCCTTGATGAAATGACGTATCCAGCGTCCATCGAACCGGCGTAGCACCTCCGATATTCCCGATAGATATTTTTTAGCCCTCGGTCGAAATACGAAGGAATAAATCGGCGAGACAAGCGGTAACAGCCAGTGTGGACGCAATCAATAGGTTCGAATCCGGTGGCTTTGGGAGATCCGCGCAATGTGGCCAAGCAGGTCGAAGGTAGACGAGTCTCCGCATGCGCGCTTCGAAGCGACGGTCATGCCGCACCTGGATGCCGCCTATAACCTTGCGCGCTGGCTCTCGGGCAGCCCGAGCGATGCCGATGACGTCGTGCAGGAAGCCTATCTGCGCGCGTTCCGTTTCTTCTCGGGTTTCGAAGACGGCGATGAGTCGAATGCGCGGGGATGGCTGCTCGCGATCGTGCGTAATACGTGGTTCACGGAGTGGCGGCGTCGCGTGCAGTTGGCGGACGCGACGCCATATGACGAGGAGATCGCGGGCGACCAGGCATTGCCGGGATGGTCTGACGATGCCGGCGTGAGTCCGGAAACGCTCGCGGTGCGCAAGGACGAGGTGCAACTGGTGCATCGCGCACTGGAGTCACTGCCGCTCGTCTTTCGGGAGGTGCTGGTGCTGCGTGAGTTGGAAGACATGAGTTATAAGGAAGTGGCTGCCATTACGGGCGTGCCGATAGGAACCGTGATGTCGAGACTCGCGCGCGGCCGGAAGATGCTGGCGGCAGCCGTGCGCGCAGCTCAGGGCGACAGACCGAACGTGCGGCTCGTGCGCAAATCAGAACCGGGTCATTCCGAGGAATCGGGCAATGGACAATAACGAAACCGCCTCGCTCGAAACGAGGTTGACCGATGGCTCGCTCTATCACCACGCGCCGACGCACCTGCGAGCGCAAGTGCTGGCGCGCGTGCGGGACGAAGCGGCTCGCGAGGCACGCCGGCAATCGCCAACGCCTAACGCGCGCAATACATGGCGGCTGCCTTTTTCCGCGCCGTGGCCCTTCTTCGGCGGGGCATTCGCAGGCGCGACGCTATCGGCAGTCGTGCTGGGCGCCGTGCTGTGGATTCAGACCGCCGCCCGCATGCCGGCCGAACCGCCGATCGCGCAAGAGATCGTATCGAGCCATGTGCGGGCGCTCATGTCGGATCGTCCAATAGACGTTTTATCCAGCGATAAACATACGGTGAAGCCATGGTTCAACGGCCGCATCGACTATGCGCCGCCTGTCATCGACCCGGCAGGACCCGGCTATGCGCTGGTCGGCGGACGGCTCGACTACATCGGGCATCGCCCGGTGGCCGTGGTCGTTTATCGCTATCTGAAGCATCCGATCGACGTCTATGTGTTCCCCGAGAAAACATCGACAGGGGCGCAAAAGGACGCGAAGGCGGTCGTCACGCGCTCGGACGACGGCTATGCGCTTGCCCGCTGGAATCAGGACGGCATGACGTTCTGGGCCGTGACCGATGCGTCCGGCGCAGTGTTGCATCAATTCATACAGGCGATCGAGGCCGGCGCGCCTCGCTAAAGCACACAGCCCGGCACTTCTGGACGACGCGCATTTCGCGCTGCGCTCATTTGGTGTTACCTTGCCCGAAACGGACAAGGAGACGCCATGAATAACAGCAGCGCCCCGCCTCGTCACCACGCCTTTTCGTCATCGGCACGGCTTGTCGAGCGCGGCAAGATCGTATCGGCGCGCGAGGCCGTGCGCCTCATCCGGTCGGGCGACACGATCGCAACCAGCGGCTTCGTGGGCGTCGGCTTCGCGGAAGAAGTGGCGATGGCGCTCGAGGCGCGCTTTCTCGAAGGCAAGACAGCAGGCGACGCTGAAGCAGACGAGCCGATCGCGGATCTCACCATCGTCTATGCCGCCGGCCAGGGCGATGGGCGTGCGAAAGGCCTCAATCATTTCGCGCATGAAGGGCTCGTCAAGCGCGTCATCGGCGGCCACTGGGGACTCGTTCCCGGCTTACAGAAGCTCGCCATCGAGAATCGCATCGAAGCGTATAACTTGCCGCAAGGCGTGATTTCGCAGCTGTTTCGCGATATCGCGGCGCATCGTCCCGGCCAGCTATCGACTGTCGGTCTCGGCACCTTCGTCGATCCGCGCAATGGCGGAGGAAAACTCAATGCCCGCACGACCGAGGATATCGTGCGTCTCATGCAGATAGACGGCACCGATTATCTGTATTACAAAGCCTTTCCCATCGACGTCGCAATCGTACGCGGGACGACGGCCGATCTGAACGGCAACATCACGATGGAGAAGGAAGCGCTGACACTGGAAGCACTCTCCATTGCAATGGCCGCGCGCAACTCAGGCGGCATCGTTATCGCGCAAGTGGAACGGCTCGCCGAGTCGAACACGCTCAACGCGCGGCAAGTGAAAGTGCCGGGCGTCATGGTGGATTGCGTCGTTGTCGCGCGCCCGGAGAATCACTGGCAGACCTTCGGCGAGCAATACAGCGCTGCGTTTTCCAGCGAGTTGCGAGTCGCCGCGGGTTCGCTGCCGCCCATGCCACTCAACGAACGCAAGGTGATCGCGCGTCGCGCCGCGTTCGAACTGATGGCCAATAGCGTGGTCAATCTCGGCATCGGCATGCCGGAAGGCATTGCAAGTGTGGCCAACGAAGAGCAGGTGATCGACCTCTTTACGATGACCACCGAACCGGGCGTGATAGGCGGCATCCCGGCTGGCGGCCTGAATTTCGGCGCGGCGACGAATACACAGGCGATCATCGACCAGCCTTACCAGTTCGACTTCTACGATGGCGGCGGGCTGGATATCGCCTTCCTCGGGCTTGCGCAAGCAGACCGCGAAGGCAATCTCAATGTGAGTAAGTTCGGACCGAAGCTCGCCGGCGCGGGCGGGTTCATCAACATTAGTCAGTCGGCCAAGAAGGTGGTTTTCGTCGGAACGTTCAATGCGGGCAAGCTCGATATCGTTATCGAAGACGGCAAGCTCATCATCCGCCGAGACGGAAATTGCCGCAAATTCGTGGATGCCGTCGAGCATCGCACGTTCAGCGGGCCCTATGCCGTGGAGCGCGGTCAGACGGTGATTTACATTACCGAACGCTGTGTGTTCGAACTGACTAGCGAGGGATTGGCGCTGAAGGAAGTGGCGCCCGGCATAGACGTCGAGCGCGATATCGTGGCTCAGATGGACTTTCGCCCCGTGATTCAGTCGCCTCCGAGCCTGATGAATCCGCGCATTTTCACTGACGAGCCGATGGGTCTGCGCAAGATACTTCTAGGCCTCGATCTTTCGGAGCGATTCAGCTACGACGCAGACAAGAACCTTTTCTTCATCAACTTCGAAGGCTTTGAGGTGGCGAGCCTGCACGACGTCGAAGCAATTCGCCTCGAAGTCGAGAAGCAACTCGCGGGCGTGAGCGTCAAGCCGCACGCTATCGTCAATTACGATAACTTCTCCATTCGCCCGAGCATGCTCGACGCTTATTCGGAGATGGTCACGCGGCTAGTCAGTCAGTTCTATGGCGGCGTAACGCGCTATACGACGAGCAGCTTCCTACGCATGAAACTCGGCGATGCGCTGAAACGCCGGGGCGTCGCGCCGTATATCTACGAAAGCCCGCAAGAAGCGCGCGAACATGGCACCCGGCGGCCTCGTCAACCTTAGCTTCTTGCTGTTTGAGCCGGAGGCGTTTGCTTGTCCACGCGCAAGCGGCTATGCCGTATGCCGTATGTGAAGTAAATGACGATGCCGATCGCCATCCATATGATGAGCCGTATCCAGGTATCGGCAGGCAAGCCGGACATGAGGAACACCGACGAGATTGCCCCTAACGGAGCCACGATGAACACGGCGGGCGTTTTGAAGGCCCGCTTCAGCTCGGGTTGCTTGATGCGCAACACCAGCACGCCGACGCAGACCACGGCGAATGCGAACAGCGTGCCGATGCTGACGAGTTCGCCTACGAGACCGATCGGAAGCAGCCCTGCGAGGACCATGACGATCAGGCCGGTAATGATCGTCGTGATGTACGGCGTATGGAAGCGCGCATGAATCTTCGAGGCGAAGGGCGGCAACAAGCCGTCGCGCGCCATCGAATAGAAAATACGCGGCTGGCTCAGCAGCAAGACGAGAATGACCGAAGTCAGGCCGAAGATCGCGCCCAGCTTCACGATGGGCGAGAGCCAGCGCATGCCGATGGCATCCACGCCGACTGCGATCGGGTCGGATACGTTGAGCTTGTCGTACGACACGATGCCCGTCAGCACGTACGAGACGAGGACATACAGAATCGTGCAGATGGTGAGCGAGCCGAGCAGGCCGATCGGCATGTCGCGGCGTGGATTGCGCGTCTCCTGCGCCACGCACGACACCGAATCGAAGCCGATATAAGCGAAGAAGACGACCGCTGCTCCTCGCAGAACGCCGCTCATGCCGTACACGCCGGATTCACCGGTATTGGGCGGAATGAATGCGCCCGTGGGATTCTTTGCGGTGACCCAATGACCCGTATCGACATACGCAATGCCTGCCGCGATGAACGCAAGCACGATGAGCACTTTGATAACGACGATGAAGCTGTTGACCCGCGCCGATTCGCGAATGCCTATCACCAGCAGGATGGTGATGAGCCCCACGATGACCATGGCCGGTACGTTGAGGATAGCGCCCGCGTGACTCCATCCCTTGGCGGGGTCATAGGCGAAGGGCGCTTGCGAAAGCTGCGCAGGAATATCGATATGCAGTGAATGCAGAAAGCTGACGACATAGCCCGACCAGCCGATCGCCACGGTCGTCGCGCCGACTGCATATTCCAGTATCAAGTCCCAGCCGATAAGCCATGCGATCAGTTCGCCCATCGTCGCATAAGCGTACGTATAAGCGCTTCCTGAGACCGGTACGGTCGAAGCCATTTCCGCATAACAAAGGCCGGCAAGCGCGCATACGATTGCGCCCAGCACGAACGATATGACGATGGCAGGGCCTGCATTTGAAGCCGCGGCGTGTCCGGTCAGCACGAAAATGCCCGCACCGATGATGCAGCCGATGCCGAGCATGGTCACATCGAGCGCGGTAAGCGAACGTTTCAACGCGTGGCCGCCTTGCTCCTGCAAAATCTCTTCCGTTTCCGATGCTTCTTTTTGCAGTGCAGCGACGGTCTTTCTCTGCATGACGGCCACGATCACCTCCGGTCCCTTGGCAGGACAGTTGCAGGGCGACGAGTCGACGCCGGCCTGGGTTGCAGTTTCGTAATAGCAGATTTTGCCGAGGAATACGAGAACGAAGCCGCGCATGCCCGAGCGCATAGGTCAAGAAACGCTCGGTCGCTTAAGCATTCCCTGTGCCGAAGACCGCATGCTCAGCGGGGTGATTCGTGGCGGTGGTCCGCTCTCGCGCGGAGCGGCACTATAATCGGCTTGTCGGTTTCGCTTTGACCAACGGGACCTGTTGCACGAAGGCGCAACGCTCTCTGATTATTCCTTGACGTGGAGATCAAATATGTCCATCCGCATTGGCGATGAAGCCCCCGATTTCACCGCAGAAACCACCGAAGGCCCGATTCGCTTTCACGAGTGGATCGGCGACAGTTGGGCGATCCTCTTCTCGCATCCGAAGGACTTCACGCCCGTCTGCACCACCGAGCTCGGCTATATGGCGAAGCTGAAACCCGAGTTCGACAAGCGCAACACCAAGATCATCGGCTTGTCGATCGATCCGGTCGACAATCATGCCAAGTGGGCGAAAGACATCGAGGAAACGCAGGGCACGGCCGTCAATTACCCGATGATCGGCGATGCGGACCTGACCGTCGCCAAGCTCTACGACATGATTCATCCGAATGCGAGCGGCGGCGGTCCGCGCACGGCCGTCGACAACGCCACCATTCGAGCCGTGTTCATCATCGGTCCGGACAAGAAGATGAAAGCGACCTTCACGTATCCGATGAGTGCGGGCCGCAACTTCGACGAAGTGCTCAGGTTGCTGGACGCGCTGCAACTGAACGCCAAGCACACCGTCGCTACGCCGGTGAACTGGAAGCCGGGCGATGACGTCATCATCCCGACCTCGGTTTCCGACGAAGACGCCAAGAAAAAGTATCCGGAAGGCTTCAAGACGCTCAAGCCTTATCTGCGTACGGTCGCGCAGCCGAAGTAAGCGGCTGCCGGACCTTCCGTGCGCTGTGCGGTGTCCCGCGCAGCGCATGTTCTCAGACGTGCCCCGTGCGTCTTTCCGGGGACGTGTCGACTTCTCCCGGACGGCGCAGCATCTTGTCCACTTCACCCGCGTGCAGTTCTTCGGTCTGAATCATCTGCCGCGCATATTCTTCGAGCGCGACCGAGCGGTCTTCCACGAGTCTCAGGAGATCGCGATAAAGGTCCAGCGCGACTTTTTCTGCTTGCAGCGACTCGCGAAGAATGGTTGCGATATCGAACGTGTGATTGTCCAGGAGCGGGCCGATTTCCAGCGATGGATACGCACCGAGCGTGGTGATCCATTCGCCCGCCTGATGCGCGTGCGTCAACGATTCATCCGCCTGCGCGCGCAGCCATGAAACGATCGGTATGCGCCCGAACCCGAAGACGAGAAACGAATAGTGCGTGTAACGCACGACGCCGGCGAGCTCGGATTCGAGAATCCGGTTCAATACGACGACGATCTCTTCCTTGTCGAGTTCTGCCATCTCTGCCTCCGAGTTCTCAATGCCGAGCGGCTGGCACACCGAATCATTGACCGAATCATCGATCCATTGTAGTCATTGATTCCTGCACTCGCATTGGAAAAGGCAGAGGCGATTACACGGCTTCTTCGATCCACATCGACGCAGTACGCTCGAGCATGTGCGACATGATTGACCGCGCGCTGTCTGCATCGCCCGCGTCGATGGCGCGGACCACTTTGCCGTAATCGCTGATCTCCGACTCGGGCATGCGCGAGAGCCCCTGAGAGTGATTGCGCAACGTGGCTTTGATGGTCCTCATGGCCACACGCACCACGCTACCCATCTGGCGCAGAATCTCGTCGCCGCTCGCATCGAGAATAGCGGTCAACAACGCTTCTTCCGTGGCCGCATGGGAAGTCTCTTCGGGACTCGCATGCACGAGCCGCTGAAACGCGGCATTGATCCCGATGCGCTGATGCCTGTTCGCACGCGCCGCCGCAAGCGCGGCCGCCGGTGGATCGACGAGCGACCGAAACTCGACGAGACGTCGCAGACAGTCTGGATCGGGCAGGGCACGCAAGCGCCACTCGGCCACTTCAGAATCGATGATGAGCCACTCGTGCGCAGGCCGAATGCGGGTGCCTGTCTTCGGCCGCACGTCCAGCATGCGCCGCGAGATGAGAACGCTCAATGCCTCGCGCATGATGGTGCGGGAGACACCATGCTTCTGCGAAAGAAGGATTTGAGGCGGCAGAATGTTGTCCTTGTATTCTCCGTTGATAATGCCCGCGACGAGTTGGTTCACCACGCGCTTGACGAGCGATGCTTCATATCCATGGTTCATTTTTTGTTCTCGTGAAAACACCCCACGCTCCGGCTGCGCGTCGCCCGTTGCCGGGCCGCTACCGCTTTTCCTGCCATGCGGCGCCTCGGCGCGCCGTATATTGGTCTCCCTACATTGCCTGCCTTCCCGGCACCTTCGGCCGGGAAGGCGTGCAGCACATACCCCATAGCGGTCGGTCATGGTCTGGAAACTCGCCGTCTATCCGCTGCAGCAAGCGTATCGTCCCTCGGCATGCTTTAACAATATGGTTCATTGGGAATTCGACTGACTATCGTGCGTCGTCCCACAAAGTTGCGCCGGCATACAAAGCGCAAGCGTTTGCGGGTCCAAGCCCGCGCCGGAAGCCTTGAGCGGTGTTGTGATATTTTCCCGTTGCAAAGCGAACGGACTTCGCGTGATGCAGTGACCAGGAGAAAGGAAACATGAAGATTGCTGTCATGGGTGCGGGCGCAGTGGGCTGTTATTACGGCGGCATGCTCGCTCGCGCAGGACATGAGGTTGCGCTGATTGCACGGCCCCAGCACGTCGAAGCAATCCAGCGCGAAGGCTTGAGACTCGACACGCAGACTTTCGATGAGCGCGTCCGCGTTGCGGCCAGCACAGACGCGAGCGCGGCAGAGGGCGCGCAGTTGGTGCTGTTCTGCGTCAAGTCGACGGATACGGACGGCGCCGCACAGGCACTTGCGCCTTATCTCGATCCCCGCGCGCTGGTCTTGTCACTGCAAAACGGCGTGGAAAATGCCGAGCGTTTGCGCCAGTCGCTGCCGCAAGAAGTCGCGGCGGCCGTAGTCTATGTCGCTGCGGAAATGGCCGGTCCGGGGCATATTCGACACCATGGGCGTGGCGAACTGGTCATCGAACCTTCGAGCATGAGCGAAGACGTCGCGCATATGTTCGCCGCCGCGAGCGTGCCTACCGAGATATCGGACAACGTGCGCGGCGCGTTATGGGCGAAGCTCGTTCTCAACTGTGCGTACAACGCGCTTTCGGCCATTGCACAGGTGCCTTATGGACGACTGGTTCAGGGCGAGGGCGTCGCACGCGCGATGCGCGATGTCATCGACGAGTGTGTTGCCGTCGCCAAGGCCGATGGCGTGAAGCTCCCCGGCGATGTGGATGCCGCCGTGCGCCGCATCGCGGAGACCATGCCGAACCAATATTCGTCTACGGCCCAGGATCTCGCGCGCGGCAAGCACAGCGAGATCGATCACCTCAACGGTTTGATCGTTCGTCGCGGTGAAGCGCTGGGCGTGCCCACGCCCGCTAACCGCATGCTGCACGTGCTGGTCAAGCTGGTCGAAGCCAAGGCGGAATGAGAACGCGGCGGGCAGCGCAGGAACGACCGATGCTAAATGTTGGGAGCAGGCGCAGAAATGCTGTCGCGCCGTCTAACAACTGGAGGATCTGTCATGAAGTCGATCGTTAAAGCAGTCGCTGCTGCCGCTGTGCTCGCTGCCCCGGCGCTTTGCTTCGCGCAAACCGGCTCCGCTGTGGATCGCGGTCAGGTGCAGCAGGATCTGCGGCAGGTAGAGGCCGCAGGCTATAACCCGGGACAGTCGGATCGCACGACCTACCCGAGCGACGTGCAGAAGGCAGAAAGCCGCGTCTCGGGCCAGAATGGTGCAACGCAGGGCGCAACGAGCGCATATGGTGGCGTCGACAGCGGGACATCCGCAGCGGGCATGCGCGCATTGCGACCGATGAACGATGCAAACAAGCCGGTCTACTTCGGGCACTGATTTCCGGCGAGAAGCACATCATTGACGGCGGGCTGCTGCGAGGGGGTTGAATGGACGCCTTCGCAGCAGCCCTTCATGCTTATTGGTGACGCTCGGGCCCTTAAGCCTGATTGCACCTGTCTATGACTATTTCAATTCACTACGCATTAAACGGCCATTGAGATCGCCCGTGTCAATACTGTGCAATTGATACGTTTTCCGGCAACGTTTGTTCAATGAGCGGTGCTTAGTCAGCTTGGATAATAAAGATAATCTTCAGCGACTACGTATGAGTTCGCTTATCGGCTCTGGGCCAATGACTCATGCGGACGCACCAGAAGGAAAAACTACCGGTTGACAGTTTGATGAAAAATACGAGGCTGCAAAAACAGCATTCTGTTCTTGGTTAGGCGCGATATGTTTGCTAGCATGTAAACACCATCGAGCTCAACCAACAACGGCCATCGCCCGGTGGGACAGCATTCATCGTTAATGATTGTCGCGTCCTGACAATCGCTTGCCGAACGTTGACGCAATGCTAACGGAATCTCTCACTCTTTGACTGCGTTCCAATCTTCGCATCGAGCGAATCGACGCTAATTGGCCGTGCCAGTCATGTTGAACATGACTGTGAGTATCGGCATTTCTCTTTGCTTTGACAGTTGAAGCAGGCCAGTTTCAGCCGCCATCGGCTTTCGCGGATGGTGTGCAGTCGCGCGCCTGCAATCCGTGATATGGCGGGAGGGAAAGTGGAAACCGAACTGAGTCTGAAACTGGCAAAGGCATTAAGACGCTGTGCATTACATCGGCAATTACTGACTTATCAGCGTTTCCATGCCTTGTGCGACAAGAGCGTGCCGCTTACACAGCGATACGCCGCTTTAGAGTCCGCCGTCAGGACGCTGGGCGACGTCGAGGATATCGACTATGGCGTGCTTCTGGCGCTCGACAGCGGCTTGCCCGGGGCCGAGTTCTTTCAGCGCTACTTGCGCTACCGCCGCGGCGAATACGTCGCAATGATGGGCGACCCGAGATTCCATCGTCAAACAGTGGCCTCGAAGAAGGCCCTTGTCGCCCGAGAGCGCGACCGTGTCTACGCACATGCGCGCCTTGCTGCACAAGATGCCGTGAATCCCGCGATGGCCGCCTGGAGCGGAGAGAGCATATGGGCGGTGCCTTCGTCTACCACATCACAATGACTCAGGCGCTGCCATAGCCGCCAATCACTAGCTTATTCAAACGAAATGTCGGAAGCCGACATTGCTAAGTCGACTTGCTCAATATAATCGCGACAACCAGCACACCGACGCTGCGGATCTCGCACGACGAATCCCGCGGCAAAAGGCGAGCAAAGGGAGCGGGGGCATCCCTTGGGATTCGTGTACGTCGCCAGAGCGAGGACAGAACAATGAGACCGGTCGTATTCGGTGGGCGATTGGGGTGGCTGCATGCAGGAACGGGTAAGCGGGGCGTCGTGCTTTGCAATACCTATGGCCATGAGTATGTCTGGACCTATAGCGGCTTGCGTCTGCTTGCGGAGTTGCTCGCAGCCCAAGGCCTTTGGGTCTTGCGTTTCGACTACATCGGCACTGGTGATTCCATCGGCGACGATGCCGCGCCGGGTCAGTTCCAGTCGGCAGTCGATGACATCGGCGCCGCCGTCGATTTCCTGAGAGAGCAGACGGGCGTCGAACATGTGGCGCTTTGTGGCTTCCGGGTGGGCGCTGCGTTCGCGTTGCATGCGGCACTGCGCCACCCCGTGGACGAGCTCGTGCTCCTCGCGCCCGTTGTGAGTGGACGCACGTACATGCGCGAACTCAGTGTGACGCGCAAGACGTGGCTCGAAAAGCTCGCTGCGCCGTTGCGCGAAGTACAGCCACAGGACGGTCCGCTGAACGTTCTCGGTCAAAGCTATGGCGAAGACTTCAGGCGTGATCTGGAAGCCGTCGATCTGGCAGCCAGCGTCAAACAATCCGGCATTGCACCCGCGCCCCGCGTCCTGTTGATGCACGGACGTGCCGGTTCGAAAGACGCGCTACGCGATGCGCTGGCTTCGCTCGACGTCGATGTACAAGTTCAGACCTTCGACGACCTCACCGGATTCATTCAGGAATCGGCCTTCATGGTGATGCCGCATGCAGCGTTCGCGCAGGCGGTGCAGTGGCTTGCCGACGGATCGCATGAGCGTTGCAACGAACCATCGATGACATCTGAATGGCCCGAAGACTTAAGCATCGAAACGCCCGAAGCCATTGAGCGACCCGTGAGAATAGGCGAGGACGGGCTCGTCGGCATCATGTGCGAACCGCGCCGTCCAGCGTCGCGTGGCTCCGCATTCCTGCTTGCCAATACATCGGCGAGTTCGCGAGTAGGCGATAGTCGGCTCTCCGTGCGCATTGCGCGCGATCTCGCAAGACGTGGCATCGCTTCGTTGCGTTTCGATGCGCGTGGTCGCGGCGATAGTCCCGCTGCACCCGGCGTGGGTCAGACCGATACGCCCTATAGCCGGATCTATCATCCGGTCGCGACACGCGATACCGCGGCGGCCGCGCGATGGCTCTCGCAACGCGGCTACGCGTCGATCTACTCGTTCGGCATATGTTCCGGCGCCTATCACGCACTCAAAGCGGCCGCGTCCGAGCCCGCCATTACAGGCGTGATCGCCGTGAACATTCCGACGTTCAAACAGCCAGAGGACAAGTCGGCGGACGAGATGCGTCAATCGACACGCAATTCGATGGCGGGCTACGCAGCCTCGATGTTCGAGTTGCAGAAATGGAAAGCGATACTGCGCGGCGATAAAAACCTGCTGCGCGTGCTCGGCTTCATTGCGGGTTATGCCGGGACGCGCATACGTTCGCGCATCGCGGACATGTTCCGCCTCGACAGTTCCACGGTTGCATCTGTCGAGCAAGCGACGACGCCCCAAGCGATCGCTCGCGTGCTCGATGCCAAGGGCGTCAAGACCTTGCTCGTCTATGGCAGCTATGACGCGGGGCTCGATCTGCTGGCCGCGCATTGCGGCAAGCTGGGCGTGCGCTTGTCGCGATACCCGAATGTCCGCGTGATGACGTTTCCGGACATCGACCATTCGCTATTCAATCCGGCGAGCGCGGCGCAAGTCATCGCGCTGTGCGAAAGCGTCATCAAGGAAACGAACGCGCCGGTACGAGAGGGGACATTGGGCGTGCGCGCGCCCGCTGTCTCCTGAGCGAATCTATCGCACGCCGACGCGATAGCGCGTGGTCTGACTGTACCGCTCTCCGGGCCTCAGCACCACGCGCGACGCATCCGCCATATTGATCTGGTTCGGAAACGCACCGGCTTCGAGGCACAGCCCCGCATGAATGCGATACGGCTTGCCGTCGCGGCCGGGCACGCCTTGCAGAAAGTTGCCGGTATAGAACTGCAAGCCGGGCGCGTCCGTCGATACGGTCAGCTCTCGGCCGCTCGCGGGGTCGTACAGCACCGCGACCTTGCGCACGCCGCCATCGTTCGTATCCGGCAGGATATAGCAATGGTCGAAGCCGCCGGCGCGTGAAAGACGAGCATCGGGCCAGTCCAGTCGCGCGCCGATCGGCGCACCCGCGCGAAAGTCGAACGCATTGCCGACCACGCTTGCGCGAGCGACGGGAATCATCGCGTCGTCTATGTCGAAGAAGCTATCGGCGTCTATCGCAATGACATGGCCGCGTATATCGCATGCGCCAGGCGCACCGTCGCCGGACAAGTTGAAATACGCATGATTCGTCAGATTGATGGGCGTGGGTGCGTCCGCGACAGCATCGTATTGGATCGTGAGCGTGCCGTCGTCGTCGAGCGCATAGCGCACGGTCGTTATGACGTTGCCCGGAAAGCCGGCGTCGCCTTCCGGCGACTCGTGAGTGAGTACCAGTGCGCCGTCGCTCTCGCGTGCGCTCCAGATCGCCCGATGAAACCCCGCTGCGCCGCCATGAAGATGTTGCGAGCCTTCGTTGCGATCCAGCGAATAACTCACTCCGTCCAGCATGAAGCGGGCGTCGCGAATGCGATTGGCCCATCGCCCGATGATGCCGCCCAGATACGCGCGACCCTTGAGATAGGCTTCGGGCGTGTCGTGTCCGAGCAGAACGTCGGCGACGCGGCCCGCGCGATCCGCTGCATGCCATGAGACGAGCGTCGCGCCGAGATCGCTGATCGCGACTCTCATGCCGTGCGCGTTGCGCAGCGTGAAGAGACGCACGCTGTCGCCGCCTGGCAGGCTGCCCCAGCGCTCGGCGGAGATTCGGTCGGCGTTCGTTCGGGAAGCGCCCTCGGTGTCGGCGATATTCATAAGTCGATACCCTTCGTGGCGTCAGGCGGTGTGCGAAGACGAGGCCTGAAGCCGTTCCTGATATTCACGCGGCGTGCAATCGAGCTCGCGCCTGAAAACGGCGTACATGTATTGCAGCGATGTGAAGCCACAGCGTATCGCCACTTCCGCACTGGGTATGTCCTGTTTCGCAAGCAATTGCTTGGCCACCTGTAGCTTGTGGCTGAGGATTTCCTGATGCACGGTGCAACCCAGTTCGCGCCGGAAGTGATCTTCGAGCGAAGAACGCGATACACCGACGTAATCGGCCACCTGGTCGGTCTTGATGCCCTGGCATCCGTATTGGCGAATGTAATGGCGCGCGCGCATCACGTAAGGGCTCGCCACGGGCTGATGACGCGTGGATTCGAGTACGTTGATGCCGACCGGCGGCACCAGTATTCGCCGCCCTGCAAAGCGCGCCCCACCGAGCATCTGATGCAGCAAGTGCGCGGCCGTTCGTCCCATTTCCTCTGTTCCCTGAATCACGGAAGACAGCTCGATGCGCGTGAGCGAGCGCGTGAGCGGATCGTTGTCGATACCGATGATCGCGACTTCCTCGGGCACCGCAATGCCCGAAATGAGGCACGCTTGCAGCAGATGCCGAGCACGCGCATCGGTGACGGCGATGATGCCGACGGGCTTCGGCAGACTTTGCAGCCACGATGTGAGCTCGGCGCTCGCCTGGCTCCATACCGGGGCGCTCGTCGGCAAACCGCGATGGATCTCCGCTTCGAGTCCGTCCGCCTCGACCAGCGCCTGAAACGCGCGTTCGCGCTCCTGAGCCCAGCGGTTCTCGCTCGATTCCGGCAGGCTGTACAGCGCAAAGCGCTGCAGTCCCGCGCTGATGAGATGCGTATAGGCGAGCGATACGAGCTTGGCGTTGTCTGTGGCGATATACGGCAACGATGCGGGGTAACACGCTGCGTCGTGATACGAACCGCCCACGGCGACGACAGGAAGCGGGCAATCGGCGAGTGCTTCGCAGACGGCGGGGTCATCGAAATCCGCGATGATGCCGTCGCCGTCGAAACGTTCGATACCGGTCAGCCGCGCCCTGAAATCCTCTTCGAGAAAGAGGTCCCAGGCGACCCGCGTAGAGAGCAGATATTGGCCGATGCCCGTGATGATCTCGCGGTCGTACACCTTGTTTGCGTTGAAGAGCAACGCTATGCGATGCGGACGATTCATGAAAATCTCTTAGCGGACTTAAGGGTTTTCCATATGTGAAGCGCGACTGCCGACTATGCAGCCGCTTCATTCTAATGGCATGCGTCAATCAACTCGGGCCATTGCCAAGAATCGCTAATCGCGCTGGCGAATTTCGCAATTGAAGCACCGGGCGCGCGGCTGGCAGCATGGCGTCACTCTAAAGCGCGACTCGAATGCGCGCATTCGAAAACAGGAGACGCGATGCCTTCGCTCGAACATCTTCCGAGCGCCCGTTTCGAGGGCGCGGGTTCAGACAATCCGTTCGCTTATCGTCATTACGATGCCGACAAGATGGTCCTCGGCAAGCGTATGGCCGATCATTTGCGGCTTGCCGTATGTTACTGGCATTCGTTCGTGTGGCCGGGCGTGGATGTGTTCGGCGCCGGCACGTTCGATCGGCCGTGGCACAAGCCGGGCGATGCGATGGAAATGGCGCGCATGAAAGCCGACGCCGCGTTCGAATTCTTCGGGAAACTCGGCACGCCGTTTTATACGTTCCACGATACCGACGTCGCGCCCGAAGGCGCGAGCATTCGCGAATACGTCGACAACTTCAAGCGCATGCGTGAGTACCTCGCGAGCAAGCAAGAGGCAAGCGGCGTGAAGCTGCTCTGGGGCACGGCGAACCTGTTCTCGAATCCGCGCTATGCAGCCGGCGCCGCCACGAACCCGAACCCGGACGTATTCGCCTTCGCCGCCACGCAAGTGCGCGAGGCGCTGCAAGCCACGCTCGATCTCGGCGGCGAGAACTACGTGCTGTGGGGCGGCCGCGAGGGCTACGAGACCCTTCTGAACACGGATCTCAAACGCGAGCGCGAACAGCTTGCGCGCTTCCTTGCGATGGTCGCGGAACACAAGCACAAGATCGGCTTCAAGGGCGCACTGTTGATCGAGCCGAAGCCGCAAGAGCCCACCAAGCATCAATACGATTACGACGTCGCGACCGTGCATGGCTTTCTCACGCAATTCGGCCTGCAAGACGAGTACCGCGTGAACATCGAAGCCAATCATGCAACGCTTGCCGGCCATTCGTTTCACCACGAGATTGCGACGGCCTTCGCGCTCGGCGTTTTCGGCAGTATCGACGCAAATCGCGGCGATCCGCAAAACGGCTGGGATACGGATCAGTTTCCGAATAGCGTGGAAGAACTCACGCTCGCGCTATACGAGATTCTGCGCAACGGCGGCTTCACGACAGGCGGCATGAATTTCGATTCGAAGGTACGCCGACAGAGTATCGATGCCGAGGATCTGCTGCATGGCCACATCGGCGCAATCGACGTCATTGCGATAGCGCTCGAACGCGCAGCGAGGCTTGTCGAGAACGATCGGCTCGCCGAGTTGAAAGCAGACCGCTATGCCGGTTGGGAATCCGAATTCGGGCGCAAGGTGTTCGCGGGCGGCTATTCACTCGACGCACTGGCGAACGATGCCATCTCTCGCGGAATCGATCCTCGACATGTGAGCGGCCAGCAGGAGCGCCTGGAGAATTGGGTCAACCGCGCGATCTACGGTTGAACGACGCCAAAAAACGTTAGCGCGAGCGGTCGATTTCGCAATTGCAGCGCGGGCGAATAGCGGCCACTCTTCGAGTCGAAACAATCAAACCGACGCCTGCGAACACGTATTCGCGGCGCACTGTATGTAACGCCGGGCGCTCTCGCACGACTACGCCCGCGGCCATCCAAAACAGGAGTGAGACATGAAATCATCCATTCGCCGTTCGGTATTGAGTTCGCTCGTCTGCGCCGCCATGTGCGCGGGCTTTTCACTGGCGGCGCCGCTCGCGCATGCAAGCAAGGACAAGCCCGAGATCGGCTTTTGCATCGACGATCTGCGTGTGGAGCGCTGGTCGCGCGATCGCGACTATTTCGTAGCGGCCGCCACGAAGCTCGGCGCGAAAGTGTCGGTGCAGTCCGCCGACGCAAGCGAAGCGCGTCAGATCTCGCAGATCGAGAACCTCATCTCGCGTGGCGTCGATGTCATCGTGATCGTGCCGTTCAATTCGAAGACGCTCGGCAATGTCGTGGCGGAAGCGCACAAGGCAGGCATCAAGGTCGTGTCGTATGACCGCCTGGTGCTCGATGCCGACGTCGATGCGTATATCTCGTTCGACAACGAAAAGGTCGGCGAATTGCAGGCGCAAGGCGTCTATAACGCGCAACCCAAGGGCAATTACTTCCTGCTCGGCGGCGCCCCCACCGACAACAACGCGAAGATGCTGCGAGAAGGGCAGATGAAAGTGCTGAAGCCCGCTGTCGATCGCGGCGATATCAAGATCGTGGGGCAGCAGTGGGTGCCGGAATGGAGCGCATCCACGGCGCTGCGAATCACCGAGGATGCATTGACCGCGAACAACAACAAGATCGATGCGATCGTCGCATCGAACGACGGCACGGCGGGCGGCGCCATTCAGGCGCTAGCCGCGCAGAAACTCGCGGGCAAGGTGCCGGTGTCGGGACAGGACGCCGACCTCGCCGCGGTCAAGCGCCTCGTGGCCGGCACGCAGACCATGACGGTCTACAAGCCTCTGAAACTCATTGCAGGCGATGCCGCCAAGCTCGCCGTCGATCTCGCCAAGGGCGACAAGCCCGCGTTCAACGCGAAATACGACAACGGCAAGAAGCAAGTCGACACGGTCCTGCTGCAGCCGACATTGCTGACCAAGTCCAATGTCGATGTCGTCATCAAGGACGGCTTCTATTCGCAAGCGCAACTGGCCGGCAATTAATGGTCCTGCGGGCGTTGCCTTAGGCGATGCCCGCTTCGTTCAGCACAGTCAGGACACCAAGCATGGCACAGGCGCTATTGGAGATGCGCGGCATCGCCAAGTCGTTCGGCGGCGTCAAGGCGCTCGACGGCATCGACCTCGTCGTGAATCAAGGCGAATGCGTGGGACTTTGCGGTGAAAACGGCGCAGGCAAGTCGACGCTCATGAAGGTGCTGTCGGGCGTCTATCCGCATGGAACGTGGCAGGGCGAAATCATCTGGGATGGCAAGCCGCTTCGGGCGGCCGGCATTCGCGACACCGAGCAAGCAGGCATCATCATCATTCACCAGGAACTCATGCTCGTGCCGCAACTGTCGGTGGCCGAGAACATCTTCCTGGGTAACGAGTTCACGCTGCCCGGCGGGCGCATGAATTACCCGGCGATGTATCAGCGCGCAAGCGAACTGCTAGGCGAGCTGAACATACAGGGCATCAACGTGGCGCAGCCGGTGATGAATTACGGCGGCGGCCACCAGCAATTGATCGAGATCGCGAAGGCGCTCAACAAGAAGGCGAGACTGCTCATTCTCGACGAACCTTCTTCATCGCTTACCGCGTCGGAAACGCAAATCCTTCTGGATATCGTGCGGGACCTCAAGCGGCGCGGCGTCGCCTGCGTGTATATCTCGCACAAGCTCGATGAAGTCGAAGCCGTATGCGACACCGTGACGGTCATTCGCGACGGCAAGCACGTCGCGACGCATCCGATGCGTAACGTGAACACCGACCGCGTGATCGCGATGATGGTCGGGCGCGAGATCACGAATCTCTTTCCGCGCCCGGCGAAGGAAGACCGCCAGCCGATCGGCGAAGTCGTGTTCGAAGCGCGTCACGTCACGTGCTTCGATATCAACAATCCGAACCGCAAACGCGTGGACGACGTGTCATTCGCGCTGAGAAAAGGCGAGATTCTCGGCGTTGCGGGGCTCGTCGGCGCGGGGCGCACCGAACTCATGCAGGCAGTGTTCGGCGCATACGCTGGGGAGAGCGTTACGCAAGTCATCGTGAAAGGCAAGCCCGTTTCCATTCGCACGCCCGGCGACGCGATCGCGGCAGGCATCGCCATGGTGCCCGAAGATCGCAAGCGTCATGGCATCGTTCCGCAACTGGGCGTCGGGCATAACATCACGCTCGCGGTGCTCAAGCGTTTCGCTAAAGGCGGACGTATTGATACCGCAGCGGAACTCGACACCATTCACACCGAGATGAAGCGCCTGTCCGTGCGCGCCGCGCATCCGATGTTGTCCATCGCGAGTCTGTCCGGCGGCAATCAGCAGAAGGCCGTACTCACGCGCATGCTGCTGACGAATCCCGATGTGCTGATTCTCGATGAACCCACGCGCGGCGTCGACGTAGGCGCGAAGTACGAAATCTACAAGCTGATGTTCGAACTCGCGCAACGCGGCGTATCCATCATCATGGTGTCGTCGGAATTGCCGGAAGTGCTCGGTGTCTCGGACCGCGTGCTCGTCATCGGCGAAGGCCAGTTACGAGGCGATTTTCTTAACGACGGCCTCACGCAGGAAGACATTCTTTCGGCCGCCATCGCAACGCGGCAGGAAACCGACTCAATCGATTCAGCGAGCCTCGCATGACTCCCGATCTCATTTCGACGCCCAAGCCAAGCAAGGACGAGAAGGGCGCGCCGCAGCCCGCCGGCCAGCGCATGAAGCAGTTATTCACGCGTTATAAGCTGTTAGCGCTGCTGCTCGCCGTCGCCGTCATCTGGCTGTTCTTCTCGTTCCTGACCAATGGCGCGTTCGTCACGCCGCGCAATCTCTCGAACCTTTTGCGGCAGATGTCGATTACCGGCATGCTTGCGTGCGGCATGGTATTCGTCATCATCTCCGGCGAAATCGATTTGTCCGTGGGCTCGCTGCTCGGGCTGCTCGGCGGCGTGGCCGCGATTCTCGATGTCACGTATCACTGGCCTATTGCCGCCACCTTGCTGGTCGTGATGATGCTCGGCGTTGCCATTGGTCTTTTCAACGGCTGGTGGTCCACGTATCGAAGAGTGCCCTCGTTCATCGTGGGGCTGGGCGGCATGCTGGCGTATCGCGGCGTGTTGCTGGGTATAACCGGCGGTTCGACCATTGCGCCGGTGTCCGATTCACTGGTGTTCATCGGGCAAGGCTACTTGCCGCGCGTGGCCGGCGATACGCTTGCCATCGCGCTCTTCGCTCTGCTCGCAGTGTTGACGTTGCGCCAGCGACGCAGCCGTCAGCGTTATGGCTTGCCGGTTGTCGCGCCGTGGCAGGACGCCGTGAAGATCATCGCGGCGGGCGTGATTCTCTTCGCGTTCGTCGCGACGCTCAACCGTTACGGTGGCATTCCGGTTCCCGTGCTCGTGCTGCTCGCGCTGCTCGGCGTCTTCACCTACATTGCGACGCAAACGGTCTTCGGCCGGCGCATCTATGCGGTCGGCTCGAATCTGGAAGCGACGCGCCTCTCTGGCATCAACACCGACCGCGTGAAGCTCGCTATCTTCGCGCTCATGGGCTTGATGTGCGCGTTCGGCGGACTCGTCAATACGGCGCGTCTCGCGGCTGGCTCGCCTTCTGCGGGATCGATGGGCGAGCTCGACGCGATCGCTGCATGCTTCATCGGCGGCACGTCGATGCGTGGCGGCTCCGGCACCGTGTATGGCGCGATCATCGGCGCACTCGTGATGGCGAGCCTCGACAACGGCATGTCGATGCTGGATGTCGACTCTTACTGGCAGATGATCGTCAAGGGCGCGATCCTCGTGCTCGCCGTGTGGATCGATGTCGTGTCGGGAACTGCGCGTCGATAAGCGCAAGCAGCGAGGTGCCGGGCGGCAGGCGGCCGCCCGCGCATCGACGAGGTAAAGTACGAGGCTACGTTTCGTCCCTCGTCCTCTCATGTGTGCATCGCTTCTGCTGCGAGAAACATTGCGCGTCGCGGCGCGCCGGTACCGCTTGCCGGCGCTCGCTGCCTTGTCCGATGGATCGTCGATACCGTCACCCGCCACGGCGCTTGCAATCGTCATCGAAGAGGCACGCTGCGCGATTTCTCGAGGCGAAGCGCCGACCATAGAGATGAAGCAGGCCTTTATCGAAGGGCTCGCACGTCTGATCGAAGAAGCCTTGCACGAGGAATCCGGCGACCCGGTCTTCAAGGCCACGTTGCTCCGGCACCGCGTGGCGGAAGTGCGTGAATACGTGTCGCTATCGGCGCACGCGAAGCAGGATCGTCGATCCATTCGCGCCAGTGTCAACGCCATCGCTCATCCCGGCAAACAGCGCGCGTCGTCGGATGCGCAGCGCGAGGCGTTGGCGCAATTGCACGCTTATGCGTCATCGCCGTACTTTTCCGGCCTTGCCGATATCGCGCAACACCTGCTAACCATTCCCGAATTCGCCGAGGAATCTCGCTCCCGTGATGCCCTGACGCGGCTGATCGAAAGTCCTTCCTTGCTTCGGCTGCAACGCCTGGAAACGCTGCTTCGGGATGAGCGTGTGCAGGCGTATCTGTCGCTATGGGACCGGCATGGTCCGCGTTCCGGCAGCGCGCAAGCCGCCGCGGAAGGTAACGCATCGCAGAAGCGCGGGGCAGCGGCCGAAGGGCGCGCCAGTCACGCGTTGCAGGCTATGGCAGACCGTCTTGGAGACGAAGAGGGTGATCGCGCGGCGTATCGCGTCGTGACCTCCATGCACGTTCCTGCGTCCATTCCGGGTCGCGCCGAACGCGCCAAGAGCGAGTGGGATGCGGTGCTGCTCAGGCGAGCCAACAACGCCGATGAAGCGCCGGAATGGGATGTCTGTCTGCTCGTCGAATCGAAGGCCTCTGTCGATGCAGCGACGACCGATCTTTCCCGGCTGCTTCGTGGTATCGAACTCCTTGCGCACGCCGAGGAAAACGTCTCGTACGCGTTCGAAACTGCGCAGGGCGCCGTGCGTTTGCGCGGTTCGTCGCTACACCGCCTGACCACCGACGAGGCCGGCTTGCAACGCACCGTTCTCTACTGCTGCGATGCGCCTGCCGACACGGCGCAGCGCGTGCTCGGCGCGGGCAGCCGCATGCAGCTGCTGTCGGCGCAAGCCAGCCTCGATTACGCCTGCATGCTGCAAGATCATCGACCAGCCGATGTCCGAATGCTCGAACCCGTGTGGGATGATCTGCTGGAGTCGCCTCGCTGGCGCGGCGTGTTGGACCAATACCCGATGCTGCAACGAGTGCGCGAACTCATGGTTCATACGGAAGACTTGATGGTTGCAATCGATCAGGTCTCGCCGAATGAATGAACGCGCACGTTCGTCATCGGCCGCTGCGCGCCATGCTCGCGAGCACGCCGTCGCGACGAATCAGCCCATGAAACAGGGCTGCGGCGAAGTGCATCACGAAGGTCGCGAACAACAGCAGCGCGAGGTACGTGTGCGCGCTCCTCAGCAACGCATAGAGGCGCACGTTCACCGGCGCGATCGGCGGCAGATGCACGCCGCCCAACATGATGATCGGAAATCCGCCTGCGGATAGCATCGACCATCCGACGAGCGGCATCGCGAACAGCAGCGCATAGAACAGCCAGTGCGAGCCATGCGCGATGCGTTGCTGCCAACGCGGCATGTCGTCGGGGAGGGCGGGCGTGCGGTGCGTCAGGCGTACGGCGAGACGCAGCACCGTGAGCGCAAGAATCACGATGCCGAGAGGGCGATGTATCGCGATCAAGGTTTGGTGCCACGACGAAAGCGTCGCGACCATGCCGACACCGATGAATAACATGCCAATCACAAGGACCGCCATGAGCCAGTGAATCCAGCGCGCCGCCGGACTGAAGTGGTTCGCGTCAGTGCGCTTCATGATGCGCCTCCTCATGCGTTCTGCGGTTGAACGAAACGGAATAGGCGGACGAACGCGCCGCGAGCAAAGGGTCGTCCGAGACCATGAGGCCAGCGGGCAACACGGTCGGGTCGAAGTTGATGTCGCGGCAAGCGCCGTCGGCTTGCGGGCTCTCGCGCGTGATCACGAGCGTGCCCGCGTCGATATGCTTCCGGTCGTCAGGCCATGCTTTCGTCGCGTCGTTCGTGACGTCGCCCGGTTGCGCGACGGTCAGGATCAGGTGCCACCGTTGCGGGCCGTGAGCGAGGCGATCTCTCAGTTCGTCGTCGAGGAAGTCGTGACGCGCGGCGTCGCGTTGCGATACAGCCTCGTAGTTGGCTTCGGGCACAAGGGACCAGCGCACGGCATGCGTAGCACCCGAAGCGTCGGTCGCTTGGAACGCGTTGATGCCGTAATACGCGGCATTGGCATAGCTCGATGAGGGCGCGTGCGTCTTGACCCAATCGCGAAACGGCCGGGTTTCCGGATGCGCCGCAAAGAAGGCGGCGAGCTTCGAGGGATCAGGCTTGCCGGTCTTCGGATCGGGACGCGATGCGACCAGTTGCTCATAGAACCCCTGCGCACTGTTCACGATAAACACAGGCGTACTGTTCATCGCGGTGCGCCACTGCTCGCCATCGCGCAGCCGGAATTCGAGGGCAAGGCTGCGCACGGGGTTGCCCGAATCGCTGACGAACGGATTCGGGCCGGGTATCGCGAATCGACCTGTCACCGGCGTGCGCTCCCGCCTGAACACTTCGGCACGGGAAAGCGATGACGCGTTGCCGTTGCCGTCGAACCAGCCTTCGACGCATACGCCTTTCGCATGATTGCGCCGGTATCCCGCGTGCACGCCGCTCACACTTTCGAGCGTGTCAACGATCTTGGTCGAAGTCAACCTGTGCGTGTCGCCGATGCCCGCCACGTAGGCGAACGCAGTGCCGATGGCGAGCACGCTGCCGCCGATGACCGCCAGTTTCGCGAGGTCGCGTGCATGTCGCCTTGGACTCCGCAAGAGTCTCATCAGTGAGAAAGGTGCCTGTTTCATGGTGTTTCGCTCGCTGTTCGATGGATCAGTGACGCGAACACAAGTGCTTGCAGCGTTATTCCAGCAACGTGTCGATTAAATTCTTTGGAATAGATCGGCTCCGCGGACGGTTTGCCTTCATGCAAGCCCAATGAATTCTTCCTCAAGGAGTCGAACATGAACATCGCCAAAGTTATCGCCGTTTCCGCCGCATTCGTCGTCTCGACGGGCGCATTCGCGCAAGGTCTGACGCGCGACGAAGTGCGCGCTCAACTCGTGCAGGCCGAGCAGAACGGCTCGCGTCTCGTGACCGATGCCTCGTATCCGGACATCAGCCCCATCTATCAGAATCAAACAGCGCGCATCAAGACGCCGGAGAGCGGCGCTTACGGCGGCATGAAGACCGCGTCGGGCGCGGGAAGTGCGTCGATGAGTCCGTCCGATTGCGTGGGCCCTTACAGCTTCTGCCACATCTATGCGGGCTCGTGATCGCCACAAAAAAAATCGACGCTCGCGGGAATAAACGTCTCGCAACGTTGTTAGCAATCGAAGACGACCTTTCCAGCGCGCAGGACAACGACCGTGGACCCGCACTCCGACACTCGCCTTTCCGAAGCCGACGTACAGGCCTTCGCCGACGGCCTGCTCGCGTCGGAACGGGCCGCGTCGCTGCATGCCTATCTCGCTCGCCGGCCCGAGGAAGCGCGCAGAGTGGTGTTCTATGATCGGCTCAATGCGCAGTTGCGCGAGATGTTCGGCGACGAACGCAGCGCGCGACAAAGGACTCATCGGCGGCCCGGGGCGCGATTGCGACTGTGGGCAGCCATTGCCGGTTGCCTTTCGCTCGTGATCGCCACGATCTGGGCCACGGTGCGCCTACCGGACGCGGCATTGGAACGCGCAGCCGTGTCCGCATTGGCGATTCAGTCGGCGGCGCCCGCGCGCGCGGCGAGCATCGCGGACGCGCCCGATCTTTCATCAGCGGGCTTTCACGCCGTCGATGCGACGAACGTCACGCTCGGGGCCTTCTCGACCGTGAAGGTGTTCGCGTATCGCAATGAGAGAAATCAGCCGCTCGTGCTGCTCTCGACGTGTGCGCCGCCGTCGTTCATGCGCGCAACGTGGCACGCGCATAGAATCGGAACCGCGCGTCTTGTCGAATGGATATCGACATCGGGCGTTCGCACGGTGGTCGGAGCTCGCGCCGGTACGCCGGGGCTCATGCGTGCCGCCGAAGTGTCGATGGCTCGTCAGAACATGCAATGGAATGAACGATGAACGCAAGATTGCCCCGCGAGGTGCGCCGATGAGCGTGCGCGAACAACTCATGGATCATCTGCCGCGCTTGCGTCGTTATGCTCGCGCGTTGATCCGCAATCAGGAACTCGCCGACGACCTCGTGCAGGACACGCTGGAACGCGCGCTCAGGCACACGGACAAGTTTCAGTCGGGCACCGATCTGCGCGCGTGGCTCTTCACGATCATGCATAACGTCTTCGCGAATCAGACGAGACGCGCGGATGCACGCGCGGTGCATGTTTCGGTCGACGACGATCCTCTCGACGAAAGCCAGTTCGCGGTGGCAAGCCGGGACACGCAATCGCTCGAAATGCGAGACCTCGATTACGCGTTGCAACGGCTGCCGGTCGAACAGCGTCAGGTGGTGCTGCTGGTCGGACTCGAAGAGATGTCGTATGCGGAAGTGGCGCTCGCGCTGGAGATTCCGCTCGGCACGGTCATGTCGCGGCTATCGCGTGGACGGGAAAGGTTACGCGCGCTCATGGCGGGCAAGCAGGAAGGCGTGCAACTGAAGGTGGTGCGATGAACAAACAAACGACTCCCATCAGCGAAGAGGAAGTCCAGGGCTATGTCGATGGCGTGCTCGCCGAGCACCGGCGCGAAGAGATCGATCGGCTGCTGGAGACCGACCCTGCGCTCGCAAGCCGCGTCAGCGATTACTTCGCGTTGAGCGGCATGCTTCACGATCGCTTCGATCGCGTATTGCAAGAACCGTTGCCGGAGCGTTTGACGCGCGTGCTGGATGCGGCCGATGTGAGCACCACGCGCACCGCAAAGGTGAACGCCGGCCGAGGTCCCGCGGCGAACTGGCCGAAGTATGCGGGCATGGCGGCGGCGCTCGTGCTCGGCATAGGCATTGGCGTGGCCGGCATGATGAGTCCGCCTGCGCGCGACATGCTCGCGTCCGGCGACGACAACGCGTCGCTTCGTCATGCGAGCCTGACGAAGGACGAGTCGTTCGCGCGGCAATCCGCGATCGCGTATGTCACGTATGCGCCGATGGTGACGCGCCCGGTCGAGGTCGGCGCGGATCAGGAAGAGGAGCTCGTCAAGTGGCTGTCGAACCGGCTCGGCACCGACGTGCATGCGCCCGTGCTCACGCGCGTCGGGTTCAATCTGATGGGCGGACGGCTCTTGCCCGGCGACGAAGGTCCGATTGCGCAATTCATGTATCACGACGCCAAGGGCGAGCGCATCACGCTCAACGTGTCGCATCGCAAGGTGAGCACGGACGTCACTGCGTTCAAGCTCTATCAGGATGGCTCCGTCAACGTGTTCTATTGGGTCGATGGCGATTTCGGCTATGCGGTGTCGGGTGCGATCCCGCGTCCGCAATTGCTCGCCGTGTCGCACGACGTGTACGAACAATTGACCGCGAGGAACGGGCAGGGCGCGGCTGCGCGATGACCGCATGCAAGGTGCCTACGCTCGCGCGCTTGCCGTCGCGGCCCGGTGCGGTATATGGTGACGAAGGCGCGCATTCGATCAAGCGCGCCGCAACGCACACGGAGACACGCAGCACATGACGGCAACAGAAGCAATACGCGCATTGCGCGAGACTCTCGGCGCGGAAGTGGTCGCGCTTCCGGAAGAATTCGGCGACCGGCGCGTCGTGGACTGGAGCGGACTGCCGGGCGAGATTCCGCTTGCACTCATTCGCCCGCGCACGACGGAAGAAGTGGCGCAGGCGCTCTCCATTTGCTCGCGCTTTCGGCAACCCGTGGTCACGCAGGGCGGATTGACGGGACTCGTCGGCGGCGCCAATGCGCGCGGCGGAGAAGTGGCGCTGAGCCTGGATCGCATGAATCGCATCGTGGAGATCGACGAAGTGTCCGGCACGATGACGGTCGAAGCCGGCACCGCGTTGCAGACCGTGCAGGAAGCGGCGAGCGCGGCGAGCTTCTACTTTCCGCTCGATCTGGGCGCACGCGGCAGTTGTTCGATCGGCGGCAATCTCGCGACCAACGCGGGCGGCAATCGCGTCATCAAGTACGGGATGATGCGCGATCAGGTGCTCGGGCTGGAAGCTGTGCTGGCAAGCGGTGCCATCGTCGGCGATCTCAACAAGATGATCAAGAACAACAGCGGCTACGACTTGCGGCATCTGGTGATCGGAAGCGAAGGCACGCTTGCGGTCATCACGCGCGTCGTGCTGCGTCTGCGTCCGAAGCCCACTGCGACGGCGACCGCATGGTGCGGCTTGCCCGACTTCAACGCGGTGACCACGCTGCTCGCGCGTTCGCAGGCGAGGCTGGCGTCGGGGGTGTCGGCATTCGAGGTCATGTGGGCCGGCTATCACGATGCGGTCCTCGCCAACCTGCCGCAGTTGCGCGCGCCGCTCGGTTCAGCGCATCCGTTCTACGTCTTGCTGGAAAGCGTCGGGACCGATCCGGCGCGCCACGGCGAAGCGTTCGAGGAGTTTCTCGGCGCAATGCTGGAAGAAGGCATCGTGACGGACGCGGCGATTGCGTCGTCGGAAGCGCACGCGCTTGCGTTCTGGGCGATCCGCGATGCGCCCGGCGAGTATCAGCGGTTCATACCGAACCACGCCGCCTATGACGTGAGCTTTTCCATCGCGCAAGTCGGCGAAGCTGCCGCGCGCTGCGAGGCGCGTCTGCGCGAGCACTGGCCGCAATCGCTCGTCATGATTTACGGGCATCTGGGCGATGGCAACATTCATATCGTCGTGGACGTGCCGGGCATGGGCAAGCACGACCATGACGATATCGACCGCGTCATTTACGACGTCACGCGCGAGTTGAACGGGTCGATATCGGCCGAGCACGGCATCGGCGTCAAGAAGCGAGCGTTCCTCTCGCAAAGCCGTCGCGAGACGGACATCGACGCGATGCGTGCGATCAAGAGCGCGCTCGATCCGCTCGGGCTGTTGAATCCGGGCAAAGTGGTCTAGGCGTTCGTCCGCTGGCGGGTTGGCTTTCGTCGTGTACGGACTAGGCGAACACGTCACCCGCTGCGGATCCGTCGAATGAGCCGATTGCGCCGCCCGAGCGCAAGCCGAGTCCGACGCTCGGCACGCCGCCGGATGTGAATCCGGCGGGCCGGGCGCGTCGCCGGCGCAAGAGAGTTCGCTCGAGGCGTCGGAGCCGATGCCGCCAGCGGAATGAGCCGGCCGTGTTCGGCTGAATGCATCAAGGGCGCGGCAAAGTCTGTTTTGGGCGCTTACTGAAACGTTGCTAATTTATGTTATGTCAACTAACGCCCAGCGCCGAAGCGCTCCTATCCCGCCCTCAAGTCCACGGCACATGCGTATGATCCAGATCCCGATCCAACTGATACGCCGCGCTGATCAGCGCCAGATGCGTCAACGCCTGCGGAAAATTGCCCAGCGCCGCGCCGTTGGTCGCCACTTCCTCCGAGAACAGCCCGAGATGGTTCGCATAGGCGAGCATCTTCTCGAACACGAGCCGCCCTTCGTCCACGCGGCCCGAGCGCGCGAGCGCCTCCGCATACCAGAACGAGCACGCGCTGAAGCCGCCTTCCATGCCGGGAAGACCGTCGAGCGTCGTGCCGCGCGTGTAGCGGAACACCAGCGGGTCCACGCGCAGATCGCGGCCGATCGCATCCAGCGTGCCGGTCCAGCGCGGATCTTTCGGGCCGATGAAACGCACGAGCGGCATCATCAACGCGGATGCATCGAGCGTCGATGAACCCGGCGTCTGCACGAATGACTGCAGCTCTTCGTTGAAGAACTGCTCGTGTATGTCGCGATGAATGTCGTCGCGCGTCTGAAACCATGTCGCGAGCGGCGCAGGAAGCGAGCGCTTCTGCGCAAGACGCAGCGCGCGATCCACCGTCACCCAGCACATCAGCCGCGAATGCAGCAGCGGCCGCTTGCCGTTGCGAAACTCCCAGATGCCGTGGTCGGCCTCGCGCCAGTGCTTCACCACATAGTCGACCGTACGGGTGACATGCTGCCAGCCTTGATACGAGATCGCCGCGCCGTATTTGTTGTAGAGATAAACGGAGTCGAGCAGCGCGCCATACACATCGAGCTGGGTTTGTCCACGCGCGCCGTTGCCCACGACGAGCGTGCCCGGCGTCGATTCGCCCAGCGTCGAGAGCTGCGTCTCGTCGGGCGCAGGCTTGCCGTCCACTGCATACATGACGGCAAGCGATCCGTCGGAACTGCAATTGCGATTGCGCTCGGCAATCCAGTGCATGAAGCGCTCGGCCTCGCCTGTATAGCCGAGACGCAAGAGCGCATAAACGGAGAATGCGGCGTCGCGAATCCATGTATAGCGATAGTCCCACCGGCGCGAGCCGTCCTGCGCTTCCGGCAAGCCGAACGTCGGCGCCGCGACGATTGCGCCATGTTCGTCGGAACTCAGTAGCTTGAGCGTCAGCGCGGAACGCAACACGACTTCGCGATAACGTCCGCGATAGATCGAGCGGGACGACCACTCTTTCCAGAAAGCGATCGTCTCCTGCAACATGCCGTCGAACTTCTCTTTGGTGTCGAGCTTCGGCATGTCATCGACCGCGCCCAGCGCGAAGCAGGCTGAATCGCCCTCTTTCATGTCGAGCGTCGCGCGCACGCCATCACGTTCGATGGAAAGCGGCACGCTCGCGCGCAGTTCCAGCGGCGTGCCGTTGTCGGCTCTCGTGAATTGCACGCCCTTTTCTACCGCATGTGCCGTATGCGAAACACGCGCATAGTCGAAGCGCGGATCGCAGCGGACGTCCAGTGTCATGCGGCCATAGACGATGCGCACAATGCGCATCACGCAGTTGGGCACCACATCCACGCGCGCGTCGGAAGACGGCACGGGCATCAGGTCCAGCAACTCGCAGACGCCCTCGCCTGTCATGAAGCGCGTGAGCAGCACGTTCGTCTCGGGCAGATACATCTGCTTGACGTTGGCGTTCGCATCGCGCGGGGAGATCGCGAACGCGCCACCGTGCTCGTCGTCCAGAAGCGCCGCGAACAGCGTGGGCGAATCGACGCGCGGAAAGCACATGAAGTTGATCGTGCCGCGCACCGACACCAGCGCCGCCGTCTTCATGTTGCCGATGATGCCGCGTGCATCGACGGGCAGGACGGCGGGCGGAATCTGCTGCGATGGATGGCCCAAGGGAACGTGCTCCGGCTTGACGTTCCAAGCCGTTTAGCAAGGGGCATTCCCGCGCGGCGTCGCGTCGAGGACAAGAATGGACGCGCCGGTGATCGAGCTCAACGCGCCGCGGTCGTGTCGCTCGGACCGGAGACGGGCTGCATCGGCGCTGCTGTGAAGCTCGCTTCGCTCGCGGGCACGTCTTGCGTCGCGATGGCGTCGTGCGTCGCCGGCATGTCGATGCTGGCGTGATGCGACGACCTGCCATAGCTCGCGATATAGAGCGTCACCGCGACGGCCACGCCCACGAGCACCGCGACTACGGCCACGCCCGATGACTTGCGCTTCATCTCATCCCCATTTCGTGTTGACGTACCAGCGTAACATCGACGAGCGATGCGCACCGTGGGGCGACGCGCATTCGCTCGCGCGGGGATTTGGTCGTCGCGTCAAATGGATAGCGAGCGGGTCCCCGGCTTGTCCACAGGGTTGAGCACAGAAAGTGTGGATAAGCCCGGCGCGGCGCGTTGGCTTGCCGCCGTGCGTCACATCGCCCGACACGCCTCCGCGCACTTCCGGCACGCGTCGCTACAAGCCTGGCAATGGCTCGCAGTATGCCGGCTACACTCGTCGGCGCATGCATCGCAGATTCGCGCGCACAGGTCGAGGAAATCGCGCATGAACTGCGTATCACGCGCCAGCGATTCCGACGTGAAGCGGCACAGCGCCGCGCAGTCGAGGTCCAGACGAATGCACTTCTCCATGTCCGGCAGATGGCCTTCCGCAATGCACGCGGAGGCGCAGTTGTCGCAAGCGGCGGCGCATCGGTCCAGCGCGGCAATGCAGTCGATATAGTCGCTCATTCGGCAAATCCTCGTCAGATAGTTGGACTAGCCGCGCGTCGATTGCGGCGGCACGGGGTTGTTGTCCTGCGCGGTCGGCAGCGCGTTCTCGCTCGCGGGATGCTTCTGCTTTTCGCGCTCATCCAGCTTATCTTGCCGCGTATCGCCAGTGGCGGGGGCGCCCACCGGTTCGTCCATGTCGTCGGCCGTTGCGCGCGAGTTGTCGTTATCGCCTGAAATCTGAGTCATGCTGCCCTCCTTTGACGCGGTCATCGTTCGTCTAGGTTGCAGCAAGCCGCGGTCCCGTCGTGCCGCTCAGGGGCTACATCTCGATCGCTTCGTATCCGCCTTCCGGAACCTTATCCATCGACATGAACAGCATGCGCAACTCCGTGCTCAAGCCGTGAAAATGGCACATGAACGTATCTGGCTTCGCGTAGTACCACGGCGTGTTGAGTTCGTTGAAGCTCACGAGATCCGCAGAGTCCGGCTCGGGGCACAGGCCGTGCGAGATCATCTGCTCCATGAAATAGAACTGGTCGCCCTGGCTCGAAAACGTGTACTTGATGTCCTCCGTTTCCAGCACGCGCGCAAGGACGCTTTGCAGCACGCTGGCATTCGCATCGGTGTTGCGAAAGCCCATCACGCCCGAATTGAAGCGCCAGCCGCAGATATCGGCGGTCAGCACGCGGTCGCGGCCCTCGGTGAATTGTTCGAGCTTTACGGAAGGATTCATGACGAGAATGTCGGCATCGATCCAAAAGACCCATTCGTGATGCGGCAGATACTTGGCGAGCAAGAACGGCTTAGACCAGTTGCCGCATGCTTCGCGCTGAAAGTCGGCCGGCACCGCGCGATGTTGATACAACGTGTAGCCGTGACGCTCGCAGAACGCGCGCAGACTGGCTTCGCCGAAGCGCGCATAGCCCGCGATGTTCGGCGTGTACAACATGACGACCGCGATCGCCCTGCCCGGCTGATAGACGGTCAGCGGCTCGTCGGTATCGCATTGCGGTGCCGGCAAGGCGTCGAAGAACGCGCTGTGTCCGGCCGCATGGCACGCGTTCAGATGACGCGCGAACACGGCTCGCCAGCGCGGACCGTACTTGCTGTAGAGACGCGGCGTGAACACGAGCGACACCGCCACCACCGGCGCGCCGCGCAAGTCCGGGTGCTGCCCCGACCACATGGATGCAATCGGTACCACGCCGTTCAACAAGTCCCAGTCGGCAACAGTCGGAAACGCCTCCAGCAATTCTTCTTCCGTGACGAACTTGCCGTATTCGTAGAAGGCCCGGCATCGCGCAGCCATGCCACGCGCGATGCGGCGGTTCTCTTCGTTATTTCGGATAACGAACATTTCCGTATTGATGCCGAAGAAGCCTTTGGTCACGAGGCTGTCTCGTCCTTCCATGATCCGGCCGAAATCTTCGAAGCGGACGAAAAGCGCATTTTCCGTTGCGAAGATGACGACCTCGCCTTCGGCCGCGCGCGCGAGCCGGTCGCTGATCATCTGGTATTTGAAGAGGACACGGAGTTCGAGCGAATCGACGCTGCTCGACATCGACTCGTCGTAATGCGCCGCTTGCGTGCGGCGACAGAACTCGGCGTGGTTGTCGCGTGACGATGTCGCGCGGCGGTCGGAGAAGCAGCTAACCAGTGTGACCATGTTGTACCGGCAAGTGAATAGCGTGGACGCACGAAGCGCGGCGCAAGTGGCCGCGCGCAAGGGGCCAAGCATATCCGTTGCAGTCAACGAACTTGCAAATTATTGCGTCAACCGAAGTATCGCCGCGCGCAGCGAAGAGCGACCCGCGCTCAATTGTAGGACGCGCGCAGAAGCATGAAAGCACTAACGACCGGCGGCGCGCTCGCGTGTTCGCATCACGCGCACGATGCCCACCGCGACGCCAATCGCGGCCGCTGCCGCAGCGCCGACGAGCGACACCTGTGCGCCGTGCTGTCCATACATGCCGAAGGCCACGGCGGCCAGTGCCGCGCCCAGCGAAAGGCCGATCATGCGCGCCATCGTCATGAGACCGCCCGCGGCGCCGCTGCGTTCATGCGGCGCGGACGTCAGCATGATGCGATTGTTCGGCGTCTGAAAGAAGCCGAATCCGATGCCGCATACCGCGACGCGCCAGGCGATGTCCACGTTCGAAGGCGATGACGGCAGTCCGATCAAGAGGCACAGCCCGATCGCCATGATGGCGAGTCCCATGCCGCCGATCAGCCCCGGCGCTCGCCGGTCCGACAGGCGACCGGCGAGCGGCGCGACGAAGACGATCACGAGCGGCCACGGCGTGACGAGCAGTCCGGTCGTCGTCGCGCTGCGAGCGAACTGGTGCTGGAGCATGAACGGCAGCGCGAGATAGGCGAGCGTCTGCGCCACGTACGAGCAGATGGACGTCAGCGAGGACAGCGAGAGGATCGGAATGCGCAGCAGATCCAGCGGCACGAGCGGCGCGGGCCGTCCGCGTTGATGGCGGACGAGCACGAAACCGGCGACGCACGCGCACGCGATCTCGATGAGAGGCAGCGCCCGCAGTTGCACATGGCCCTCGCCCGCGCCTTCGCCAGCGCCGAGCCCGCCCACGCCCAGAATGAAGAGCCCGATGGCAAGCGCGCTCAGCGTCGCGCCCGCGAAGTCGAAGCGGCGCGCGGCGTTCGGCGTGCCGGGCGGCAGCATCGTGCCGGCGAGACCGAGGCCGACGATGCCGAGGGGCACGTTAACCGCGAAGAGCCAGCGCCATCCGGCTACCGACAGAATGCCCGCCGCGACGGTCGGCCCGAGCGCCGCCGAGAGCGCCACGGTCAAGCCGAGCAGCGCGACGCCGCGCCCGACGAGCTTCGGCGGATAAACCTGCCGCAGCAGCGCGGGCACGATAGTCGACATGCATGCGCCGCCCACGCCCTGAATCGCGCGAGCAGCGACCAAGAGCGGCAGCGTCGGCGCCAGAGCGCAGCCTATCGACGCCAGCGTGAAGACCACGAAGCCCCACAGAAACACGCGCCGGAAGCCGAGCTTTTCGCCGAGCGCGGCGAGCGGCAGCACCGAGACGGCGACCGCGAGCTGATACGCGGTGACGACCCAGACGGTATCGGCTGCGCTGCGCGAGAGGTTGTGCGCGATGGTTGGCAAGGCGACGTTCGCGATGGACGAATCGAGGTTGCCGAGAAACGTGCCGAGCAGCACGGAGACGACTGCCCAGTAATTGACGCGGGTGGCGGGTATGGCGCTGTTCATGTGTTCTTTCGAAATGCCCGCGGGAAGCGAAGCCGCGCGGCGCCCGCATGGTAACGGACAGGGCTGTCCGTGTGCAAAAGCAGGTGGTCGCCAATCTGCTGACTGCTGCCTGACGCTTGGCGCGAGCGCGTCGGCGATCGCATCACCGAAATTTTTGTCGAACGACCGTTCGCAGGCCAACAACGCGCACGCTGTGACTTGTCGGCGACTCGCGCGTTGCGCCCGACCCGACGACGCGGATGTCTTGGTCCTCGGTTTCGATGTCTGTCAGGCCGCAAGCTTGGAGTGGCGCGGTCCCCCGCGCGTAGGGCGCCTGGCTTGTCCGGCTTTTAAGAAGGATTCAGGCGGTGTGCGATCCCGGGCCGGAGACGCGCGAATCTCCGCCATGCGTTATCGACAGCTGAAGCGGCGCGATCGGCCGAGCCGTTCCTCGCGTGATTACAGACGGCGCTCGGGCGCAAAGCCGGTCGAGCGTCCAACGGTCGAATCATCGTGAGTCGTCATATGGACGCCGCGCGGCGGATGGCGTCCATCCAGTTCGTCCCTGCCGTACTGAATCGCGAACTGCTCGGCTGCCCGGGCCGTCGCGAACGGTCGAAACGGGCCGATCGCGCGCCGCACGCCGTCTGGCCGCTCGATCAGAACCGTCGCGATGAACTCGCCGGCCGCCCGCACGACGACCGCCGACAACTCACACCCGCGGTACTCCACTGGAATGGCGTCCATCTTATCCTCGCTTCGGAAAGGCTTGAGTGCGAAGCCGTCTTTCGCCTGCTGACGACCTTCGAAAGGAACGCCTCCTTTGTAGCGCCGAAACAAAAAACAGGACGTGCGTCGACGAACATTCCCTCCGCGCCAGATCGGCATGATTCTCGTTTAGCCGGTATGCTTCGCCGGAGCTTTCATTCGAAAGCGTCCGCATTCTCGCTTCCGATCCGCCATCGATGCCTTCTCTCAGCCTACGACGACAGTACCGAAACGCCGCCTTGATGCTCTCCGCCCTCGCGCTCAGCGCCACGGCTCACGTGGCCCGAGCGCAGGAATTCTCTATTCTCGCCGGCCCGCTCCAGAGCGGCAGCCAGAACACGTATTCGTGGGAAGCAAGCTATCGCGAGGGCCTCGGCCCGTACGCGGCCTGGAGCTTCTCGTGGATCAACGAAGGTCATATTCCGAACCATCACCGCGACGGTCAGGCGGCGCAGTTGTGGGCGCGGATGCCGCTTTGGAACAACCGCCTCGAATTGTCGGCGGGCGCGGGCCCGTACCGTTACTTCGACACCAGCGAGGCGGAAGCCGGCGGCGACTATTCCAACACGCACGGCTGGGGCGGCCTCTTCACGCTGCGCGCCGCGTATTACTTCGATAACCGCTGGATCGCGGAGATGAAGCTCAATCGCGTGCAGGCGTTCGGCGGCCCGGACACGACCGCGCTGCTCTTCGGCATCGGCTATCAACTGGACGCCCCGAACGGCCACGGCCCGCGCGACTCCGCGCCGTCGCGCACCACGAACGTCACCGGCAACGAGGTCACGGTGCTGGTCGGCACGACCATCCTCAACAGCTTAGATTCCGAATCGAACGTGGCGGAAAGCATCGAATACCGGCGCGGGCTGTGGAAGTACGTCGATTTCACCGCGTCGTATCTGCACGAGGGCGGCCACGTGCAATCCCGGCGCGACGGCGTCGCCGCTCAATTGTGGGCGACGCGCGCGTTCTTCGACGACCGGCTGACGCTCGGCGTCGGCGCCGGACCGTATCTGTCGATCACGCAGAACGACGATCTGCCGCAGAACCGCACCGGCGATGGCCGCTTCGCGGGCCTCGTCTCCTTGTCGGCGAGCTACCGCTTCACGAATCGCTGGCTCGTGCGCGCGACGTGGAACCGCATGGTCACGCGCTACGACCGCGATGCGGACATCATCGAAGCGGGCATCGGCATGCGTTTCTGACCGCGCCGTTCCGCGCGTCGCGTTTCACCGCTGGCGCGGTATTTGCGTTTGGACGAGCCGTCATTCGCTCTCAACGGCTCCTCCATGATCGACGTCCCGCGCAAAACGCTGCTCATCTCTCCCCATCTCGACGACGCCGTGCTCGGCTGCGGCGCGTCGCTCGCCGGCGCCTCGGACGTACTCGTCTGCACGGTCTTCACGGGCTGCCCCCCTGCCGATGCCAGCACGGACTGGGACGCCCAGTGCGGCTTCTCGGACGCGAAAGAGGCGATGGTCGCGCGTATCGAAGAAGACAACCGCGCGCTCGGGCTGCTCGGCGTGACGCCGCTGCATCTCGGCTTCCTCGACTCGCAATACGTACCTTTCGCGCCCGAGGCCGACAAGCCCACGCGCGCGACCTTGACGCAGGCGTTTCTCGACGCGATAGACGAGCATCGCCCCGAAGCGCTGCTGATCCCGCTCGGCCTCTTTCATTCGGACCACGCGCTCGTGCACGAGGCCGCGTGCGATGCATGGTTGCGTCATCCGGAGCGGCCGTGCATCGCATATGAAGAGGCGCTGTACCGATGCAAGCGCGCACTCTTGCAGCAGCGGCTCGCGGACTTGATGGAACGCGGCATCGACGCCACGCCGCTCAATGCGCGCCTTCCCGAGCATGCGGAAGCCGCGCGCCGCGAAGCGGTGAAGCGCGAAGCGGTGAACGCGTATCCGAGCCAGTTGAAGGCGTTCGGCCCGAACGGATACGACGACGTATTCCTGCCCGAGCGATTCTGGACGCTCGAAGTTGCGGAGGCACGCGCATGAGCTCGCTGCCGCAACGCGTTGCGCGCGCTGCTCACGACGCCGCCGCGCGCCTCACCGTTGTCGTGCTGACCTACAACCGCGCGGACCAGGTACTCGACACGCTGGAAAGACTCGCGGCGCTGCCGGATCGCATCGACATTGTCGTGGTCGATAACGCGTCGTCCGACGATACCGCGGCACGCATCGCGCAAGCCTTCCCGTTCGTCGAACTCGTCGTCGCGCCGTCGAACATGGGCGCGGCGGGGCGCAATCTCGGCGTGGCGAAGGTCCGCACCGAGTACGTCGCCTTCTGCGACGACGACACGTGGTGGAGCCCGGGCTCGCTCACGCGCGCAGTCGAGATCCTCGATGCCGCGCCGCGCGTCGCGGTGCTGAGCGCGCGCGTGGTCGTCGGCGAAAACGGCGATGCCGACGAAACCTGCGAGCGCATGCGCGTGAGCCCGCTCGGCGCTAACGGTCTGCCGGGGCCGGCGCTCATCGGCTACATGGCCGGCGCGAGCGTGTTTCGCACGAGCGTCTATCGGAATATGGGCGGCTATGAGCCGCGGCTTTTCATAGGCGGCGAGGAATCGCTGCTTGCGCTCGACATGCTCGATCACGGCCACGCGCTCGTCTATGCAGACGAACTCGTGCTGCATCATCACCCTTCTCCGATCCGCGACAGCGCCTTGCGCCGGCGCCTGCTCGCGCGTAACGCGGCGTGGGTCGCGTGGCTTCGCTTGCCGCTCTCCGAAGCCTTGCACGCGAGCATGCAGGCGCTCGCCGTCATGCGGCGCGAAGGCGCGTTCTGGCGAGATGCGATTCAGATGTTGCGTGGATTGCCCTGGGCGCTCGCACATCGGCGCGTGGTGGGCGCTCACGTGCGGATCATGCGATCGATCGTGCGCGAAGACGATCGCCGCCATGCTCGAGCAGAAGCAAGCAAACACGCCACGATACCGGCAGACGCTACACACACCGTGTAAAACCGCGCCGCTGCTGTCGAAGCTACGTCTAACGAAATTTTGTTCGTCCCGCAACGAACCAACGATTCTGCGCAATTTTGCGCTGGTGGCACAACGAATGCTCACAGGCCATCAAGCTTCGAAAGACGCGGCAATCCCTGTGCGCGCTCAACGGCTCGAAGCCCATTTCGAACAACGCGAATCGAGGGGGCCTACACGTGAAGATCGCACTTATCAGTGAGCATGCGTCGCCTCTCGCGGTAGCGGGCGGTGTCGACAGCGGCGGGCAGAATATCTATGTCGCGCACGTCGCGCGGCAGCTCGCGCGCAACGGCCATCAAGTGGATGTCTTCACGCGCCGCGACCGTTCTCTCTTGCCGCTGGTGTCGCGTTTCGAAGGCATACGCGGCATTCGCGTCATCAACGTGCCGGCGGGTCCGCCGGTGCAACTGGCGAAGGAACAGCTTCTTCCGCACATGGACGAGTTCGCTCGCTTCATGATCGGCTTCTTCAAGAAGCAGGCGACGCCTTATCACGTCGTGCATGCGAACTTCTTCATGTCGGGACTCGTCGGTATGCGCATCAAGGAAGCGCTGGGCGTGCCGCTCGTCACCACGTTTCATGCGCTCGGCCGCGTGCGGCGCATTCATCAAGGCGCGGGCGATGGCTTTCCCGATGAACGCTTCGAGATCGAAGATGCGCTCGTGCGCGAATCGGATTCGGTGATCGCGGAATGCCCGCAAGACGAAGCGGACCTCGTGTCGCTGTATCGCGCGGAGCGCGAACGCATCGACCTCGTGCCGTGCGGCTTCGACAGCACCGAGTTTCATCCGATGAAGAAGGCCGAAGCGCGTGAACGTCTCGGCTGGCCGCAGGACCGCTTCATCGTGCTGCAACTCGGACGCATGGTGCCGCGCAAGGGCATCGACAACGTGGTGCGCGGCATCGGCCTCTGCAATCGCGAGTTGAACGAAGACGCCCATTTGTATGTGATCGGCGGCAACTCCGATGAAGCGAATGAGATCGCGACGCCGGAAATCGGGCGTTTGCGCGGCATTGCGCAGGAATGCGGCGTGGCCGACAAGGTGAACTTTCTCGGCCGTCATGGAAGGCAACGCCTCAAGACCTTCTATAACGCAGCCGATGTGTTCGTGACGACGCCGTGGTATGAGCCGTTCGGCATCACGCCGCTCGAAGCCATGGCCTGCGGCCGGCCGGTCATCGGCGCGGACGTGGGCGGCATCCGCTATTCGGTGGCGCACGAGGAAACGGGCCTGCTCGTGCCGCCGAAAGACCCGCGCGCGCTTGCCGATGCGCTCGCCACGCTCAAGCGCGACCCCGCGCGCGCCGAACGCATGGGCGCAGCGGGCCTCGAACGCGCTCGCGCGATGTTCACATGGTCCGGCGTCGCGCAGTCGCTCGAACGCGTCTATGCGCGCGTGGCGGGCGTCGATATCGCGCAGGACCTCGACAGCCGGCGCGCCGCATACGGCAGCGCCACCGCATGAAGCCCGCCGTTTTCCTCGATAAAGACGGCACGCTGCTCGACGACGTGCCCTATAACGTCGACCCCGCGAAGATGCGTCTTGCACCAGGCGCACGCGATGCGCTCGCCATCTTCGCGCGCATGAATGTGCCGATTGTCGTCATCAGCAATCAGAGTGGTGTCGCGCTCGGCAAGTTCGATGAATCCGCGCTGCGGCACGTTGAACGCAAGTTGCACGAGCTCGCTGCCGAAGCGGGCGCGCGGCTCGCGGGCATCTGCTGGTGTCCGCATCATCCGCAAGGCACGGTCGCACGTTATGCACGCGCATGCGATTGCCGCAAGCCCGCGCCGGGCATGATTCAGCGGGCCGCGCGCGAACTCGACCTCGACCTGGCGCGAAGCTGGTTCGTCGGCGACATCCTCGACGATATCGAAGCAGGCCATCGCGCGGGCTGTCGCGCGGTGCTGATCGACAACGGCAACGAGACGCTGTGGCAGCGCGGTCCGTTGCGTGAACCGGATGCCACTGCGAAGGACATGGGCGAAGCCGCGCGCATCATCGAGCGTGCGTGGCATGCGACGGAGCTCGCCACATGAAGCGGGATCCGCCACGGGCGAACGATATCGCCATCCCTCTTCAGCCCGCGAACGCGCACGCGCGCGCGCCGGCCATCGCGCCTCAGCGCGTATGGGGCGCGGACGTGCGGCGCATTCTCTGCATTCGACTCGACAATCTCGGCGACGTGCTGATGACGACGCCCGCGCTGCATGCGCTCAAACACGCGTATCCGGGGCGGCATCTCACGTTGCTCGCATCGCGCTCGGGCGCGCAGGCGGCGCGCTTCATCGACGATATCGACGACGTGATCGAATACGACGCGCCGTGGGTCAAGCATGACAAGCCCATCGATGCGAGCGGCGACATCGCGATGTGCGAGCGGCTTGCATCGCTCGACTTCGATGCCGCCGTCATCTTCACGGTCTATAGCCAGAATCCGCTTCCCGCAGCGATGTTTTGTCATCTGGCGAAGATTCCCCGACGCCTCGCGCATTGCCGCGAGAATCCATACGGCCTGCTAACCGATTGGGTCGCAGAACGCGAGCCGCAACAGGGCACGCGACACGAAGTCGAGCGGCAGCTTGCGCTCGTCGAGAGCGTCGGCGCAACGCACGCGGATACGCGCATGCGCTTCGCGTTGCGCGCCGAAGACGAGACATCGCTTGGGCGCAAGCTCGACGAACGCGGTGTCGATCTCGACGCGCCCTTCTTTGTCATGCATCCCGGCGCGACCGCTGCATCGCGGCGCTATCCGCCCGAGCGATTCGCGCAGGCCGCGCGCGTGCTCGCGGATCGAACCGGCTGGCCCGTGCTCGTGACCGGCTCGGCGAGCGAAGCCCCATTGTGCGAGACCGTCAGTGCCGGCGATGCGCGCGTCGTCAGTCTCGCGGGCGCGCTCGAACTGGGCGAGCTCGCGGCACTGATCGCTCATGCGCGCGTGCTGATCTCCAACAACAGCGGTCCCGTGCATATCGCGTCGGCGCTTAACGCGCCGGTCGTCGATCTCTATGCGCTCACTAATCCGCAGCATATGCCGTGGCAAACGCCGCATCGCGTGCTGTACCGCGATGTGCCCTGCCGCTGGTGCTATCGCAGCGTGTGTCCCGAAGGGCATCACGCGTGTCTGCTCGGCGTGAGCGTCGATGAAGTCGTCGATGCCGCGCTGTCCTTACTCGATGCCCGCACCGAACACCATCCTGCTCATCTGACACTACCCTGAGAGACGCGCCTTATGTACACACTCGGAATCAATGCGGTCTATCACGACAGCGCGGCGGCGCTGGTTCGCGACGGCGTCGTGATCGCGGCGGCGGAAGACGAGCGTTTCACGCATGTGAAGCATGCGAAGCGCCCCGTGCCTTTCTCGACGTGGCAGCTTCCTTTCGATGCCATCGACTATTGCCTGAAGGAAGCCGGCATCGAACTCGCGGATATCGACCATGTAGCGTATTCGTACGATCCGCATCTGTTCTCGGGCATGCCCAAGCAGGCGAAGGCGACCATCGCCCTGCCCTTCATGCCGTCGGAGCATGTGACTGGCAATCCCTCTGAATCGCCGTGGGACCCGCTTTTCCTGAGCTATATCGTCAATGCGCGCGGCCAGTTGCTCGACGGCGCGCCGCATCATCTGAAGAAGCGTTTCGCCAGCGGCGGACGCGCGCCGCGCTTCGAATGGCACAACGTCGATCACCATCTGTCGCATGAGGCGAGCGCGTTTCTCGCGGCGCCGTATGAGAACACGGCGGTGCTCACGATGGACGGCCGCGGTGAAGGCGTGACGACGAGTCTCGGCCAGTTCGTCGATGGCGAGTACAAGCGCCTCAAACAGGTGGAACTACCGCATTCGCTGGGCTTGCTCTACGAAGCCGTGACGGACTATCTCGGCTTCCTTCACTCGTCGGACGAGTACAAGGTGATGGCGCTCGCCTCGTTCGGCAAGCCCGCATACGTCGACCAGTTCCGCGAGATCGTGAAGTATCGCAACGACGGCAGCTATACCGTGGATGCGCCGCGTCTTGTCGAGCGCTTCGGCCCGCGACGCGAACGCGGCGGTCCGCTCACGCAGCATCACTACGACATCGCGCATTCGCTGCAAGTGGTGCTCGAAGAAACGGCGCTGGATCTCGCGCGCTGGCTGCATGAACGCACCGGCCTCAAGCATCTCGCGATGGCGGGCGGCGTCGCGCTCAATTGCGTGATGAACGCGCGTCTGCGCGACCGGGGTCCGTTCGAAGACATCTGGGTTCAACCTGCTGCGGGGGATGCGGGGACCGCGCTCGGCGCGGCGCTCTGGACTGACTATCAGGAGCGCGTGAAGCAAGGCGATAGCAGCCGCCGCTGGCACATGAATCACGCGTATCTCGGCCCGCGTTATGAAGACGACGAGATCGAGCAGTTCCTCAAGTGGTCGAAGACGCCGTATCGCCGGCTGAACGACATTGCGAGCGAAACCGCTGAGATTCTGGCGTCCAATCGCGTGATCGGCTGGTATCAGGGACGCACGGAGTTCGGTCCGCGCGCGCTCGGTGCCCGCTCGATCCTCGCGTCGCCGATCGATCCGTCCATGCAGGCGCGCCTGAACGAAATCAAGGATCGTGAAGACTTTCGCCCTGTTGCGCCCGTGGTGATGGAAGAACACGCCGCCGACTGGTTCGTCGATGCACGCGTCGCGCCGTTCATGCTCTTCGTATTCGATGTGCGCGAGGACATGAAGTCGCGCATTCCGGCGGTAACGCATATCGACGGCACCGCTCGCGTGCAGACCGTAAACCGCCCGCAGCATCCGCTCTATTACGACTTGCTCGCCGCATTCAAGGCGCGTACGGGCGTGCCGGTGCTCGTGAATACGTCGTTCAATACGCGCGGCGAGCCGATGGTCAATTCCCCGCGCGATGCGCTCGAATCGTTCTGGACCTCGCCGCTGGATGCGCTCGTGATCGGGCCGTTCCTGATCGAAAAGCCGGGAGTGCGTGCATGAGCACGATTGCAGGCTCGTTTCCCTACGACGGCGCGAGGGACGCGTCCACGCAGCGCAATGCGGGCGCAGCGGCGGGCGCGGCCTTCGACGTGTCGGTGGTCGTGCCGACGTATCGGCGGCCCGACATGCTGGAACGCTGTCTGCGCGCGATCATCGCGCAGGACTACGACAAGGGGCGCTTCGAGATCATCGTGTGCGATGACGGTCCCGATGAAGCCACGCGCTCGCGCGTGACCGCGCTCGCACGCGAGTTCGACGAAGCGCCCCGCATCCGCTATGTTCCCGTCACCGCGACGCAAGGCCCTGCGGGCGCTCGCAATGCGGGATGGCGCGCATCGGGCGCGCCGCTGATCGCGTTCACCGACGACGACACGATTCCCGATCCGCATTGGCTCGCGGCAGGCGTGGCCGCGTTGCGGGCGGGCGCGGACGCCGTATCGGGGCGTATCGTGGTGCCGCTCGGCCCTCGTCCGACCGACTACGAGCAAGACGCAGCCGGCCTTTCTCGCGCGGAATTCGCGACCGCGAACACGTTCGTGACGCGCTCGGCGCTCGCACGCGTGGACGGCTTCGATGCGCGCTTCACGTCGGCATGGCGCGAAGACTCCGACCTTCAATTCGAACTGATGCGCATTGGCGCGCATATCGTGCGATCGCACGATGCGATGGTTCTGCATCCGGTGCGGCCTGCGCGCTGGGGCGTGAGCTTGTCGCAGCAGAAGAAGAGCCAGTTCGATGCGCTGCTCTACAAGAAGCATCGGTCGCTCTTCAAGACACGCATTCGCAGCCTGCCGCCGCTGCTCTATTACGCGATCATCGTCGCGGTAGTCGTGGCGGTGTTCGCGCTCGCGAACGGCAACAACAAGCTCGCGGGCGTGTGCCTCGCGGCCTGGCTCGGCATGACCGCATGGTTCTGCTTCAAGCGCCTGAAGTCGACCGCGCTGACACCGTCGCACGTGCTCGAAATGGCGTGGACATCGCTATGGATACCGTTTCTTTCGGTGTACTGGCGAATTTACGGCGCCGTCAAGTTCCGCGTGGTGTTCATATGAAACCGGAGCACGTCGAGCGCATTGCGATTTTTCGGGCGCTTCAGCTAGGCGACATGCTCTGCTGCGTGCCCGCGATGCGTGCCCTGCGCCGCACTTATCCGAATGCACACATCGCACTGATCGGCTTGCCGTGGGCGCATAGTTTCGTCGAACGCTATGCGCATCTCGTCGATGAATTGATCCTGTTTCCGGGCGCCGTGGGCTTTCCGGAGCAGGAAGAAACGGACGCGCACCTTCCCGCCTTTTACGATGCCATGCGCGCGCGCCGCTTCGATCTCGCTATCCAGTTGCACGGCAGCGGCGGCGTGGCGAACGATATCGTCGAAGCGATGCACGCGCGCGTCAACGCGGGCTTTCTCAAGCCGGACGAAGCGCCGCGCGCAGGCGTATTCATTCCGTGGCCCGACGCGTTGCAGGAAGTCGCGCGCTACAACGCGCTGATGCAGGCGCTCGGTATCGATGCGCACGACACGCAGCTCGAAATTCCGCTCACGCAACACGACACGCGCGAGTGCGACGAACTGATCGAACGATATGGCCTCGACACCGCGCGGCTTGTTCTCGTGCATGCCGGCGCCCAGTTGCCTTCGCGACGCTGGCCCGCCGAACGCTTCGCGCAAGTGGCAGCCGCGCTTTCGAGCGATGGCTGGCAAGTCGCGTTGACCGGCAGCGCAGGCGAAGCGGCCATCACCGCGAGCATCGCGAACACGCCCGGCGTGAACGCGATCGACCTGACCGGCAAGACTTCGCTCGGCGGGCTGGCGGCGCTGGTCGCGCGCGCGCGACTCATCGTGTGCAACGACACGGGGCTTTCGCACGTGGCGGCCGCGATGCGAACGAAAAGCGTCGTCATCGCCTCGGGCAGCGACACGCAACGTTGGGCGCCGCTCGATCACGACAGGCATCGCGTGCTCGCGGACTATCCGCCATGCCGTCCGTGTTCGTTCCGCGAGTGTCCGTATGGGCATCCTTGCGCGCTCAACGTGAGCGTCGCGCAAGTGCTCGACGTCGCACGACTTCAACTGCCCGTAGAAAAACTGGAAACCGATGCCCACTGCTAATCAACGACGTCTGCGCGTGCTCACATGGCACGTGCACGGCAACTACCTCTACTACCTGACTCAGGCGAAGCACGATTTCTATCTCGTCACGAAGCCCGGTCATCCGCCCGGCTACGCGGGCAAAGTCGGCGTGCTGCCGTGGGGCGATAACGTCCATGAGGTACCCGCCGACGAAGTGGCTTCGCGTGAGTTCGACGTCGTGCTGTTTCAGCATCGCACGCACTGGGACGACGATCGCATCAACCTGCTTTCGGATGCGCAGCGGCGCTTGCCTCGCGTGTATATCGAACACGATCCGCCGCAGGAGAATCCGTTCGAGCAACGCCATTGGGTGCAGGATCGCGACACGCTACTCGTGCATGTGACGCACTTCAATCGCCTGATGTGGGACAGCAGCGAGACACCGACGCGCGTGATCGAACATGGCGTGGTCGTGCCGGAAGGCGTGCGCTATACGGGCGAGAAGGACCGCGGCATCGTCGTCATCAATCATTTGCGGCAGCGCGGGCGCAGGCTCGGCAGCGACGTGTTCGCGGATGCCGCGCAACGCGTGCCGCTCGATCTGGTCGGCATGGACGCGGAATCGGCGGGCGGTCTGGGCGAGATCGGCAATCTGGATTTGGCTGCGTTCTCCGCGCAATACCGCTTCTTCTTCAACCCGATTCGCTGGACGAGCCTGGGACTCGCAATCGTCGAAGCCATGACGATCGGCATGCCGATCATCGGTCTCGCTACGACGGAGCTCGCCACCGTCATTCGCAACGGCGAGAGCGGCTTCATTCATACCGATACGAACGCGCTCGTCGATGTCATGCAACAACTGTTGCGCGATCCCGCAGAAGCGCGGCGTCTCGGCGATGGCGCGCGCCGTCTTGCGCTCGAACGCTTCAACATCGACCGCTTCGCCGCCGAATGGGAAGCGACCTTGCGCCATGTGTGCAGTTGACCGACCGCGACCCAATCACCACAAAAAGGAACCGACATGAAGGAAGCATATCGCAAGCGCATTCTGGTGACGGGCGGCGCGGGCTTTCTCGGCTCGCATCTGTGCGAACGCCTGCTGGCGCAAGGGCACGACGTGCTGTGCGTCGATAACTTCTATACGGGCACGAAGGACAACATCGCGCATCTGCTCGACAGTCCCAACTTCGAACTGATGCGTCATGACGTGACCTTTCCGCTGTACGTGGAAGTCGATGAGATCTACAACCTCGCGTGTCCTGCGTCGCCGGTTCATTATCAGCATGATCCGGTGCAGACCACGAAGACGAGCGTGCACGGCGCGATCAACATGCTCGGGCTCGCCAAGCGCGTGAAGGCCAAGATTTTTCAGGCATCGACGAGCGAAGTGTATGGCGATGCGCGCGTTCACCCGCAACAGGAAGCGTACTGGGGCAACGTGAATCCGATCGGCCCGCGCTCATGCTATGACGAAGGCAAGCGTTGCGCCGAAACGCTTTTCATGGACTATCGCCGGCAGCATGGTCTCAACATCAAGATCGCGCGGATCTTCAATACGTATGGCCCGCGCATGCATCCGAGCGATGGCCGCGTGGTGTCCAACTTCATGATGCAGGCGCTCGCCGGCGAGCCGATCACCGTCTACGGCGAAGGCACGCAGACGCGCTCGTTCTGCTATGTGGACGACATGGTGGACGCCTTCATCCGTTTGATGAACACGCCCGACGACGTGACGGGCCCGGTCAATCTCGGCAATCCGCATGAACTGTCGATGTTGGAGATCGCGCAGCGCATCGTTGCGTTGACGGGCTCGAAGTCGGAGATCGTGTTCCGCCCGCTGCCGATGGACGATCCGTGGCATCGTCAGCCGGATATCACGCAGGCGCGCCAGCTTCTCGGCTGGGAACCGGTGACCATGCTCGACGAAGGCTTGCGCCGCACCGCCGCGTACTTCCGGCAGATCATCGAGGCGCAACAGACCCGTTCGGCACTGGCTACGCTTTGACGTTGAGTCCCGGCAGTCCGCGCGCTTCGTCTTCACGAGAAGCGGCGACTGCCTGCGCGAGCGCCTTGGCGAAACCTGCAATCGACGAGAAGTCGCCGTGCACGCGCTCGCGAAAGTATCCGGCCCACGCGAACTTGGCATTGGCCTCGGGAGGATCCGAATAGACGCCCGCCATTCGCACGAATGCGGCAAGGCTCAGATACGGATCGTCCGGCATCGCGGCAATGGACGGCGGCAGTGCTTCGACCGGCGTATCGCGGCCTTGCTCATCGAAGGGATGAAGCCAGCGCCGCTCGCGCAACGCGGCGATGAACGAAGCTTGATCGCGGTCGCTGTAGTCGCACGCGATCATGACCGGCACGACCTCGATGCCTAGTTCGTGCCACGCGCGCGCCCAGTGATGGTGATCGATCACATGCAGCGTGTCGCCCGGCCCGCGCACCAAACGGAGCGCGTGTTCGCGCAGAAATGCCGCGCGTTCGTGCTCGGGCGTGCTGCTCGTTTGATGCACTTTCTCGCGCACATGCTCCATACCGAGCGCGCCTTGCGTCGGTCTCAGTTCAACGATGCGCGCCGATGCTTCGGTGTCCATATCATCTCCTCATGCTTCGGTGCGCGCGGCGACCTGCCGGATCGCCGCGATCAGCCGCTCGGCGGGAACGGGCTTTGTCAAGTGCAACTGAAAGCCTGCCATCTGCGCGCGGAGCCGGTCTTCCGTCTGCGTGTGTCCGGTCAACGCAATGGCCGGCATGCGCTCCCCGAGCGACACGCGCCGGCTTGCTTCCAGTTCGCGCACGCGGCGCAACACCTGATAGCCGTCCTCTTCGCCGAGCACGATGTCGCACAAGAACGCATCGGGCCATTCCTGCGTGGGCGCTTGCGCGAGCCATTCGAGCGCTTCCTTGCCCGATGCCGCCAGTCTCACGCCCGCCCCGGACATCTCCAGCACCGCGCCGAGCGCCTCGCGAGCGGCTTCCTGATCGTCCAGCACCATGACGCACAGGCCCTCCAGATTGCCGGTAACGTTTGCGTTCGGCTCCGCGAGGCCCGCGAGACTGTCGGTATCGACCACGGGACGCAGCGGCATCATCGCGACATAGGCGAGGTGGCCGTCGACATAGCCGACCGTGAACGTGCCGCCCGTTTCCGCCAGCGCCTGTTCGAGCCGGCGAGCCTGCTCCTGCGAAAGCGGCGCGGGCTGCGCGCGACGGCCCAGCACGCAAACACGTACCTGATTCGCTTCGCGTTCCACACGCAGTTCGACGCGCTCGCCACGCTCCGCCGCGCGTATCTCCGTGCGACACAGATCCGCGATCACGAACTGCAACACGCCGGGGTCGCCGGTCACGCGCAAGTCGGCATCGGGCATCATGGTGTAAAGCTGCACGCCATGTTCGACGATCTCCTCGTGCAGACCATCGACCACGCCCGCGATCAACGCGCCGAGGCCGACCGGTTGCGCCGACACCTTGCGCTGCACTTGCGCGAGCTCGCCCTGTTGCGATTGCAGCGCCCACATACGCGCATACACGCCGCCGCGCTCGATCAGTTCCGCGTGCTGACCTTGCTCGACGATGCGGCCGTGCTCCATCACGAGAATCCAGTCGGCATTCACGACAGTCGAGAGCCGGTGCGCGATGACGATGGACGTGCGGCCTTGCGCGAGCCGGTCGAGTTCACTTTGAATAGCGCGCTCGGAGCGCGTATCGAGCGCCGAGGTGGCTTCATCGAACACGATGATGCGAGGATCTTTCAGAATGGCTCGAGCGATCGCGATGCGCTGCCGCTCGCCGCCCGAGAGCCGCACGCCGCGTTCGCCGACGCGCGTGTCGTAATGATCGGGCAATCGTTCGATGAAGCTGTCCAGTTGCGCCGCACGCGCCGCGCGCACGACATCGGCGCGCGTGGCGGATGGCCGGCCGTAGGCGATGTTATAGGCGATCGTATCGTTGAAGAGCACCGTGTCCTGCGGCACGATGCCGATGGCTTCGCGCAGGCTCTTTTGCGTGACCTGCCGGATGTCCTGACCGTCGATCGTAATCACACCGGCCGTCGGCGAATAGAGCCTGAAAAGCAGCTTCATGAGCGTGGACTTGCCCGAGCCGCTGCCGCCCACCACCGCGAGTTTCTTGCCCGGATGCGCGCGGAAGTCGATATCGCGCAGTATCTGTCGCGCCGGATCGTAGCCGAAGTCCACATGCTCGAATTCGATCTCGCCGGCCGTCACGACGAGCGGCTTGGCATCCGCCTCGTCCACGTCTTCACCGCGACGGCCTCGCGCAAGCAGAATCTCGAACATGCGTTCGACATTGACGATGGCATCGTTCGTCTCGCGAAACACGAAGCCGAGCGTGTTGAGCGGCGCGCACACTTGCACGATATACGCGTTCACGAGCACGAGGTCGCCCACGCTCATCGTGCCCGCCACCACGCTCTGCGCGGCGAGCAGCATCACGGCTGCGATGCCGATGGCGATCACGGTGCTTTGCCCCACATGCAGGATCGTCAACGCGCGCTGGTTCGCGGTGCGCGCGTCGACCCACTTGTCGAGCACGGTGGAAAGACGCTGGCGTTCGACGTCTTCGCTCGCGAAGAGCTTGACGGTCTCATAGTTCAACAGGCTGTCGACGAGGCGGCTGTCCGATTGCGCTTCGAGCCGGTTCACCGCGCGTTGAAAACGCATGCGGTAGCGCGTGAAAATCAGCGTATAGATCGCGTAGCAAACGAACGTCGCGCCGATCGCAACCATGAAGGTCTTCGCATACTGGCTCACCATGATGGCGACGACCGTGCCGATTTCGATGAGCGTCGGCACGATGGTGAAAATGGCCACGCCGAGCAGAAAGCCGATACCGTCCGCGCCTTTTTGCACGTCGCGCACCACGCCGCCCGTTTCACGCTGCGCGTGAAAACGCGCGCCCATGTTGTGCAAATGAGAGAACGTGCGCGCGGAAAACGATGCAACCGTGCGTTGCGTGACGACGCTGAACAGCACGTCGCGCGCTTCGTTGAGCACGTCGCCGAGATAGCGCATCAGCACGTACGTCAGGATCACGAAGACCGGGAATACGGCGTTCGCGGTGGGCTTGCTGAACTCGTCGATGACGTGTTTCAGCATCAGGGGAACGGACACCACCGCAAGGCGCGACGCAATCATCAACGCGACGGCACCGAGCGTCTGCAAGCGAAACGTCCAGATCGCCTGCCAAAGGTCCTTCACGATGCGGTTACGAACTTGCGAGCGGCTGATTTCCGTGGACGCAGTCATCATGTGCATGCTTCCATTCTCGTTGTCGATGCAAGCAACGCGTAAAGCGGCAGCAAGTGCCGCGCCCGCGCACGCCCGTTCGTCTTTCGATGCCTAGAAAAGCGCTTGCTGTCCCGACATCAGCGTGGCGAAGTCGTTGCGCAGGAACGGTAGAATGCCGTCGGCCACGGGCTGTAGCTGCTTGCTCACGTAATGCTCGTAGTCGATCGGCGCATGACGCGCTTCGACCGGCTCGGGGCCGCCGACCGTCATCACGTAGCTGATCCATCCACCGTTCTGATATTGCAGCGGGCGTCCCTGCTGCGCGTTGAATTCGTCAGCGGTCCGCGCGGCGCGTACATGCGGCGGTACGTTGCGCTCATAGTCGTCGAGGCTGCGACGCAGACGCTTTCGATAAATCAACAAGTCGTTCAGCTCGCCGCGCCGCGTGCGCTCGACGTAATCGCGCACATAGTCTTCATAAGGCTCGTCCTTGAAGATGCGCATATAAAGCTCTTGCTGAAAACGCTGTGCGAGCGGCGTCCAGTCCGTGCGCACCGTCTCTAGCCCTTTATAGATGATTTCTTCGCTGCCGTCCGCGCGTTGCGTGAGTCCCGCATAACGCTTCTTGCTGCCTTCGTCGGTGCCGCGAACCGTCGGCATCAGGAACCGCTTGAAGTGCGTTTCGAATTGCAGTTCCAGTGCGCTTTCGAGGTCGAATGTTTCGCGCAGATGCTCGCGCCAGTAATCGTTGACATGCTCGACGAGCGCGCGGCCGATGCGCGCGGCGTCGTCCTCGCTGCGGGCGCGGCGCAGCCACACGAAGGTCGAATCGGTATCGCCGTAAATGACGCTGTAGCCGCGTGCTTCGATCAGCTCGCGCGTGCGATGCATGATTTCATGGCCGCGCATGGTGATGGACGAGGCGAGCCGCGGATCGAAGAAACGGCAGCCGCTCGAACCGAGCACGCCATAGAACGAGTTTATGATGATCTTGAGTGCTTGCGAAAGCGGCTTGTTGCGCTGACGCTTTGCCGCCTCGCGCCCTTCCCATACTTGCTCGACGATGGCGGGCAGACAATGCTTGTCGCGCGAAAAGCGCGCGCCGCGAAAACCGGGCACGGTGCGCGTCTGTTCTTGCGCTTCGCTCATGCCTTGCGCGAGACCGACGGGGTCGATCAGGAACGTACGAATGATCGACGGATACAGGCTCTTATAGTCGAGCACGAGCACGGAATCATAAAGACCGGGCCGCGAATCCATGACGAAACCGCCGGGACTCGCTTCTTCCGGCACGTCGCCGAGATTGGGCGCAACGTACCCTAAGCGATGCATGCGCGGCATGTACAGATGCGTGAACGCCGCGACCGAGCCGCCGCTGCGGTCGGCGGCCAATCCTGTCACCGTCGCGCGTTCGAGCAGGAAAGGCAGAAGCTCGGTCTTCTCGAAGATCTTCGTGACGAGCTCGCAGTCCGTCAGGTTGTAGCGTGCGAGCGCAGGCTTGTCTTCGCGAAAGCGCCGCGCGATCTCGTCCATGCGCGCGTACGGACTGTCGATCGCCTTGCCTTCGCCCAGTAGCGATTGCGCGACGTATTCGAGGCTGAACGAAGGAAAGTTCCACGTCGCCGAGCGCAACGCCTCGATGCCGTCCACCACGAGCCGTCCCGCGACGGATGCAAAGAAGTGATTGCGCTTCATGCCGTGCTCGCGCCATTCGATCACGCTGCCATCCCGGCCAATGGCCAGCGGCACGTCATAAGCGTCGGCATGCTTTTGCCGCACGCGCAGATCGAACTGCACGACGTTCCAGCCGATGATCGCATCGGGATCGTGCTCGGCGATCCACGCGTTGAAACGCTGAAGCATCTCCGCGCGGCTCGCGCAATATTCGAGGTCGAAGTCGAGCGGCGGATGCGCCTCGCCCGTGCGTGGCCCGAGCATATAGACCTGCCGCGCGCCGCAGCCTTCGAGCGCGATGGAATAGAGCTCGGCCGTGGCGCTCGTTTCGATATCGAGCGAGACGAGCTTGAGCGTCGGACGATACGCCGGCGCAGGCTTCAGCTCACTGTGAACCACGCCGTCGCGCGCTTCGCCTTCGAAGGAAACGGGCGCGGTGATGAACCGCTCCATCAGATAGCGCTCGGTCGGACGGATATCCGCTTCGTAGACGGTCACGCCCGCATTCTTCAGCGTCTTTTCGAGCGCGAGCAATTGACGATACTGCGCGCAATAGAGCCCCAGCACCGGCTTCTGGCGAAAGTCCGTGAGCGGCAGTTCGCGCAATTGCGCATCGCGCACCGTGCGCACGAGCGGCTCGGCCGTATCGCGATCTTCCGCGCGGATAAACGCAACCGGCGTTTGCGGCGCGATGCGGACCTTGCGCGGACCGTCATCGGTGGCGAGCCAGAAGTCGACCTCGGTGCCCGCAGCCGTATCGCGCCAATGACGCGTCAGCAAAAAGCCCTGCTGGGAGTGATTCGGTGCCTGAGCCAAGGCGTGTCCTTCGAAAGCGCGTGCCATCGAAGCATTTTACTTGGGGGCGGAAAATGCAGCGGCGCGCATGAAAAGCGCGCCGGCGTGAACGAAGCGAGAAAGCTAGTGCAGAAAGTAAAACGCGGTAGCGGCATGCCGGTCATCCACCATCCAGAACATCCACGCTGGATGGTCCTCGAAGGATGCGCCGGCGCCGCTACCGCCTAAGCAGCCTGTGCGACCAGGCTTGCGCGCGGCGGCTGCAAGGCCGCCACGTTTTCGAGTGCGACATGCGCCGGAAACTCCGGTGCTGGCGGCACTTCGCTCTTGCTAGACACAACCTCCAGAGCGGCTTCTTGAACGGCCTGTCGAGCGGCCGCCGCTTTCTTGGTCTTCCCCGCGCGTGACGGCGGCTGGCAGGCCCCGCACACCACGTTGTTCTGCAAATCATGTTTGTGTGCGACAAACTTCCCGGTGCAGCGGCAGCACGCCGTCATCTGCAGCATGCCCGCGTCGAAGAAGCGCACAAGAGTCCAGGCCCGCGTAAGGTCGAGTACCGCCTCGGCGCCGCTATGATTGCAGTGCTCGAGATACAGCCGATACCCCTTGGTCAACGCATCGAGATGCGAACAACCGGCTTCGTTCTTGAGGAACGTATAGGTGTTGTAGAAAAGCGATGCGTGGATATTCGCGAGCCACGTCATGTACCAGTCCGCCGAAAACGGCAGCATGCCCTTGGGCGGCGACACGCCCTTCACTTCGCGATAGAGACGAATCATGCGATCCCGCGAAAGCGTGAGTTCGCTCTCCAGCACTTGCATGCGCGCGCCGAGTTCGATCAGCGCGATGGCGCGGAACACTTCCTGGGCGTCTTCGGTGAGGCTCTTCTTCAGCATGGCTCGCTCCGTCTCTCTTAAGCGAACTGTTCGGCCGGCTGGCCAGCCAGCAGGATGGCTGCGTGCGTCGGCGCGATGTCCGCGTTCTTCGCGGGCTGCGTCAATGCGGACAGCATCGAGTGATCGTTGAAGCGGAAAGCGCACAGCAAGTTGTCGGATTGCGCGAGCTTGACGACCTGCGCGAGCGTGAGCCCCGACAGCAGGTCAGCCAGTTCGGCCGACAGCCCGAGCCGAAACATGCCGATGGCCCGGTCCTCGCGCAGCAGACGCTGTGCGAGCATGATGTAAGACAAGTTGATTTCCCGGATCGATTCCAGCGTCTCGCGACCGTTCATGGTTGCTGCTTCCAGTAAATCCCCGATTTTCTCGCCGGCTTTTGCCGATATCTTTTTTGTGCCTCACCGGGCTCTCTTCGCCCGGCTACGAACTTTGATACAGGCCGTTACAAGTTGTAACAACACTGTGAAACGGATTCTAAGTACGGCCTTAATCGAACGCAAGACCATCTCAATAATATTTTGTTGCAAACAACACTTTCGATCGGTAACGTTTGCTTCGTCGAGAAACCGGCAAGTTTGACTGCGTTTCGACGTGAGTTTTTCGTCTGCTCGTTCGAATTTCGCGAGGCTGGTTTTTTATATGAGTAATCGCCTGACGCCCGGAACAACGGGGCGTTCGGGCGTTCGGTTGACACATTGAAGGGATATTTTTGAGACGCGCTTTTCGGCCAAAAAACGGTAAAAAAGCCGCGATACCGGAAATTACCGATTCGCGGCTATAGATGTAATAGATTCTGATGTGTTGTTACTTGGCTGTGACATCGGACAAAACGAGGGTTTGCCCGATGCTTACCGCTGAGGCACGCCTTTGCGCCACGCGCCCCAGTGCGAGACGATTTCCTGAACGAAAGGATTGCCGGTCAGATACAAATTTTGAATGGCGGGTGTAAAACCGCCCTGCGCCGAATAGTTCAGAAGGTTGTCGCTGGCCGTCTGTCCTTCGTACGGCCGGTCGAAGTCCGAGCCGGCGCGCAGATCCGCCACGCGGGACAAATCCACTCGCCTGACGCTCGCGGCGCGCTTGAGCGCCTCGAAGGTCGCGTTGTCCTCCTGCTGCGTCGTGCAGTAGACGCCCTTTCCGTCGGTCAGGAGGCGCGTCCAGTAACGCGCCCGCTCGCCGATGTACTTGCCCGACCACCAGGTATCGCCTGCGAGCGTGTCGCACTGGATCACGCGTGGCGGCTGGTTCGCGGGGGCGTAGTTGAACTTGGCGCGTGCCACCTTCGCCTGATCGCTGTCGGAGAGCGTCACGTTGCGCGAAAGCGCATAGGCCGCGTCCGCGAGCGACGCGTTCAGCGCGAACACTTCCGTGCGATAGTCGAGCGGCGGTTTGTCGTGCGGACTCTTCGTCTTGATGCCGAGGAAGCCGGTCGGCCAGTCCGCCGGCTTTTCGCGGGCGTCGATTTCCCACTGAATGCCGAAATCGACCAGATACTTCGCCCACGCCGCCGAGCCGAGCGTCCCCCGCGCCGGATCGATTCCGGCGATCCCCGCGATCAGGAAGTACGTGTGCCGCAGGTCGAAGCGGTCGGAGAACGTAAGCGCCATGATCGACGCCGTGGCGTTCGCGTGGCCCATGCCGGTGGTGATGACGCACACGTCGTCGCGATTACAGTGCACATCCGGATAGTCCGGCGAGAGTCCCGGCACATGCACCGCCTGCCACGGGCCGAGGTTGTCGAGCCAGACCTGGCCTTCGGGCCCGAACATGGTGACGATCATCACCTTGACGTGCCGGCCGCCGTCTCCGTGGCGTTCGCCGTCTCCGTGGCGTTCGCCGCTCATGTCGTCGGGTTGTTGCGCGAAGGCGCAACCGGTGAAGGCACACAGCGTCGCGAGGCCGGCGGCGGCGAGCGCCGTGCGCATTTTCGCGGGCGCGCGCTTGAAACGAGTCGATTGAAACCGTGCGGCGATTTTCATGGCGAGCATCGTCCTCTTGAAGGTTCGAACTTCGAAGAAAAGCCGCCGCGCCGTGGCAATCATGTGCCGGCGCGGCCGGCCCGGACGATTATAGGAGAGCCAATAAGCTATTCGACCGCGCGGGCTCCCATGCTCATGTGCCGCTCATGTACCGCTCTGCGCGCCGCGCGGCGGCGGCGCGTTCGCGGCGACATTGCTGCCCGAGGCCGCTTCGCTCGTCGGATGCTGCGACGCCTTCGACGGCTCCGCGCGCTGTTCCGCGCCGGCCCGTTCGCTATCCTGCTGGAGCTCCTGCGCGGTCTCGTGCCCGTTGCCGCCGACGATCACGAAATTGCGCTGCGGATTCGCGATCTCGATGCCGCGCGCCGTGAACTCGTTGAGAATGCGCCGGTTGAACTCGCGCTGCACCGGCCAGCGCGCGCTGTCGCGACACTGAATCTGGCCGGCGAGCGTGACGGTCGAACCATCGACCGCATCCACGCCCCAGAAGCTGAAGTCGGAGAGAATGCCGTCGCGGAACGCCTCGTCCTGGCGCAGCGCGCTGCCGATCTCCTTCAGCGTCGCAATGGCGAGATCGACGTCCTGGCCGAGCGCAATCGATACGCGCACCGCCGCGTTGCCGATGCCCCGGTTCGTGTTGTTCACCGTTGTCACCGAACTGAACGGCACGGTGTACAGCGAACCGTCGCCGCCGCGCAGCCGCACCGTGCGGATCGACAGATACTCGACGGTGCCCGACACGCCCGCGACCGTCACCCAGTCGCCGACCTGCATCGCGTTTTCCATCAACAGGAAGATGCCGGTGATGAAGTCCTGCACGAGCTTCTGCGAGCCGAAACCGAGCGCCACGCCGAAGATACTGGCGCTCGCGAGCAGCGGCGCGGTGTTCACGCCGATCTCCGAGAGCCCCGTCAGCACGACCACCATGCCGATGACGACGAGGAGCGCCGTGCGCATCATCGGCAAGAGCGTGCGCAGGCGCGCGGCACGCACGCGGTCGCCCGTGGCGTTCCACTGTTCGAGACGACGCTCGACCAGCACGTTGGCCGTCTCCCACACGAGCACCGCGAAGACGGCGGCGACCGCGATGGTCAGAATCGCCGACGCGAGCCGGTTGCCCACGCCGCCCGAGGTGAAGAAGCGCACGACATGCACGCCCCACACTTCCAGCAGCGCAATGACGGTCGCCACGCCGATGACCGTCTGCACGATCCGGCGCAGCACCGGGTAATAGCGGTACGCGTGGCGATGCGCGATGGACTTGCTGGCGAAGTCTTCGTCGTCGTTGTCGCGGAAGATGCGCCCGAGCGCGCCGAACGCGACGATCGCAGCCACGCGCGCGCCGACCAGCACCAGCAGCGACACGCCGCCGAGGTGGAAGAGCGTGCTGTAGCCGTTCTGCACGTCGAGCGCCCAGACGAACCACAGCGCGATCACGAAGAAGATCGCGACGCCCGCCCAGACATCGGCGACCCAGCTGCCGACGAGCGCGACCGACCGATACGCCGTCATGCGCTGGCGAATGCTCTCGCCGACGAGCCTGCGCGATTCGAAGATCACCCACGCGACCATCAGATGCACGACGAGCGTGACGACCTTGAGAATCGCGATATGCGCGGCATCGGTCAGGCCGAGCGGCTCGCAGCCGTTCGCGAGCGCGATGCCCGCGCCCGCCACGATCACGATGCGCAGCAGCCAGCGGTACATGTACATCGCGTACTGATCGCGCATTTGCAGGAGCCGCAAGCCCCGCGCGCGCGGCGCGACGAAGAAGCCGAACACGATCATCACGAGGCGGCAGACCAGATACACGTCGATCAACGCGCCCGCGACGTGCGCCTCGGTCGTGTTGTCGTCGATGAAAAACGACATCAGAATGGTCGCCGCGCCCATGAACACGCCGAGCGGGATCAGCTTCAGCACGAGATAGAGCAGCGCGTTCGGCAGACGCCGCAGCAAGGTCCAGTGCCGCGCCGCATGGCGCTTGCCGCGCGCCGCGTCGGCCTTTCGCTCCGCGACATGCTGCTGCACTTCGTCGCCAGAGCGGTGCGCCGCATCCTCGGCATGTTCGGCGGCGCGTTGCTCCTGCACCAGTTCCGGCTCGGTCACTTCGGCGTCCGCGACCCCGCGCGCGGCGACTTTCTCGCGCGACTTCCTCAGAAGACGCCCCGCCAGATATTCGATCACGAGCGCGGGCAGGAGCGAGAGCAGCACCGACCATGCGACATGGGCCATCAGATCCCGCGCCTGCTCGCTCGCGAGCCGGTCGTGCCACCAGTGCACCACCGAGCGCACGTTGAGCAGCGCCGCCACCGAGTGCCGCAGCCCCGTGCCGAAATGCACGAGCCAGTTGCCCGCCTGACGCGAAATCTGCGATGCGAGGCCGTTGGCCTTCAGCGAATTCGCCAGCACGCCCGACGCCCCGGATGCCGGCGCGGCGCCCGCAGCGGAAGCGGGCTGCGCCGCGCTCGCGGGCGCGGCGAGCGTGCCGGCCGCGGCTACGGCGCGCAGCGTGTCGGCTACTTGCGCGCGCCGCTGCGGATCGTCGAGAACGGAGAGCGCATCGCGCGCCTGTTGCGGCGTCAGCGCGACCGCAGGCTGCGACGCATGCTGCGCGGGCGCTGCGGCCAGCGCGGTTGGCGAAAGCATCGAGACGAGGCCCGACACGACAATGAAATAGACGGCAAGTAGATAGTTGCGCATGGGTCGGATGAAGATCACGAAATTTCGGGGACTCGATGCGGACGACGCGCACGGCACGGAATCACGCGATGGCTCGACAGGCGGCGCGCCGCAAGCACTGCACGCCGCGGACCGAAGCGTGCTATCGCGTTGAAGTTGAAACCACAATGACAAGGACAATGCTCAAACGTTCGCAGTACCGGGGTCGATTTCGCTGGTTGAAAGACGGTGCGCGCGGGGCGAAAGTCGCGCTCGCGGCGACTTCGTTGTCTGTAGCACTTGGCGCACCCGCTCCGCTTTTCGCGTCGCCGGGCGGCATGCCGAACACGCCGCGCGCCGCGTCGGGCGCCCTTGAGGCGAATGGGCGACACACAGCGCCGTTGCCCGAGATGGGCGTCACGCAGGTTCCGGACCACGGCCGCACCCAAGTGCCCGCGACGCCGGTCACGCCGCGCCCGCACTATGCGCGGGCGCCCGCGCATTTGCCTTGAGTCTGCCTTATATGCAGCGCGGGCTCAGGCTGCGGCGGCTGACTTGCGCACGTCGCGCGGCACATCCGGCTCGAAGAACACCCAGCGCACTTGCGGGAACGCACGCTGGAGATCGTCCTCGATGACGTTGATCGCGTCGATCATCGCGCGGCCGCTCGCATAGTCGATCATCTCGGCCTGAACCGCGACGACGAGATGCTTGCCCCACTGCAACGTAATGAGGCTGATGATGTGCGTGACTTCCGGACGGGCGCGCAGATGCGCGTCGATGGCCTTGCGCACTTCGGGGCTCGCGGACTCGCCGACGATCATCGACTTCACCTCGCGGGCGACGAGAAACGCGATGACCATGAGCAGCAGGCCGACGCCGATGGAGCCGGCGGCATCGTAGGCGGGGTTGCCGGTGATCATCGTGAGCAGCACAGCGGTGAAGGCGATGGCGAGCCCCGCGAGCGCGGCCACGTCTTCGCCCGCCACGACGAGCAGCTCGGATTCGCGCGTCTCGCGGAACCATCGCCATAGCGTCTTGTTCGGCGTGGTCTTGCGAATCTCGCGCATGGCGCCGGCAAGCGAGAACGCCTCCAGCGCGACGGACACGCCGAGAATCACAAGCGCGACGATCGGATTCGACAACGGCTCGTGATGCATCAGCCGATGCGCGCCCTCGTACACCGAAAACGCGCCGCCCACGAAGAAGAGCAACAGCGCGACCAGAAGCGCGTAGAAGTAGATCTCGCGTCCCGAGCCGAGCGGATGCAGCGCGTTCGCCGGCGCCTGCGCGCGCTTCAGTCCGAAAAGCAGCAGCAGTTGATTGCCGCAGTCGGCGGTGGAATGAATGGCTTCCGCGAACATCGAGCCGGAACCCGTGAACGCGGCTGCCGCGAACTTGCAAACCGCAATGCCGAGATTCGCGGCGAGCGCGTAGAAGATGGCTTTCGGCGATTCTTCCTTCATGTGCACCCGCTGAGGATTGTCCAGGAGAGTTGTGTTAGCGCACCTCGACGCGCCCCGCGCCGTCCGTCATTTCGCCGATGACCGCCGCCTCGGCGAAACCATCGGCACGGAAAATCGCCAGCACGTCGTCGACGGCTTCGGGCGCGCATGACACGAGCAGCCCGCCCGATGTCTGCGGATCGGTGAGCAAGGTTCGGGCCGCTTCCATCGACGTGCCCGCCAGTTCGCCCAGCGTGACGTCCGCGCCATACGCCGCCCAGTTGCGGCCCGACGCGCCCGTGAAGATGCCGGCCTGCACGAACTGCTCGACCTGCGGCAGCCACGGCAGCGCGGCATAACGGATGCGCGCCGTCAGCCCCGCGCCGCGCGCGAGTTCCAGCGTGTGCCCGAGCAGACCGAAGCCCGTGACGTCGGTGAGCGCGTGAACGCCGTCAAGCTGCGCGAGTTCCGCGCCGGGGCGATTGAGCTTCGTGGTCGCGGCGATCATCGCGGCGTAGCCGGCCGCGTCGAGTTGATTCTTCTTGAGCGCCGCCGAAAGCACGCCGACGCCGAGCGGCTTGCCGAGGATCAGCACGTCGCCCGCGCGGGCGGCCGCGTTGCGCTTCACGCGCGACGGATGCACGACGCCGAGCGCCGCGATCCCGTAGATCGGCTCGACGGAGTCGATCGAGTGGCCGCCCGCGACCGGGATGCCCGCCTCCGCGCACACCGCCTCGCCGCCCTTCAGCACTTGCGCGATGACGTCGTGCGGCAGGACATTGATCGGCATGCCGACGAGCGCGAGCGCGAGAATCGGCTTGCCGCCCATCGCGTAGACGTCGGAGAGCGCGTTGGTCGCGGCGATGCGGCCGAAGTCGAACGGATCGTCGACGATCGGCATGAAGAAGTCCGTCGTCGCGACGATGGCTTGTTCATCGTTGAGCCGGTACACGGCGGCGTCGTCGGCGGTATCGTTCCCGACGAGCAGATTCGGGAACGCGGGCATCGGCGCGCTGCGCTTGAGCAGATCGGCGAGCAGGCCCGGCGCGATCTTGCAGCCGCAGCCGCCGCCATGCGAGAGGCTCGTGAGACGCGGGCCGTTTGTCGATTCAGGAGTAAGTGCGGTATCGGTCATCGTTTGAGTCATGCCAGAAAGTCTTCGATGACCTGCATTATCGCCGCTCGCGGCCCGGCGCGTCTTTACGCGATCCGTTCGAAGAGGCCGGGGTAGTCGGTCACGAGGCCGTCGTCATCGACCGCGATCTCGGCGGTGAATCCCGTGTCGAGTCCTTCGAAGCGGTAACGCCTGTTCGGCTCGATACATGTATAGGCTTGCGCGACGGCGCTCACCGTCATCTCCGGAACACGCACGTACGCGACGCGAATCTCGCGCCGCTCGCCCGGCTGCAAGCGCAGGCGGCGGATGGGCAACGTGTTGGTGAACGGCGTCGCGATGATGTCCACGTCGATGCAGCCGTCGAGAGCCTCGTGCGGCGCGCCGTGCTCGTCGGTCCACGCCTGCGCGCGATGCAGATCGATCGACCCGCCGCCGGCTAGCTTCACGGCAAGCCGCGTGACCTGCCAGCGCGCATCGCACTCGATGCGGTAGGTGATGCCGAACGCCCCGGCCTCGCCTTCGCCCACGACGACGCTTTCGATGACGACGCCATCGGACCGCTCATCGAGCACGAGGTGCTCGAGCCCTCGGCCATCCCGCTGCATCCATCGCGCCTGTTTCATGATGTGCCTCGATTCGTAAGCCGGCTCACGACAAGCATACAACGCGACGTCAAGGCTTTCGATCGGCATTCGATCTTCGATGCGCTCGACGGAGAAAAACATCGCACGGTATACTTCGGCATCTCAAAAACGAGGCGCGCTTCTCCCTGCGATGCGCGTCCGTGCTCCATCTCGTTCCCTGCCGACAACGCCCATCGTGACTGCATGAAAACCTTGATCGCCCCTGCGCTGTGCGCGCTTCTGCTTTCGGCGTCGCTGTTCCAGATCGTTCAGGCTCAAGAGACGCCCGACCCTACCGAAGACTATTCGTATCTCACGCGCCTGCATGTGCCCGATACTGTCGTGCAATGCGTCGCGGCCTTCGACCGCTGGGTCGAGAACGCGCCGAAGTACGACACGCTGATCGTGCCGGACCGCCGCGTGCTGTCCGCGAAGATCGACGACGACACGGCGATTCTGAGCCCCGCCAATCCCATTCCCGTCGACAAGGTGATCTTGATGCGCGCGTTCGCCAAGGCGCGCGGCAAGGCGCAATGGATGCGCGTCGATAGCCGCTGCGGCGTACGCGACGGACAAGTGGTCGGCGTCTCGCTCACGCCGAACATGAAGCCGCAAATCGTCCGATGAGCGGCGGCAAGCGTCGCGTTTATAAGCCTGCTTCGTAAATATTTCAGGCAACACTTTTGCTTACAAACGAACACGGCTTGTCATTTTGCTAACGGCTAAATTGGTTTCCACGGATTCACACGGAGAAACCCATGAAGAAGTTAGCGATTCTTGCGGTACTGAGCGTGGTGTTGGGAAGCACGCTGTCGGGCTGCATCATCGTGCCCGATGGAGGCGGCTATCACCACCATCACGACTATTACCGCTAAAGCCCGAACGGCCTGACACGCTGCGAGTCATCACAATACCAAGGAGCCAATCATGTTCGACAAGACAAAGAAGAGCCTGCTTATCGCGTCCGTTGCTGCTTCGCTGGGCATGGGCCTCGTGAACGTCGCCTCGGCCAACGTGCATCACGGGCATCACCATGCCGTGAAGGTGGGCTGGCACGGCGATCGTTACTGGGACGGCCATCGCTATTGGCAGCGCGCGGACTGGGAACGTCATCACATGCATCGCGGTTGATCGGGCGGGCTTCGCTCGGTAGAAGAGCCGCAGCGCGTTGTGTCGCTGCGGCTTTTTGTTTTTCGGCGGGTGGTTAGTGCACGAGACTGCGATGAAGCTTACGCGGTCTGATTGTTCCTCATGTCAATCAATCCCGTAACGGCACCCATGGCGCCGCCATGCCGATTTTGCAGCATATATTCTTGCTTCATGCGTGAGAACGATAGACCGACCGTTTCGATTGCGTATCCGCCGTCAGCCGAAGGCAGGACCTTTGTGATTACCACATCGGACATCGTGATTCGATAGAACGTAAAGGGCGACCCTCCCGCTTTGCGCATCGAAAGTTTGACTTCGCTTATGTGCTTGCCCTGGAAGCAGAACGCGGCGAGCGTCGGTGATGCGCAATCCATCTCGTGCTGAAACACGAGATCGGACACTGAGGCTTTGCTTGCGCCGCCGCCGGAGCCCGACAGCATGCGTGCATCTTGTTCGATCAGGAACTGCCAGTGAATTACGTCGATGGCATTGAGAAACTCCGCATCTTGTGATTCGCCTTTGATGCCGTCGAATTGGATAAAGATGTCTGAGGTCATTGCACTGTTCGATGGACGATTCGCTTCACGAATCATTTCTTATTGACTTACGCCTGCGGTGCATGCGCTTCGCAAACTTCCAGACAAGAACTAAGGCCGCCGCTACGCTTGCCCAACAAGCGAGAACAATCGAGTAGAGTCCGACGTCCTGAATATCTTCAGGCGCAGGGTCCTTCACGCCAAAGACGCCAAGTAGCCAACGGATCGCCATATCCTCTTCGTAGGACATCATTCCGGACCGGACAATGATGGCGCGTGCTAGTAAGACGCCTAGAACTAGCGACGCAACGGTGATAAGGACGATGTACGGAGCCTTCGTGTGCTTCATCGAACCGTCACCGTGCCATATGCTTTTTGCGCCGACCCCGGGACGCTTAGTGCGGGCGGGGACCGGCGAATGAATCGTTGAAGGAATTCGAATTCAGCGGGATTAACGAGCGTAATGCATCCTTCACTGATACCGTGCGTTCCCTCAGGATGCAATCGGAATTGCCCTCGCTGTATGCCGTTGATCATCGTCACGTCGCCAGTTCTCGGGTTCCAGAGCATGAACCATTTCGTACGGTCTGTGCTCCCGACGAAAGGAGCCCCGAAATCGCGCAGTGCTCCCAATATCCCTCCTGAAAGACGATCCACAATATAGTATTGCCCCGGCGGTATTGGACCGATCTTCGGCGTAGCTATCTTCTCCGGATTGTCCCGGCCCTCCTTCTGGCCCGAGAACGCCTCTACCGTTCCATACCCCTCACACACTAGCGTAGAAGTGCGGCGATTATTAAGAGTGAAGATGCAGCGAACCGGCATGCTCAAGACCTTGTTGCTTCGCGCACAGCGCTAGAAGAATGCGGCGTAGACGAACGGTCGCCGCAAGTCATCGCGCTGGCTCGGCTGAACGACGACGCCATTAAGTCTTGCGACAGCGCAGCCATTTCGGAACTAATGGGCCGAATGTCAACGAACCGAGCACCGAGCAAGTCGCTACCCGGATCGTCCTTGGCACGCACTGAACTTCCCTGACTATAGTTAGCATTCCCTATTGATATTGATATCGACATCGGCGCCGTAAGAGTATCGCTAACGAAGAATGCTATGTATGGATTTCTGTCACTTCACCTGACGCTTGCATCCAAACACAGATCGCGTGAATCCACTCGTCACCAATTCTTCGGATCCCCGCCCAGTTCCTTGCACGTGTCATAGGCGATCGCCTGCAGCTTCGCCTGCCCGATCTGCCCGGAGAGCGCATAGCCGACGCGATCCGATGCCCAGTAGTACGTCGTGCGCGGTCCGTCGCGCAGCGTTCTGACCTTCGCGTCGTTACGTGCGACGGTGGTCATGTATAGCGTGAGCCGTTCGCCCGATGCGTTCTGATACATGAATTGCGCGGCCGGCCCTTCTTCGCCCGGCAAGAGGCGTCCGCCGACGAGCTCGAAGCCATACTCGGCAAGCGATGGAATCGTGAGCGTCCGGTTGAGCCGCTTCGACAGCCAGTTCACGAGATGATCCTGCTGTGATGCCGCCACTTCCACCGCGTGGCGCTGCTCGGGCGCATACACCGCGTAGGCGATATCCGCGCGCTCCGCGAAACGCGCGCGCGGCTCGCCCAGAGCGGGCAGCAGCATGTGCATGAGAAATCCGCAGGCGATGCCAACAACCAGCAGGCACGCAGCCAGCAGATAACGTTGCCTCGCGGGCGGCCGCATGACGACGATCTGCGGCTCCGCCTGTTCCGCCGCGAACAGCGCGCGCAACGCGTTGTCCTGCGCGCGATAAGCGGCCACCGTCGCTTCGCAGGCGGCGTCGTTAGCGATGCGCGCGGCGGTCGCGTCGCGTTCGTCGCCGGGCAACTCGTCGTCGATATAGGCGGAGAGCGCCTGCAACGCGCGCTCGTTGTCATCGGCCGGGCGGTCTTGATTCGTCATAAGCGGCTCACCACTTTCAACGGCGCAGGACGCTCCTTCTCTTCGCCCAGCAAGACGCGCATATGTTCGCGCGCCCGCGAGAGGCGCGACATGACCGTGCCCGCAGGCACGTTCAGCACCTGCGACGCTTCCTGATAACTCATTTCCTCGACGCATACGAGCAGCATCACTTCGCGCTGCTCGACAGGCAGACAGTACAGCGCGCGCTGCACGTCGCGCAGCACGAGGCCATCGACTTCGCCGCGCGGCGCGGCCATCTGCCGCCAGGGCGCGGTTTCATCGTCGACGGCAATATCGCGGCGTCCCCGCAACTGGTCGATATAGATGTTGCGCATGATCGTGAAAAGCCACGCACGCAGATTCGTGCCCGCGCGGAACATGCTCGCGCGGTTGAGCGCGCGTTCGGTGGCATCCTGCACGAGGTCGTCGGCCCACGCGCGATCGCCCGTCAGTGCGCGCGCATAGCGGCGCAACTGCGGGAGATGCGCGAGAAGATCGTGCTCGAAGTTCACGAGCGTGCTTCCGAGTGTGCGTTTATAACGCGCCGGTCACGGCTTCAAGGCTTGACCACGTGCCACACGTTGCGAAAGTTGTCGCCGTTCTTGTCGCCGGGCTTCGTGTCCTTGGCGAACCGGTACACGCGCTTGCCGTCGTAGGCCCATTGCTTGCCGCCGTCGGCCGATTCGGTCGTCCATTTGCCGCTCGGCTGGTCCGAGTCGCTCGCCATCGCGGCCGGCCACGCCTGCGCGCAGCCGCCGGTGCACGCGCTCGGGCTGCCTTTGGTGTCCTTGTCGAACGTGTAGAGCGTCATGCCGTTTTCGTCGACATACATGCCGTTGGCTTCCTTGGGCGCCGCCGCGAAAGCCGACGACGCGACGCAGGCAGCGGCGCTCGCGACGGTTACGGTGACGGCCATCAGAATGTGCTTGTTCATTTCATCTTCCTCGCGAAAAAAGTACGTGGCAGTTTCCGCAGAACGTCCCGCGGCGCTGCGTTATTCCGCGGACGATGAAATAAACCGATGCGGCAGCGCCGACGCATCGCCAGTCAGCATTCGTGAGGTCATGCGTCGTGCGTCATGCGTCGTGCGTCGTGCGGCTCAGGCGCCGGCGGCGGCCGCATCGCGCCAGCGGCGCGTATCGCGCAGCGGCGGCGCGCCGAAGAGCCGGCTGTATTCGCGGCTGAACTGCGACGCGCTTTCATAGCCTACGCGATGCGCGGCCGTCGCGGCATCCGCGATATCGAGCAGCATGAGCCGCCGCGCTTCCTGCAAGCGCAACTGCTTCTGATATTGCAGCGGGCTCATCGCGGTCACGGCCTTGAAGTGATGATGCAGCGACGACACGCTCATATGCACGTCCTTCGCGATGTCCTCCACGCGCAACGGCTGATCGAAATGCTGACGCAGCAGCTTGATGGCCTTCGCGATGCGCTGCGTCTGGCTGTCATTGAGCGCGATCTGGCGCAGCCGCGCGCCGGAGCCGTTCATCAGTAGCCGGTACAGAATCTCACGCTTGACGAGCGGCGCGACGATCGGCACGTCTTCCGGCGTGTCGATGAGGCGCAAGAGGCGCAGCACGGCGTCGAGCATGGACGTGCCGAGGCGATTGACGAAGAGGCCGCGCGAAGCGTCGGTCTGCGTCGCGGGCGGCAGGTTCTGGTCCTGGATCAGCGAGGTGATCTCTTCGACATCGAGGTCGAGCCGCAGGCCGAGATACGGCTCCGAATCGCTCGCGACCGTGACCTGGCCGATCACCGGCAAATCGACGGACGAAACGAGATAGTGCATCGGATCGTAGACATACACCTCATCGCCGACGATCACGCGCTTCGAACCCTGCGCGATGAGCGCGAGCGCCGGCGTCTGGATGCCCGGCTTGGGCCCGCCGGGATTCATCACGCGATGCAGGAAAAGGCCCGGCACCGGCGTCTCCGTCGTGCCTTCGCAGCCTACGGTAAAACGGTCGATCAGCGCGACGAGATCGAGCCGCGCTTGATCGAGCGTGGAGTCGGATGAAACGCGGTGCGTTTCGCGGGAATGATCGTGAGCATCTTTTCCGGCGAGGCCGGGCGTGTCGTTCAGCGCCATGGTTTCCGAAGGGACTCGAGCGTGGAAGAAGTCGACATAGCTTACTCGCGCGAGCGCGATCGTGCGCGCAAGCTGCCCCCGCGTTTGCAGGAACAGGCAAGGATTCGACAGGATCAGGCTATGAACGCCGCGCGTTGCCGGACGATACTGCATTGGCGGCACCGAACGCTCGTCGCATTTCAGCGAACGCTTCACGCCTATCGTCCACTCGGGAGCAACCATGCGCTACAGGAAATTCGGCAACACCGGCCTCTTCGTCTCCGAACTGTGCCTCGGCACCATGACGTTCGGCGGCGGTGGCGGCGGCATCTGGGACAACATCGGCCAGCTTCAGCAGGCGGACGCGGACAAGCTGGTCGGCCGGTCGCTCGACGCGGGCATCAACTTCATCGACACCGCCGATGTCTACGCCGACGGCCAGTCGGAAATCATCACCGGACAGGCGCTCAAGAACCTGAAAGTGCCGCGCGAGAATGTCGTCGTCGCGACCAAGATTCTGGGCGAAGCCGGCACCAAGAGCGTGAATTCGCGGGGCGCGTCGCGGTTTCACATCATCGACGGCGTGAAGGCGAGCCTCAGGCGCCTGCAACTCGATCACGTCGATCTCTATCAGATCCACGGCTTCGATCCGGCCACGCCGATCGAAGAAACGCTGCGCGCGCTCGATACGCTCGTGCAGCACGGCCACGTGCGCTACATCGGCGTGTCGAACTGGGCGGCGTGGCAAATCATGAAGGCGCTCGGCATTTCGGAGCAGCTCGGGCTTGCGCGCTTCGAATCGTTGCAGGCGTATTACACGATCGCCGGACGGGATCTGGAACGCGAACTGGTGCCGCTGTTGCAAAGCGAAAACGTCGGGCTGATGGTGTGGAGCCCGCTCGCGGGCGGCCTGCTCTCGGGCAAGTTCACGCGCGAAGGCGGCAAGGAAGAAGGCAGCCGCCGCTCGAAGTTCGACTTCCCGCCGGTGAACGTCGATCGCGCATACGACTGCATCGACGCAATGCGCCGCGTGGCCGAGGCAAAGAGCGTGTCGGTCGCGCAGATCGCGCTTGCGTGGCTCTTGCATCAGAAAGTGGTGACGAGCGTGATCGTCGGCGCGAAGCGCATCGAGCAACTCGATGACAACATCGCGGCGACGAACGTGCGGCTGAGCGAGGACGAACTCGCCGCGCTCAACGAAGTGAGCCAGTTGCCGGCCGAATACCCCGGCTGGATGCTCACGCGCCAGGGCGAATACCGCCGCAACCAGTTGAAGGAAGCGGCGGGCGAGTAAGTCTCGGGCCTGCGAGGGTAGCCGGCAGGCCGGTCAGATGATCGGCTTGCCGCCCGTCACCGCGATGGTCGCGCCGGAGATGTAGCTGCCCTCGTCCGAAGCGAGCATCACATAAGCGGGCGCGAGTTCGGCGGGCTGGCCGGGGCGCTTCATCGGCACTTGCGAGCCGAAGTTCTTCACCTTCTCGGCCGGCATGGTGGACGGAATCAGCGGCGTCCAGATCGGGCCCGGCGCGACGCAATTCACGCGAATGCCGCGCTCGGCGAGCAACTGCGCGAGTCCGCCCGTGAAGTTCTGGATCGCGCCCTTCGTGCTGGCATACGCGATCAGGCCGGGATTCGGCGCGTCCGCGTTCACGGACGTCGTGTTGACGATCGCCGCGCCTTCCTTCATATGCGCGAGCGCCGCCTTCGTGATGCGGAACATCGCGCCGATGTTCGTCGAATAGGTCTTGTCCCACTCGTCGTCGCTGATTTCCTCGAGGCTGTCGTAGGTCATCTGATACGCCGCGTTGTTCACGAGCACGTCGAGCCGGCCGAACGCATCGGCCGTCTTCGCGACGATGTCGCGGCAATGCTGGCGATCCGTGATGTCGCCGGGCAGCAAGAGCGCCTTGCGCCCCGCCTGCTCGATCCAGCGCGCCGTTTCCTTCGCGTCGTCGTGTTCGTCCAGATAGGCGATGGCGACGTCCGCCCCTTCGCGCGCAAAGGCGATCGCCACCGCGCGGCCGATGCCGCTGTCTCCACCCGTGATCAGCGCCGCTTTGCCGGCAAGCCTGCCGCTGCCTTTGTAAGTCTCTTCGCCATGATCGGGCTTCGGGTTCATCGCTTCGGTCAGGCCCGGCGTGCGTTCCTGTTGCTGGTCGGCGAAAGGCGGCTTCGGATATGCGCTTGCGTCCATGTCGGTGTCCTCGTGTTGATGAGTCGGGATAAACCCTTGGTCAGCAAGCACCGGACCCGATTTCACGCGGGTTTGCGGCCGTTATCTCAATAATGGATAGGCGCTATCCGCTGTATCCCGTTGCGGCATATCGCCGCCATGCCGACACTGTACGCACAACATCACGACGCAACGGAGACATTCATGCGTACTCAAGTCGGCATCGTCGGCGCGGGCCCGGCGGGGCTTCTGCTCTCTCATCTCCTTCATCTGCGCGGCATCGAATCGGTCGTGCTCGAAGTGCGCAGCCAGCAGGACATCGAATCCACCATTCGGGCGGGCGTGCTCGAACAGGGGACGATGGACCTGCTCAACGAAGCCGGCCTCGGCGCGCGGATGCAGGCCGAAGGCGCGCTGCATCACGGCTTCGAACTCGCGTTCGAAGGACAGCGGCGACGCATCGCGCTGACCGAACTCACGGGCCACTCGATCACGGTCTACGCGCAGCACGAAGTCATCAAGGATCTGGTCGCGGCGCGCATGGCGGTGAACGGTGCGCTGAAGTTCAACGTGTCGGACGTTTCGCTGCACGACTTCGCCGAGAACAGCGACCGCAAGCCGCGCATCAAGTACCGCCACGAGGGACGCGACGAGGAGATCGAGTGCGACTTCATCATCGGCTGCGACGGCTCGCAAGGCGTCTCCCGCAAGTGCATTCCGGAGGCGGTGCGGCAGGACTATCAGCGCGTGTACCCGTTCGGCTGGTTCGGCATCCTGGTGGAAGCGCCGCCTTCGTCCGACGAACTCATCTACGCGCGGCACGACCGCGGCTTCGCGCTCATCAGCACGCGCTCGCCGGGCGTGCAGCGCATGTACTTCCAGTGCGACCCGAAAGATTCGGTCGATGCCTGGTCCGACGACCGCATCTGGGCCGAACTGCATGCACGCGTCGATACGGCGGACGGCTGGCAGATCACTGAAGGGCGCATTTTTCAAAAGAACATCGTCGGCATGCGCAGCTTCGTTTCCACGCCGATGCAATCCGGCAAGCTCTTCCTCGCTGGCGACGCGGCGCACATCGTGCCGCCGACCGGCGCGAAGGGCATGAATCTGGCGGTGTCGGACGTGCGCGTGCTGACGGCGGCGCTCGTCGGCTATTACAAGGAAAACGACGCGGCCTCGCTTGCCCATTACACCGAGACGGCGCTCAAGCGCGTGTGGCGCGCCGAGCACTTCTCGTGGTGGATGACGCGCATGTTGCACAAGCTCGACGACAACTCGCCGTTCGAGCAGCGGCTGCAGGTTGCGGAGCTCGAGCACGTGACGACGTCGCGCGCAGCGGCGACGGCGCTTGCGGAGAATTATGTCGGGAGTGTTGCGGTTTGAGTTGGCGGTTGCTCTACTCTGCGCGGATGGCAAGGCGCTGCGCTTAGCGGTTTGATCAGCGGCTGTTAGTCGCCTGGCATCGAGCACGCCGCGGCCATGACTAGGCGGTTGCCCGGCGAAGAGTATGGCCAGGATCCGCTAACCGCACTCGTTCGGACCGCCGCGACCGCGCCCACCATCGACACGCAGCGCTAGCGCTTCGGACGCGGCGCGGGCGAGAATTCGCTTGCCGCATCTGCGTCGGACCGCGGCGGCCGCGCTCGCCATCGACTCGCAGCGCGAGCGCTTCGGCCGCGGCGCGAGCGAGATTCTGCTTGCCGCGTCCGCGCCGGACCGCGGCAGCCGCGCTCGCCATCGACTCGCAGCGCGAGCGCGACCGCTTCGGGCGCGGCGCACCCAGTTCGCGGGCGACGAGCTTGCCGTCGTCGCCGAAAGCCGTCCGATCCCGACCGCGCCAAACGGGCGCTTGTAAAACTCGACGGCCTCGGCTACGCCCGTACAGCGATGCGCGGCGCGAGCGAGTGCATGCCTTTGCTTCGGAAGCGGTTTGACGGACTGGGAGACACGGTGGCGCCGTGATTCAACGTGTCGAACGAGCAGACTCACTCGGCCGCTTGACGGTCCTCTACTCCCAATCACGCTTCCCTCTCCGACGAGGGCGCCCGGCATTTTTCCAAGCGCCCTCGCCGACTTCACAGCACCGCCACGACCCGCGCATCGCCCTCCACCGACGGCACCACTTGCCCGCCCACACGCCGGAACGTAATGGTGACGTTCTTCTCGCCGATTCGCAGATCTCCGATCTCCAGCCAGTCGATGCCCTCAGGCAACTGCGGCCGGTCGACGCGAATCTCGTCGTTGACCGCGTCGATCGTCACGCCCAGACACGCCTCCAGAATCATGAACGGCGCGCCCGCCGCCCACGCCTGCGGCAGGCACGCCACCGGATACGCAATGGGCCGCTCGCCGCGCTGCCGCGTGAAGCCGCAGAAGAGCTCGGGCAAGCGCATGTCGAACGTGACGGCCGCCTCGAACAGCGATTGCAGCAAGCCGACCGCCGCGCCGCGCTCGCCGTAGCGCGCAAGGCCGCGCGCGCAGATGGCCGAATCGTGCGGCCATACCGAGCCGTTGTGATACGACATCGGATTGAAGCGCGGTTGCCCGGCCGCGAGCGTGCGCACGCCCCAGCCGGTGTGAAAGAGCGCCGATTCGAGTTGCCGCGCGACCGCCTCGCCGCGCTTGCGCTCCACGAGATCGAACGCAAGCAGATGCCCCGCATTCGACGAGAGCACCCGGCAAAGCTCGTTCCGCCCATCCAGCGCGATGCCGTAGAAGTCCATCTCTGGCATCCAGAACAGGGCCTCGACGCGTTCGCGTATGTGCTCGGCGCGCCGCTCGAACTCCGCTACCTGCTCGTGCTCGCCGCGCTCGCGGGCAAGACGCGCCATCGTGGAGAACGCCGTCGATGCGTAAGCCTGCACTTCCACGAGCGAAATGGGCCCGATGGGAAACTGGCCGTCCGCATGGAACACGGAGTCATGGCTGTCCTTCCAGCCCTGATTGGCAAGGCCGTATTCGGTCGCCCGCTGGTAGCTCAAGAGACCGTGCGGGTTACGGTCGCAATGGCGCGCCACCCACCCGGCGGCCAGTTGTAGCGCCGGCCATATTTCGTCGATCAGCGCGCGATCCCCCGTTCGCTCCGCATACGCGCCGGCAAGCACGATGAAAAGCGGCGTGCTGTCCACGCCGCCGTAGTACAGCGCGAACGGCACTTCGCCGGTGGCCGCCATTTCGCTCTTGCGCGTCTCGTGCATGATCTTGCCGACCTCGGCGTCCCTGAACGCCGAGTCTTCGCGCGCCTGATGCGCAGCCAGAAAGCGCAGGACGCCGCGCGCGAGCGTCGGCTGCAGCCACAGCATTTGCAGCGACGTGATGATGGCGTCGCGTCCGAACGGCGTCGAGAACCACGGAATGCCCGCGTACGGGTACGGGCCGGTTTCGAGATCCGTGGTGAGCAAGCCGAGGTCCGCGAGCGACCGGTCGATCCATTCACTAAAGAGCGGATTGCTCGACCTGACGCGGGCGCCGGCGCGGCGCTTGTCCCGCATGCTGCGGTGCGCGTCGACGAGCGCCTCGCGGATGGCCGGGCGTCCCGACTCCGGCGCACATTCCGGGGCTTCCGCGGCGTTGCGCTTGCTCTCCTCGCTGGCGTCGTTCAGGGCGTGCGTGACCGCCGTGACCGACAAATACACAGAAATCGCCGTTTCCGACTGAATGTGGAGCGCGTAGTCGGCGCGCGTCGGCGAGAGAACGTCCGGGGCGGGCGTGAACTGGATGCGCGCGGTGCGCTCCACTTCGTCCAACCCGATGTAGCTCAGCACCACTTCCCCGTTTTCGACGGCGGGTGGGCGCAACGTGCCGCGTTTCGGCCGAATGGTGCCGCGCACTTCGAACATGTCCAGGAAGTCGGCGGCGAACGAGATGGAAAGCGGCACCGTCGACGGTTCCGTGCCGTAGTTCGTGAGCACGATGCTTTCGTGCAGCACGTGTCCCGATAGCACACGTTTGCGCTCGACGTGAATCACGCCCTCCGGCGTGCGTGCCCCGCCGATGGGCGGCAAGGGCCGGTTCGTCAGATGCGCGGTGAACACGGCGTTGTCGCTCGAAACGCTCCCCGATAGCAGCGAAGGCGCGCGGCCGCCGAAGGTCAACACCAGTTCCGAAAGCACGCGCGTGTCGTTGACGAACAGGCCGTCGTCACGACCGCGGATATCGCCGTTGGCGTCGTAGACGGCGAAGGTGTTGCCGGACTTGAGGACGAATTGCCGCTCGGTCGGCTGGTTGACGTTCTCGGTGGGGATGAATGCCTCGTCCGCCGCCGCCAACTGCTGCTGTTGCTGCTGCTGTTGTCGCTGTTGCGTCGGGTTCTGCGTCTGTTGCTTCGTATCCATTGCACCTTCCTGAAAGTGACGTGAAAGGGGCGCCCGATGGCGCAAAGTGGCGATTCGCAGTGCGCCGTGAGCCGTTACAGGCGAACGGCCGGCGGCTCGCGCACGGGTTTCGTGCAGCAGGTGAACCGCTGACCGGCTATCATCGACGGTTTTTCGACCCACCGACGCCTGACCGGTTCTCTCCGCGCGCATGTCATTTCCGCATATCGACTTACTTTATTCCGCTTCCGGGCTGGCGGTCGGCTTTCTCGTCGGGCTGACCGGCGTGGGCGGCGGCTCGCTGATGACGCCGCTGCTCGTGCTCCTCTTCGGTATCCATCCGGCCACCGCCGTGGGAACCGACCTGCTCTATGCCGCCGCCACCAAAACCGCGGGAACGCTCGTCCACGGCCTCAAAGGGTCCGTCGACTGGCGCATCACCGGTAGGCTGGCGGCAGGCAGCGTGCCCGCGGCCGCCGTCACCCTGTACTTCCTGAACCAGCACGGGATTACGTCGCCCGGCACGGCGCGGCTGATCCAGTTGATCCTCGGCACGGCGCTCCTGATCACCGCCGTTTCCCTCGTGTTCCGGCCGCAGCTCGCGCGCTTCGCTTACCGCAAGGGCCACAGCCGCCCGGAACGGCCCGCGCGCACGGCAGCGTGGACCGTGCTGACCGGCGCGATCCTCGGCATGTTGGTTTCGCTCACGTCGGTGGGCGCCGGGGCTATCGGCGTGACCGTGCTGTTGCTGCTCTACCCGCGCCTCGCCACGGTGCGCATCGTCGGCTCCGACGTCGCGCACGCCGTGCCGCTCACGCTGATTGCCGGCGCGGGCCACTGGATGATGGGCTCGGTCGACTGGTCGTTGCTCGTGTCGCTCCTTCTGGGTTCGATTCCGGGCATCGTGATCGGCAGCAATCTTTCGTCCAAGGCGCCGGAAGCATTGCTGCGCTACCTGCTCGCCGCCACCCTCGTTCTCGTCGGACTAAAGCTCGTGTTCAGTTGATGTTAGTCACGCGGCTCGGCGGTTTCCAGTCGGCCGAATGTCATAGGCAAAATCGCACGTTCCGGTTTTTTTGCTTATGCCGTTCGGCCGGGTTTCCGGCAGCCGGTCGATGCGGCATCATGCGCTGTCAGAGCCAACGAGGCGCCAGCGTCAGGCGAGCGTCGTTTTGGCGTCGATCATCCGCGCGCCGGCCGGCGTGTGCATGCAACGAGGAGTCACGCGATGAAACCGAACGACGAGCCGAACGACGAGCCGAACCGCGAGCCGAACCACGACCTTCCCGCAGGCCACGACGCCCCCGCCGACCCGGCGCGGCGGCGCTTGCTGGCTGCGGGCGTCGGCCTTGCCGGATGGTCCCTCGGCGGCTGCAATCTGTTCGATCACAAGCCGGCGACGCCGAAGACGGCGGCAGACGTTTCGGTGGATCGCGCGCTCGCGGCGCATGTGCGCCAGATCGTCGTGATCTACGCCGAAAACCGCAGCTTCACGAATCTCTACGGCGACTATCCGGGCGTGCAGTATCCGCTCTCGGCCGTGACGTCCGCGCAGTACACGCAGTTCGACCGCGACGGGGTGACGCCCCTGCCCACGCTGCCCAGAATTTGGGGCGGCCTCGTGCCGCAGGCGCAGGAAGTGGATGGCAAGCGTTACGCCATTGCGGAACATCAGATCAGCGCGCTGCCCAACGGCCCTTTCCGCCTCATGGACGCGCACGGCGACCCGCTGCCCAACAGCGTCATCACGCGTGATCTGGTGCATCGCTTCTATCAGAACCAGATGCAGATCAACGCCGGGCGCAACAACCAGTTTGCGGCGTGGGGCGACTCGGGCGGCCTCGTCATGGGCCACTACCGGAATTCGCCCGATACGCTCAAGCTCTGGGGCCTCGCGCAGCAGTACACGCTCTGCGACAACTTCTTCATGTCCGCATTCGGCGGTTCGTGGCTGAACCACATCTTCCTGATTTCGGCGCAGGCACCCTTCTATCCGGACGCGAAAAACGGTCCGGCGGCGAAACTGCTGGCTGTCGTCGAAGGCGACGACCCAACCGGCACGCGTCTCAAGCTCGCGCCGGATTCGCCAGGCTCTGCGCTGGACGGCCCGCCGAAGTTCGTGCGCGACGGCGCGCTGACCGCCGACGGCTATGCGGTCAACACCATGTTCCCGCCGTATCAGCCGAGCAACGTGAAGCCCGCGCCCGGCGGCGACCCGCGCTTCGCGGATACGTCGAACGCGCTCGTGCTCCCGCCGCAGACCTACGCGACCATCGGCGACCGCTTGTCGGACAAGGGCGTCGACTGGGCGTGGTACAGCGGCGCGTGGCAATACGCGCTCGATCACCGTGACACCGGCGCGGTGCCCGACTTCCAGTACCACCACCAGCCGTTCAACTACTTTCGCAACTACGCGCCCGGCACGGCCGCCCGCGAGCGGCATGTGCGCGATGCCGGCATCGGCGACGATCCTTCGACGAACAAGCTGCTCGCCGATATCGACGCCGGCCGCCTGCCGCCTGTCACGTTCTACAAGCCGCAGGGGAACCTGAACATGCACGCCGGTTACGCGGATGTCGCCTCGGGCGACCGCCACATCGCCAATGTGATCGAGCATATCCGGCGCGGCCCGCAGTGGCAGAACACGGTCGTCATCGTGACCGTCGACGAAAATGGAGGCTGGTGGGATCACGTCGCGCCGCCGAAGGGCGACCGCTGGGGGCCGGGCTCGCGCATTCCGGCGCTCGTCATCTCGCCGTTCGGGAAGCAGGGCTATGTCGATCACACGGTCTACGACACGAACTCGATCCTGCGCTTTATCTCGCGCGTGCATGACCTTGCGCCGCTCGACGGCGTGGCCGCGCGCGACCGGGCGATGGCGGCCAACGGCGAAGCGCCGCTCGGCGATCTGACGAACGCGCTGGATCTCGCTTAGATCGGAGCCGGTTCGACCCACGCACGCGCCGAGATTTCGAGCAGATAGCCGTAATGCAGCGCGCCGACCGGCACGACGGCGCGCGCCGGTTTCCACGCGCCGAAATGGCGCGCGTAGATGTCGTTGAACGCCTTCCAGTGCTCGACGCCGACGAGATAGACCGTCACTTCGATGCAGTCCGCGAGCCCCGCGCCCGCCGCTTCAAGCACGGTTCGGAGGTTGCGTAAGGTCTGCTCGGCCTGCTCTTCGAAAGGAAGGTCGCCGGTGTGCGTGCCGTCCGGGCGCACGGGCAACTGGCCCGAGACGCAGATCAGATTGCCGGCGCGCGTCGCATGGCTGTAGTGGCCGGCGGGAATGGGCAGGCCGGGGGCGTTGATCGCTTCGATCGGTGGCATCGTGGAGTCCTGTAACGAGTGGGAGCAGCGGTGCCGTCAGAGCGCCAGCTTGCCCGCGAGAAAGTCGAGGAACGCGCGGGCGCGCGCGGCCATCGACTCGCTTTGGTAATAGACGGCGCTGATCGGCTGGCGAACGTCGCGCAGCGCATCGTCGAGAATCGGGCGCAGGCGGCCCGCTTTGACATCGGCGGCAGTCATGAAGTCGGCGAGACACGCAATGCCGCCGCCGTCGAGTGCCAACTGCCGGATCGTCTCGCCGCTCGACGCGGAAATCGCGGGCTCAGCGGTCACGAACTCCGCCTCGCGCCCTGCGCGCGTATGGCGCAGCGGCCAGTCGTTGAGACTCTCTGGCGCCGTAAAGCCGATCAGCCGGGCGCGCATGAGTTCGTCGACGTCGCGCGGCTCGCCGTGCTCGGCAAGATAAGCCGGACTGGCGAGCACGCGCAAGCGGCTGCTGCCGAGCGCGCGTGCGTGCAGCGTGGAATCCTGCAGCGCGCCGATCCGTATCGCGATATCGACACGCTGTTCCAGCAAATCGACGATGCGTTCGTTGCTCGTCAGCTCCAGCGAAATATCCGGATAGAGCGCGGCGAACGCTCTGACGTGCGGCACGACGCAATGAAGCATGAACGGCGACGCCGCATCCACGCGCAGGCGGCCCGCTGGACGTTCGCGGCGGCGAGAAAGCGCTTCCTCGGCGTCGTCCATTGCGGCGAGTATCGCGCGGGCGCGAGTCAGGAACAGCTCGCCTTCGTCAGTGAGTTGCAGCCGGCGGGTCGTGCGGCGAACGAGCGTCGCATCGAGTTTCTTCTCCAGCCGCGTCAGCGTCCGGCTCACGCCCGAGACCGTCTGTTGCAGGCGTTCGGCCGCCGCCGTCATCGATCCGCTGTCGACGACGGTCACGAACACGAGCAATTCGTCGGTGTTGGTCTTCATGGCGGCGCGTCGATATTGAATCGCAGTCAAGTTTCCTTTGAGACTAACACGCTTTTTGCGAAAGTCGAAAGGGACGATACTGGGCGCACTGGTTCAATCAATGGAGCAACGAATGAATATATTTGTGACTGGCGCGGGCGGTTTTATCGGCGGATCGATTGCGGCGGGGCTCGTTCGTGACGGCCATCGCGTGCGTGGACTCATCCGCCGCGAAGAGCAGCGCGATGCGCTGGAGCGCGCGGGTATCGAGCCGGTCGTCGGCAGTCTGGACGCCAGCGCCCTGCTCGCCGATGAAGCACGAACCGCCGATGCCGTCATCAACGCGGCGAGCAGCGATCATCGCGGCGCGGTCGAGGCATTGGTGCGTGCGCTCGAAGGTTCGAACAAGCCGCTGCTGCATACGAGCGGATCGAGCATCGTCGGGGATGGGTCGGGCGGCGAGGCGTCAGACGACATCTACACCGAGGCGCAGTTGCCCGAGCCGACCGCCGACAAGGCGCCGCGCGTCGCCATCGACCGTCTCGTGCTCGACGCAGCCAAGCGCGGCGTGCGCTCGGCGGTGCTCTGCAACACGCTGATCTACGGACACGGCGCGATTCCCGACACGGCGAGCGTCCAGTTGCCGCGTCTGGAGCGGCAAGCGAAGAAGAGCGGCGTCGTCAGGCACGTCGGCCGCGGCTTGAATATCTGGTCGAACGTCCATATCGACGACGTCGTCGATGTGTACCGGCTGGCACTCGCGAAGACGCCGGCGGGCACGTTCTACTTCGTCGAAAGCGGCGAAGCGCAGTTCCGCGACATGACGACCGCGATGGCGAAGGCGCTCGGCCTGCGCGGCCCGGAAGACTGGCCGCTGGAACAGGCGATCGAGGAATGGGGTTACGAGATGGCGTCGTACGGGCTCGGGTCGAACAGCCGCGTGCGGGGCGAGCGCGCCCGCACGCTCCTCGGCTGGCAACCGAAGCGCACGTCGGTGATCGAGTGGATCGAGAACGAGATGGTGCGCTGATCGGCACCACGCGGGCCGAAACTGGCTTGACCAATTTCGGCCGCCCAGCGTCTTGCGCTTACTTCAATGCGTCCGCGTACTGCGCGATTTCGGCTTCCGTCATGCCGGATTTTTGCGCCGATTCGCGAATCTGCTTCCACGTGGTCGGATCGATCGGCACGCCGTTCGCCCCGCGTTCCGCGCGACGCGCCTCTTCCGGCTCGCCCGGCGCGTAGATCGCATCGACGCCCTCGGCGTGCGGCGACGCCTTCATCCATTCGAGGAAGGCTTCCGCTTCGGCCTGCGCGGCGGGCGCGTCGAACGCGTTCGGATCGAGAATGACCGACGTCATGCAGTTGTAGATGGCGCTCGACTTCTCCAGCGTGCTTTCGTGCGTCGTATAGCCGCCTGACAGCGCGCCGCCGAAAATCTCGCAAAGCGCGGCCAGTCCGGAACCCTTGTGCAGGCCGAACGCCGTCAGCGCGCCGAACGGCTCCTCGTGCATGACTTTCGGCTCCACGGTCGGGCGGCCTTCGTGGTCGAGCAGCATGCCCGGCGCGACCTTCACGCCCTTGTTATACGCGACGCGCGTCTTGCCGTAAGCGATGCCCGCCGTCGCGAAATCCAGCACCAGCGGGTTCTTGCCGTCGCGCGGATACCCGGCGCAGAACGGATTCGTGCCGAAGCGCCGGTCAATGCCGCCGAACGGCGCGACGAGCGGATCACCCGCTACGTTCACGAAGTGGAACGACACGAAGCCCGCCTTCGCGCATTGCTCCGCCCAGTGGCCGATGCGCCCGATGTGGTGCGCGTTGCGCAGCCCCACCGCGCACACGCCGAACTTCTTCGCGCGCTCGATGCCGTGTTCCATCGCCTCGTACGCGACGACCTGCCCGAAACCCTTGCGGCCATCGATAGTCAGTACGGCGCCGGCGTCGCGGACGATCTCCGCGTGCGTGTTCAGCTGCAATTGGCCGTCGGCGAGCGACGACGTGTAGCGCGGAATCATGCCGACGCCGTGCGAATCGTGGCCCGACAGATTGGCCATCACGAGGTGATCGGCTACAAGTTCCGCCTCGCGCGCCGCGCTGCCGGCGTGCTCCCAGATGGCGCGGACGTAGGCATGCAAGGTGTCGGCGGCGATGCGCTGTTCTTTTACTGCGGTTTGGCTCGTTTCGTTCATTGCGACTCTCGTCTCCAAAGTCGATTGCTGACGCGTCGTCTCTACGTGCGACGCGGGGCCTTCTACTTTACAGACGATCAACTGGCCTGACCAGTTTCATTTTCAGCCAAACCAAAGAAAACGCCCGCAAGCGCGGGCGTCAGTCCTACAACCGTACAAAGAAAGCTCAGGGCGCAGCCGCGATCACTTCCGCCACGGCCGCCGTCAGCTTGCGGGCATACGGCACGTGCAGGAATTCGTTGGGTCCGTGCGCGTTCGATTTCGGGCCGAGCACGCCGCACACCATGAACTGCGAGCGCGGGAAGCCTTCCTTCAGCGTATTCATCAGCGGAATGGTGCCGCCCTGACCGATGTACGCGACATCGGCGCCGAAATGCCGGCGGGACGCGTCGTTGAGCGACGACGCGAGCCATGGAGCGAGTTCCGGCGCGCTCCAGCCCGTGGCCGCGCCCGCCTCCGGCTTGAACGTGACCTTCGCGTTGTACGGCGGATCGAATTCGAGCAAGGACTTCAACTGCGCGACCGCCTCCGTCGCCTCGACGAGCGGCGGCAGGCGCAGCGACAGCTTGAATGCGGTGCGCGGCGCGAGCACGTTGCCGGCGTCCGCGAGCGGCGGCAGGCCGGCTGCGCCCGTCACGGTCAGCGACGGCCGCCACGTCGAGTTCAGCAGCGCTTCCTTCGGATCGGTGGTGGTCGGAAGCACACTGCCTCCATCCTGACCGCAGCTCCACGGCAGCTTCTTCCAGACATCGTCGCCAAGAATCTGCGCTGTGGCTTCCGCTTCGCGCAGCCGTTGCGCCGGAATCGCGCAGTGGAAGTCTTTCGGCAGCAGATTGCCGGTGGCGGCGTCCTCTAAGCGCTCGAACAGTTGCCGCATGATGCGGAACGTCGACGGCGCGATGCCGCCGTAGCCGCCCGAATGCAAGCCTTCTTCGAGCACCTGCACTTCGAGGTCGCCCGCGACGAGCCCGCGCAGCGACGTGGTCAGCCAGAGCTGATCGTAGTTGCCCGCGCCCGAATCGAGACAGATCACGAGTCCGACGTCGCCGAGCCGGTCGCGCAGCGCGTCGATGTACGGCAGCAAGTCGTAGCTGCCCGACTCCTCGCACGTCTCGATGATGCCGACGCAGCGCGGCCGCTCGACGCCCTGCGCGTCCAGCGCCGCCAGCGCGGTGATGCTGGCGTAGGTCGCGTAGCCGTCGTCCGCGCCGCCGCGCCCGTAGAGCTTGCCGTCCTCCAGCTTCGGGGTCCACGGACCCAGATCGCTGCGCCAGCCTTCGAACTCCGGCTGCTTGTCCAGATGGCCGTACAGCACGACCGTTTCGGTGCTGCCCGAGCGCGTGGCCGGGGCTTCGAAGAAAATCACCGGCGTGCGCCCGGTCAGCCGCACGATCTCGACTTTTAAGCCTTTGACCGGCTGCGCCTTCACCCAGTCGACGGCGTCCGTGACCACGCGCTCGATGAAGCCGTGGCGGGCCCAGTCGACGTCGAACATCGGGCTTTTGGCGGGAACGGCGATGTAATCGGTGAGCGCCGGAACGATCTCGTCGTTCCATTTGCGGTCGACGAACGCCTGCAGGGCGGACGCGTCGAGCCGGACTGCTTCTTCTTGCGGTGTGCTGTCGCCAGTAGTCATGACAGAGATTCCATGCGGGCAAACCTCCATCATAGACGGGAAACTTCCGGCTCGCGAAGCGTCTCGCGATCTCAGCGCGCGCCGTTGACGACGATGCGCGTCAGCGCCGGATCGGCTTCGATGGCCTCGTCGGTGAACGGGAACCGCTGCCAGTGCTTCGCCGCGAACAGACGCGTGGCGTCGCCCGAGCGAGGCGAAGCGGGATCGTCCGATTCCGACGGCGCGAGCATGGTGTCCGCCTCGACGCCCGCCGCGCCGTCGGCCGTGAACGTGACGACCTGCATGTAGCTGTCGCCGTGACCGTTCGCGTCCATCGAATACCCTTTCGGATCGAGCGGACGCCCCGCGCAGACTACCGTGAAGTAGCCGGCGTCGTCGCAGCCGCCGTAGAGCGGCACGTTCGCGCCATTGCGCGTCGTGTAGAGCAGGTCGCCACGCCGCGAATCCAGCGCGAAACCGTTGAGCCGCAGCGAGAGCGCCGCGCCGCCGAGCGCCTGCCGCAACTCCTGCACGACCTCCGGGCTGTCCGTTTTCAGGCCGCTCGGCGTCGCCAGCGGGCGCGCCGGATCGAAGCGCGTCGCGGCCAGCGTCTCGGGCGCGAGCTTCGTGACGCGCCGCCAGAACTCGTCCCATAGATTCGCGCCGCGGGCGTCGATATCGGCCGTGCCGTTCCAGTTGCGCAGCACGTCGCAGGCGTCGTTGAGTGAACTCATCGCGTCGCCCGGCGTGCAGACGGCATCGAGCACCGGCTGACGGTACAACTGCTCGGACAACGAGTGCGTCTCCAGCACGGCCTGCTCGACCGCGCCCCGCGTCACGCCGCCGGGCTCGCGCTGCAGGCGCGCCGCGAGCAGATGCCCGTAGCGCGTGCGCATGGACTGCTCGTAGCGCGTCGCGCCGAGCACGCGCGCGTAGCCGGTGAGCGGGACGTTCGCGTTCGTGAGCCAGTAACTGTCGTTGAAATTGCCGACGTAATCGCCGCGAAGCATGCTGGGTAATTGAGTAACCGGCAATGTGCCCGGCTGCGCGCTCGCCGGATCGCTGCGCCATGTGCACGCAGTTCTGGAGCCGTCGAGGACAGGCACGCCGGGCATCCGGCTCGCCAGCGCGCGGCCGGTCGGCGTCGTGCAGGCGTCGGCGAGCGCATCGGGCACGCCGGGAATCGGGCCGATATCCGCGAACCACGCGCGCGGGTCGCCCCGGCCGATGGCGAACGTGTTGGCCCACGGAATCGCCTTGTACCGCTTTTGTATCGCGATGAAATCGTCGAGCGAGCGAGCCTGGTCCCATGCGAAGAAGTTCTCGAAGCTGCGCACGTTGTCCGCGTTGACGTCAGCGAATGCGTAGGCGCGCTGCGCGTTCCAGCCGAGGCCGGCGTTCATGGCCGACAGATCGACGACCGGACCGAAGCGCGTGCGATACAGCGTGCGCGACACCGATTCGAGCGAGCCGTCCGCGCGGCGCACGCGCACGGTGAGCGGCACGGGCGTCATCGGCTGGCTCGCGCCGTCGAAGAGATAATGCGTCGGGTCGGCGGGATCGAGCGTCATTTCGAAGAGGCCGAAGCGGCGGCCCGTCGAAACGGTATGCGTCCACGCGATGTTTTCGTTGAAGCCGAGCACGACGAGCGGCATGCCGAGAAACGACACGCCCGCCACGTTCAGGCGGCCGGGAATGGTCAGTTGCGCCTGATAGAAGCGGTCCGGGCCTTGCCAGGACCAGTGCGGATTGCCGAACAGGATGCTGCGCTTCTCCCGCGTGATCGGCGCGCCGAACGCCAGCGCGTTGCTGCCGAGGCCGGGCATGTCGCCGACGGCGTCGCGCCGCTCTCTCATGTCCAGCGACGCGGCCGGCGGCTGCGCGCCCGGCTTCGGCGGGTGCGCAGCCGCGATGGCCTGCACGAAACGCGCCGATCCGCCCGCCAGATTCGCCGCGATCACGCGGCGGTAGATGTCGTCCGGCTCGATGTCCTCGACCCACGGCTGGCTGCGGCAAGCGGCGTGCGCGCCGGGAAACTGGCCGGCTTTCAGATCGGCCAGATAATGGTTGTAGCCGGATGCGAAGCCATCGACGAGATTGCGCAACTCGGGCGGCTGCGCGGCGCGATAACGGTCGACGGCGGCCTGATCGTCGACTAAGCGGAAGAAGAAATCGGCGTCCAGATTGCGCGGCTGGCCGAACGTCGATCCGCTCGGCAGGCGGGCGTCCGCGCCGAAGTACGCGGACCGCTCGCCGCGATAGGTCACGAAGCCATCGGCGAGCGTGCAGAGCGTGTCTTGCGCCTGCGCATAGCCGTAGCCGAAACCGAGGCTGCCCCAGTCGGCGGCGCGGACGTGCGCAATGCCGGACTGCGTGCGGCGGATTTCGGCGCTGTATGGCGTCTCCTTGCCCGGCGCGGCGCCCGCCCGGTCGGACGCGTCGTGCGACGACGCGCAGCCGGCGAGCACCGCGCTCAATAGCGCGCCGAAGATCGCGAGCCTGATGGTCTGGTTCATCGAGGGAGTCCTTCGGTCCAGTCGAGTGGGTCGAATGCCGCAACTGCGTTCGCGACGTTCGCGGCAGTATCGCATTGAGCGAATGATGAACCCGCCAAAAGTTAGCCGTTGAGTTTGCCGTTGGGAGCCGCTCAGTCGGACGTGTCTGCGCACGCACGGCTTGCGCTTGCGTCGGATGAACCGGCGGCTCAAGCTCAACTGTCGGCCCGCCAAAACGTGGCGGCCTGCGAACGCAGCCGCCAGTCGCGTCCGATGAACCGAAATCCAAGCTCAATGCGCAATCACGATCCCAACGCTCCCTCAGACGACCCGCGCCCCACGCCGCCCGAGCGCCCCGCACCGGGCGATTGCTGCCAGAGTGGCTGCAATCCTTGCGTGTTCGACATCTATCAGGAGGCGCTCGAACGCTATCAGGCGCAATTGCGCGAGTGGGAGGCGCGGCACGCGCGGCCGTAGCCGGCGGTTCGTGCGCAGCGCCGCGCCGGGCGCTATGCTTGTCGCCCATCACTACCCGGGCCGCAACGGTCCGCATCACGTCAAGGAGCGCAAGACCATGTCCCTCTCGATGTATCGCGCGTCGATTCCGGTGTTTATCCGCGGGCTGGAAGTCTGCTCGTCGCTATTGGAGAAAGGTGCCGCTTTCGCCGACGAAAAAGGCCTCGCCCACGCCGATGTCATCGCCGCGCGGCTCGCGCCCGACATGCTGCCGCTCGCCGCGCAGATCCAGCGCGCGAGCGACACCGCGAAGCTCTCGGCGCAGCGTCTTTCGGGCGTCGATGCGCCGAAGTTCGAGGACAACGAGGACAGCTTCGCGGCATTGCAGGAACGCATCGCGAAGACGATCGCTTACTTGAAGAGCATCCAGGAAGCGACGATGGAAGGTAGCGAGACGCGCACCGTCACGCTCAAGTTTCCGGACTTTTCGCCGTCGTTTTCGGGCGTCGATTATCTGTTCGGCTTCGGATTGCCGAACTTCTATTTTCACGTCGCGACGACTCACGACATCTTGCGCCACCTTGGCGCGCCCATCGGCAAGCGGGATTATTTGGGGCCGCTGAAGTGAAGTCGACGCAGAGAGGAACACGCGTCGACCGCGCCCGATACGGACGCACACGCTGAAGCAAAAGACGCTGCGCAGTCGTCGAGTTGACCAATCAGCGAAACGGCCGGCTCAATCGAACCGGCCGTCGTTGCGCCAATTTCACGCCGCTTGCTTCGCAGCGATCTGCTTGCGCCAGCCGGCCAGAATGCGGCGCGCGAGCGCGTCGTAGTCGCCGCCGAAGTGATGATCGCCCGGCAGCTTCACCACGTCGATGCCCGTCTTCGTCAGCGCCGGACACAGCGTATCGTCTTCTTTTTCGCCGTAGATGCACTGGACCATCGCGGGCGGCAGTTGCGCGAGCTCCGGCTTCACCTTGAGCGCCTTGTCGCTTGCCTTCATGCCGAGCCAGCCGGTCACGCGAATCTGGAAATCGGCCTCGGGCGCGAAGCCCATCAGCGAGATATACGAGACCTGGCGCCGCACGTCGTCGGGCAGACGGTTGTACGCGAACGGCATCACGTCCGCGCCGAACGAGTAGCCGACGAGCGCCACGTGGCTCGTATGCCAGCGCGCGCTGTAGGTGCGCACCACGCGGGCGATATCCGCTGCCGTGCGCTGCGGCGACTTCTCGCTCCAGAAATAACGCAGCGAATCGATGCCGATCACCGACACGCCGTCGCGCTGAAGGGCGAGCGCCATCGTCTTGTCGAGGTCGCGCCAGCCGCCGTCGCCCGAAATGACGATCGCGAGCAAGTCAGTCGGCTGCGACGCGCGAAGTTCGATGAGCGGCAGATCGGACACGTCGTTCGCAGCAGGCGCCTCGGGTTTGATCAGGTGCGGCGCGGTCATCGCCACGAGCGTCTCGGCCTTGTTGCGTCCGGGCTGCCACGCGGCGCGTTCCATGAAGCCCGGCAAGCCCTTCATGTGGATGATGGTCGGGTCAGGCGGACACGGCTTGAAGCGCGCGTCGAGCGTGGCCTCCGGCGCGAGCGACACCGCGCCCGCCACCGTGTTGTCCGGCGCCTGGCCGAGCGCGTGTTCCGCGACGGTCGCGCCCTGGCCCGCGCCGGCGAAGATCGGCGAGAAATAGCGGCTCGTCTCTACCGTGCGTTCGAGCTGGTGGCTCATGTTCTCGGCATCGCCGACGAGGTTGTGGCACGTCTCCTTCTTCTCGGCCGCAAGGCGCGCGGCGTAGCGCGGCGTGTCGACGCCGACGACCATCGCGCCCTTGGCCGCGAGCGCATCGGCGGCTTGCTGGTCCGACTCGCTCCAGCCGCTCTCCTCCGACAACAGGACGACGAAGCCCGTCATCGCGCCAGCCGGTTTCGTCACCGTGACCTGCCCGTAGCGGCCGCCCGAAACGGTGTTCGCGTGCGCCGCGCCGATCAGGGAGACGCCGCAGACGGCGGCCGCCGCGAGCGCCGCCAGTTTCTTGCCAAACTTGTTCATGAACGCCAGCCTCCCGCCAGCAACGAGAGGTCCGCCAAAGTGAGAAACACGCTGACCGAACCGGACGCCGCGAGATAACGCGGCTCCCAGTGCGGCTGGAACTTGCTCTTGAATCCGCGCAGGCCGCGGAAGTTGTAGAAGCGTCCGCCGAAGCGCCATACGAGCCCCGCCAGCCGATGCCAGTGCGACGCGAGCGGCGTCGGCTCCATGCCGGACAACGGCGCGATGCCGAGCGACAGCGATTTGAACCCCGCCTCTTTCAGATGCAGCGCGAGCTTGGTGAAGAGGTACTCCATCGCATACGACGAGGCTTCCGCCACGTGACGCATCACGCCGACCGTCGCTTCGGTGTTGAGGTCCGTCGTCATGAACGTGACGAACGCCACCGGCACGCCCTGCTGACGCACGAGCAGCACCGACTGCGCGGCGAGATATTCTTCGTTGAACGCCGCCACCGAGAAGCTTTTCTCACGCGCCGAGCGGCTGTCGAGCCAGTCGTCGGAAATCTCGCGCAGCATCGGCATGCTTTCCGCGATGCGGTCCGGGCCGATCAGTTCCGTATCGAACCCGTCGCGTTCGCCGCGCTTTAGCGCATAGCGCAGATGCGCGCGGTGCGAGCCCTTCAGGTCGAACTCGGACAGCGCGACGTGCGCTTCCTCGCCGAGCTTCATCAGCGTGAGACCGGCGTCGAGATACAGCGGCAGCGCGTCGGCGCGCACCTGATAGAACGCGGCGCGGCCGTTGTGCGAATGCGCGAGTTCCACGAAACGGCGGATCAGCCCCGCCCACTCGCTGCGCGGGCCGACCGGATCGTGCAGCGCGGCCCACGTGCGGCCGTGCTTCGCGTACATGAGAAACGCCTCGCGCGACTCGGAGAACAGAAAGCTCTTGTCGCCCATCATCGCGAGGCCGGCGTCGCTGCGCTCCTGCGCGCGGAAGATGCGCGCGGCATCGGCGAGGTCCTGCGGCGCGGGCATCTCGAAGCGGCCCGCCGCCGGACGCAGCAATTGCCAGACGGCGAACGCGCACGCGAACACGCCTGCTGCGAGCGTCGCGCGCAGCGCACGCGGCGCGCGCTCGTCGAACGCGAATTGCCACCACAGGTCCGTGTTGTACGGCACGTCGCGGAAGGCGAAGAACATGATCCATACCGCGACCGCCATCACCATGCCGACGGAAACGAGCCACGTCGCCGTGAACCGCTCGGCGAACAGCGACGCCCGGCGGTTGAAGCGCTCGCGCGTCAAGACGAGCAGCGCGATGAGAAACGCGAGAACGCCCGCTTCGATGAATGCGAGCCCCTTCGCGAGCGACAGCGCGAAGTTCGCGACCGCGAGAATCAGCGCGACCCACCACGCGGCGTCGAGCCGGCGCATGAGCCCGCGCGCGACGAAAAGCAGCATGACGCCCATCACGCTGCCGAGCAGTTGCGAGCTTTCCAGCACCCACAGCGGAATGACGGTCTGCAAGAGCGCGATGCGCATCTTGAACGCGGGCGTCGCGCCGGAGATGACGAGCATCGACCCGGCCGCGAACGCGACGATCGCGAGGAACAACGGCGCGAGCGACGACACGCGGCGCGGGTGCAGAAACGCGAAGCGGCCTTTCAGCGCGCGGCCTTCGAACGCGGCCATCACGGCGGCCGAGAGAATCAGCGGCAGACCGAAATAAATCGCGCGATAAGCGAGGAGCGCGGCGAGCACGTCCGGCGTCGCGACGTTGCGGCCGAGCGCGAACACCATCGCCGCTTCGAACACGCCGACGCCGCCCGGCGTATGGCCGATCATCCCGAGCAGCATCGCCGTCGAGAACACCGTCATGAACTCGCCGAAGCCGACGTGCGCGCCCGGCAGCATCGCCCAGAGCGCGAGTCCCGCGCCGAGCACGTCGACGACGGCGAGCGCCGTCTGCGCGATGAAGTCGCGGCGCGTCGGCACCGTGAACGCGAGCCACGTCCAGCGGGAACGCAGCGTGCGCTGCTCGCGTCCGCAGAAGACGAGCATCGCGACGAACACCGCGAGCAGCGCCGCGCCGAGCACGCGCAGTATCGCGGGCGAAAGATGCAGCATGCTCGCCACCGTGCCCGCCGAGCACAGCATGCCGAGCGCCGCCATGAACGCGAGCGAAAGCGCGAGCGTCACGCCCGTGAAGATCGACAGCCGGCCGACCTGCGCGGGCGTCACTTCCGCCGCGCCATAGACGCGGCAGCGCACCGCACCGCCCGTCAGCGCGCCGAAGCCCGTGACGTTGCCGAGCGCCGAGCCGACCGTCGCGCCGACCCACAGCAGCGAACGCGGCACCGCGACGCCGATGTGCCGCAAGCCGACGGCATCGCGGCCGACGAGCGCGGCGAAGCTCAGCGCGGTGGCGAACAGCGCCGCGCCCCACGCTTGCAGCGAGAGCAGCCGCAGCGAGCGCACGACCGACTTGTAATCGACCGTATGCGACAGATGCTGGAACACGACGAGGAGCAGCGCGCACACGAGAACCGTGAGCGCGGGCGCGGCGAACCGTTGGAGATCGAGACGCGCGAAGCAAGAGCGTCCGAACGTGCGACTGGCGCGAAGCGAGGTGAACGACTTTCTGCGAGACATGCGTTTTCTGGACTTGCTCGCGCCGCGATCCGGCGATGACACTGCCGGCTGCGGCGCAAATCGTTGTTATCGGGGGCGGCGCATGATGCACAGTGGGCGCGCCGCGTCGGTATTCGCCTGCGGCTCGCCATACAAAACGGTTTCCGCGTAAGAAACGCCTGTATAACGGCTACGGTTGACCCAACTTGACCGATATTCGGGAAAGCGTCGGGAGCGAAGGCTGCTTCAATACGAGCGCGCCGCGCATCATCGGCGAGAAGACTAAGCGGATAACACCACCAAAGGCATCGGAAATATGAGAAAAAGTGTCACAAGCACGTTGGCAGTCTGTTTCGCGCTGGCGCTCAACGGCTGCGTCAGCACCGACGACGCGCTGCTGAAAACCGTGCCGATCGGCTCGGGCGCGTCGACGCTCGCGACGTTGGATTTCACGAAGTGCGTCAAGGCGCGGTGGACGCCCATCGCGCCGCGCGTGCGGGAATATGGCCTCGGCCCCGATTCGCTGGCGGTCTCGGTTCCGGGACAGGGCGGCTCATCGGCCATTTTGGTGGTCGCGCAGCCGGCGGCGTACGGCACCGGCTACACGATCTACGGCGACAGCGCGGCGGGCAGCCGCTATGTCACGGCGGCGCACGCCTGCGACTGAAGCGCGCCGCGTACTTACGACGGCTTGCCGTTGCGCATGTCGACGCCGGCGAGGTGCGTGCCGACGATCCGCCCGATCAGATAGCCGTCGGACGCGCACGCGTTGGTGCGCTGCTTGCCGTCCCACTGGATCTTGTACTGATCGTCTTGCGAGTGGATCGCGGACGGGTCGAACTTGCCGAGCTTGGTTTTGAGCGCCTTGCCGCCGTTCTCACGCACGGCCTCGCCGACGAGCCTGTTCCATGTCAGCGCATAGCCGTAGCGCACGCCGTCCGCGAAGGCGGCGTTGTCGCAAACCTGCGCGGGCGGCGTCGTCTTGACGGTCACGCGATACCCGTTCGCCCCGCCGACCACGATGCGCTGTTCCGTCGGCCCCGAAGGCTGCGCGGCGGCCTTCGCCGCTGCGGCTGCCGAGGCTGCCTGCGCGGCTTGCGCCGCCGAGGCAGCCGCGGCCGCGTCGGCGCTCTTCTGCTGATCGGGCAGCGGCGCGCATGCAGCGAGCGCGACCGCCGTTGCCAGCGCGAATGCCGCGCTGACGCCTTTCGTTCCGTAAGTCATCGACCTGCTCTTCACCTGCGCGTTTCCCATCTCAAAATAAACCGGGGTCTACCTTACCATTCCGGTGCGAATCCTCGGAGTTTTGAGAAAAGGGGACGCGGTGCGCGCGCGACGCCGCCGTGCCGCGAAGAACGGCTCAAGACGCCGACGACGTGTTGCCCATCGGCATTTCGATGCCGCGCCGCGCCATTTCGACGATCAGGAAGGTTCGCCGCGTGACATGAAAGCGCGCGAGCAGGTCGCTCGAATATTCCTTGGCCGTGTTCTCGCTGATGTTCATCTTGCGCGCGATCGCCTTGTTCGACAGCCCTTGCAGCAGATAGCGCAGCGTTTCGGTCAGGCGCGGCGGAAGATCGAGCGATTCGATGGTGACGCCCGCGTGCGTCGAGACGGGCTTCGGGCTGTGGCCGCCCTTGCCGAGCACCGTGTTCGGCAGATAGACGCGCCCGTTAAGAATGGTCTTCAGGGCTTCGCGAAACACGCTCGCGCCCTGCTCGCTGCCCTTCGAGATGAAACCGCACGCGCCGTTTCGGATGCACTCCAGCACGGTATCGCGGTCGTCCTGAGCGGACAGCATGATGGTCTGAACCTCGCGCTCCTCCTCGCGTATCCAGTTGAGCAGGTCCATGCCGGTGGCCTGGCCGCGCAAGTGATAGTCGAGAAACATGAGATCGTACGAATTCGCCGAGAGCTTCGCTTTCGCCTGCTCGAATCCATCGGCTTCGTCGATCTCGAGCAAGGGCTCGTTCGCGAGGATCAGCGTCTTCATCGCGCTGCGCGTGAGCCCTTCGTCCTCTACCAGCAATACTGTTTTGAAATAGCCGTTTTCCATTGCGAGTCCCCGAGAACGCTTCCGATATTACGCGCGCCCGTCATCGATCGAACCCCTCCATTCGAAGGGATACGTTCGGCAGTCTCCCAGAATCTTCGCCGTTCCCCGCCGCCGCCGGGTGTCGGGCGGCGCGCCGCCGGCCGACACTCGACGCATCCGTCACGAAGAGGAGAACGCGATGCCACCCCGCTCATCCGACAACGAAAGCGAGTTCGCGCTCTGGCGCATCAAGCGCGCGCGCCCGGGCGACTCCGCGCGGCGCGTGCTGATTGCGCACAAGGACAAGTCCATCGCGGATTCGCTCGCGGTGCAGCTTCGGCTCAAAGGCTTGCAGGTCATCCACGCGCAGGATCTGGCGTCGGTGCGCGCGCTGCTGCATAGCTGGCAGCCGCAGGCGCTCGTGCTCGATACGGCTCTGGACAGCGATCCCGGCTATGTCTTCATTCGCACGCTGCGCATGGACGCCGACGTGACGGGGCGCTTGCTCGTCGCGATGAGCAACGTGTGGCCTGCCGATCCGGTGCAGAAGCTGAAGGACGCGGGTTTCGACGCGCATTGCAGGCGTCCGTGCTCGACCTGGCGCATCGTCGATCTGGTCGATGCGTTCTTTACCGCGCCGCTCGCGCGGTGAGCGGCGGGCCGGTTCAGCGCCCCGGTCTCATGGCGAGCGACGCGGACACTTCGCTTCCCGCCGCAATGACGACGACGCCCGTTCCGCCGATACCGTGCGCGTCGAGATTGAAGCCGTCGCTCACATGCGAGACCGGCTCCACGCACAGATACCCGCCGCCTGCCGGGCAATGCACGACCGCATGTCCCAGCGCGCCGTCCGCTTCGAGCGCGAGCGCGCGGCCATCGGCATAGAAAAGCGTCGCGCGGCCGTCCCAGCCGCTCACATACCGCGTATAGCCGCCCGACTCTTTCACATGACGGCGCAGCGGATGCTCGTCCGATGGTCCCACCGCGATCTCGGCTTCGTGACGCCAGAGCGTCGCGGCATCGAGTTCGGCTTCGAGCGCCGCGAAATACGGATGAAAACCGAAGCCCGCCGGCATCGGACGCGCCGAGCGGTTGACGACGCGCATCGACAAATGTGCGCCGTCGGCGGCCGCTTGAATCGTCTGGATCGCGTCGAACGCCCACGGCCAGCCGTGCTCGCCCTCGCGATGCGCATAACGCAGTTCGATGAAATCGGCATCGTGACGTTCGACGCGCCATGCTGCGTACTGGCCGAAGCCATGCAGCGCGTGCGCCATGCCGGGGAACGTCGCAAGCGTCACGCGCTCGCCGCCGGGCGCGGGAAATTGCGCATCGCGCACGCGGTTCGAGAACGGCACGAGCGGATAGCTGCCGCCCTTCGGCCACGCGTCGCACGGCCAGCTCGACGCGGTGATCGGCACGAGCCAGTCATGCGCGCCGGTTTCGTCGTGCGTCGTGAAGCGCGTGATGCGCCCGCCAGCGGCCGGCGCCACCTCGATCACATGCGCGCCGTTCGCTACGCGAAGCCGCGGCTCGGCGAGCAACTCGACGACCGGACGCATCGGCATCGGCTTGGAAGACGTCACTGCCGTTGTTCCTTCACGCGCGAAACCAGTTGCGTCGGACTCACGAATTGCAGCGCGATCAACACCCAGACCAGCGTGATGGCCATGTAGATCATCGCCATCGCGTCGATGGATTGCGGCGCGCGCACGCCCGTCGAAAACACCGCGTAGTAAAGCGCGACGACGAGCGTCTGGGTCGTCGGCCCGGCGGTGAAGAACGTCAGCTCGAACATGCCGATGGTCCGCACCAGCACCAGCAGCCCCGCCGCGAGCATGCCCGGCACGAGCAGCGGCAACAGCACGTAGCGGAAATAGCGCACGGTGTTCGCGCCGAAAATGCGCGCGGCGGATTCCAGATTCGGATCGATCTGCTCGATGAACGGCGTCATCACCAGAATCACGAACGGCAGCGCAGGCACCAGATTCGCGAGAATCACGCCGGTCAGCGTGCCCGCGAGATGGAACTTGTACATGACCGTCGCCATCGGGATGCCGTAGGTCACGGGCGGGACCATCAGCGGCAGCAGGAACACGAGCATCGCGAAGCGCTTGCCGGGAAACTGCACGCGCGCGAGCGCATACGCCGCGGGCACGCCGAGCACGATGGACAGCAGCACCACCGTGCCCACTACTTCGAGCGTCACGAGCAGCACGCTCGACAACTGGAAGTCGCTCCACGCCTGCGCGTACCAGTGCAGCGTGAAGCCCTGCGGCAGCAGCGTGCCGAACCAGCGCGTCGCGACGGAGTTCACCGCGACCGTCGCGATCAGAAGCAGCACGTTCAGCAGGAAGAAGCCCATCGTGACCCAGACGAACGCCTTCCACACACGGTCGCGCAGGCTCGCTTGCTGTTTCATGTTCTTGCTGGAGCGTTGAGTCGGCGCGGGGGCCTGCCAGGCGGGCGCCGCGCGGTTGTCGGTTGCCATTATCCCTTCCCTCCGGTCACCGGGCCGGTGTAGAAGAAGCGGCGCGCGCCGAGCATGCCGCCCACGACCAGCAATTGCACGAAGCCCATCACGATCGCAATCGTCGATGCGAGCGAATAGTCGTAGCTTTCGAACGCAGCCTCGGATGCGGCAATCGAGATCACGCGCGTCGGGCCCGCAGGCGCGCCGAGCAGCACCGCCGACGGAAACACCGAGAACGCCTGCACGAACGAAAGACACGCGGTCATCGTGAGACCGGGCAGCAACAGCGGCAGATAAATCTGGCGGAACTGCTGCCACGGACTCGCGCCGAGCGTCGCGGCGGCGCGCGCAAGCGTCGGATCGATGCCCGTCACGTACGAAAGCGTCAACAGGAATGCGAACGGAAAGCCCGACACGATCAGCGAGATCAGCACGCCCCAGTAGTTATGCGTGAGCCGCACTTCGTCGCCATAGAGATGAAGCGCCTGAACCGCCTGCGGGAACCAGCCGTTCGGGCTGAAGTACGTGAGCATGCCGTCGGCGATCAGCACGGTGCCGAGCGTCACCGGAATGACGAGCAGCGTGGTCACGAACTTCTGATACGGCGACGAGCGCCGCAACGCGAACGCGACCGGCACCGAGATGCCGACGTTGATGATCGTCGCGGGCACGGCGAGCTTCAGCGTGACGATGATCGTCGGCCACATCGACGTATCGGTGAAGAACGACACATAGTTCGCCCAGGCGCCGCCGCCGTTCATCGGATTGAACGACAGCATGAGCCCGTACGCGAACGGATAGATGAACAGCGCGATGATGAAGACGAGCGCCGGCGCGACGAGCCAGCCCTTCGGATCGCGCTGCGCGGGAAGCGCGATCATTTTTCTTCTCCGTACACGAGCGCCTTCGCGGGCGACACGCGCAGCACGATGCGCTCGCCTTCCGCGCATTCGCCCGCGATGCGCGCCCACAGCTTGCCGAACGCCGTATTCACGCGGATGAGCGAATCGCGGCCGCCGTATTCGACGGTCTCGACGTGCGCATCGAACGCGTTCTGGTCGCCGGGCGCGGCGCGTTCCATGTCTTCCGGACGCAGCGCGACGCTCACGTTCTTGCTGTCGAAGCCTTCCATCGGCGTACCGAACAGGCGCACGCCGTTCGCGTTCACGGCGACCGTGTCGCCCTGCGTGCCTTCGAGCGTGAACGGCGCGACATTGCGAAAGCCCATGAAACGCGCGACATGCAGGTTCTTCGGCCGCGAATAGACTTCTTTCGGCGGCGCGACTTGCTGCACGACGCCCTCCTTCATCACGACGATGCGATCCGCCATCGAAAGCGCTTCGTCCTGATCGTGCGTCACGTAGATGGTCGCGCGCTCCAGCTTGCCGTGAATGCGGCGGATTTCGGCGCGCATTTCGATGCGCAGCTTCGTGTCGAGATTCGAGAGCGGCTCGTCCATCAACACGAGCGGCGGCTCGATGACGATCGCGCGCGCAATCGCCACGCGCTGTTGCTGGCCGCCCGAAAGCTGGCCGGGGAGCTTGGCGTCGTGGCCGGTCAACTGCACGAGTTGCAGCGCCGCTTTCGCGCGCTTGACCGCTTCCGCTTTCGACACGCCGCGCATCTTCAGTCCGAAGCCGACGTTATCGAGCACCGACATGTGCGGAAAGAGCGCGTAGTTCTGAAAGACCATGCCGAAGCCGCGCTTCTCGGGCGGCAGGACGTCGATACGCTTGTCGTCGAGCCAGATGCCGCCGCCCGTCAGCGGCTGCAATCCGGCGATGCAGTTCAGCGCGGTCGACTTGCCGCAGCCCGACGGTCCGAGCAGCGCGATGAACTCGCCGCGCTGGATGTTGAGATCGAGTCCTTTCAGCGCGGCGAGCTGATGTCCCTGCGCGTTGGTGAAGCTGCGCGAGACCGAGTCGAGGCGCAACTGCTCAAAAGTGTGCTTCATGGCGATTTCCCGTTGCGCGAGCGGCGACGCCCCCGAAGGAGCGCCGCCGCCCAAAGCCCTGCGAGTGCGATGTGCTTACTTCGTCTTCTGCGCGCCGATTTCGCGGTCCCACTTCTGGAACGCGGCGACCATCGCCTGCGCATTCAGCGGCACGACATGCGGCCGGTCAGCCAGCAGCTTCGCGTACTCGGGGCGGCCGAACTTCTGAATCACTTCCTGGCTTTTCGCCGGCGCGGCGGAAAGCGGCACGTCCTTGACTGCCGGGCCGGGATAGAAATAGCCGTCGTCGTAAGTCAACGCCTGTTGCGCCGGTTCCAGCATGAAGTTCATCAGCTTGTAGAGCACGTCGAGCTTTTCTTTCGGCACGCCCTTCGGAATGACCATGTAGTGAGCGTCGTTCACCCACGTCATGTTGTCGAACGCCTGCACCTTGAATTCGGCCGGCACGATACCGAGTGCGCGCGGATTGATGTCCCATCCGGTCACGGTCACAGTCATGTCACGCGTGCCTTCGCCCAGTTCCTTCATCACGGCGGACGTGCCGCCCGGGTAGTAAGGAATGCAGTCGTTCAGCTGCTTGAGGAACGCCCAGGTCTTGTCCCAGCCGTTGACCGGGTCCATCGGATTCTTGTCGCCGAGCACGTACGGCAGGCCCATCAGGAACGTGCGCCCCGGACCGGAGTTGGCCGGACGCGCGTAGATCAACTTGTTCGGATGCGCCTTGCACCACGCGAGCAACTGATCCGGCGTCTTCGGCGGATCGCTGACCTTGGCCGGGTTGTATTCGAGCAGCGGGCCGGCGGGCATGTAGGTCACTTCGAGACCGTAGCCTTGCGCGATGTCCTGCATCTTGCGCGGACCGGGCGCGTACTTGTCCAGCACGCCGGGGAACACGGCGGCGTGCTCGGGCAGCAGCTTTTCCCACAGGCCCTGCTGGATGCCGGCGGCGAGCGCATCGGTGCCGGTCACGACGAGGTCGATGTCCGAGCGGCCTGCCGCCTGCATCGCCTTAATCTTGCCCGGCAGTTGCGGCGCGGGCGCGTTGGTGAAGGTGATGCTGGACACGAGATCCGGGTACTTCGCCTTGAACGCTTCGAAGCCCTTCTGCGTCAGTTGAAGGTTGCCCGCGACGTCCACGATGTTGATCGCCACCGGGTCCGCCGCCTGCGCCGCGCTCGTCGCGAACGCCGCGCTCACGGCGACGCACAGCGCCGCCAGTTTCACTGACAGTCCTGCCTTGAAAGCCATGTTGTCTCCTCACTTCTCTCGCAACCGCTATTGGGACGAGGTCCGGTCGCTTGTCGATTCTGTCGATGAATTCGATCGCCGGCCTGTTCGTGCTTCGTTCTGATCGTGCTCGGTGCGCTGTCTCTTGGTCTGTCGGTCGGCGCCCTCGCGTCGTTATTAGCTCACGAAGCAGCAAAATAGCCAACCGAATCATCGTATGTCAAGCAAATCGGCGGCGGCTTTCCCTGTTTCCTTGCAGCGTAGAAAGGCAGTCTCACGCGTGGTGGCGCGGCGTTGCGCCCGGCTGTCGGGATATACCCGGAGCGCGCCGTTACCTCGCTTGTTTTACTTCTTTTACCCGGCGTTTCCTGCGAGCGTGCGGTCGAATGCCAGCAGAGCCCGCGCTTCGCGCTCGACGGCGGGCAACGCATGATCAGGCGTTCCGGAAAGGAGCGGCAGGATCGGACCCATGTCCGCGATGCCCGAAAGCGTGACCGCGTCGTGCAGCACGCGAATCAGCGAGATGTCGTCCCGCAGTGTTTCGAGCGGAAGAAAGCGGTCGTAGAGACGCTGCGCTTCGTCCGCCTCTCCGGACTTTGCGGCCCGCAGCAGCGCCATCACGGCGTGCGGAGCGATGCAACCCGAGCCGGTCGTCCAGGCGGCGAGGCCGAAATCGCGCGTGTGGACCAGCGCGGGCCGCTCGCCCATGCCGGATATCACTTGCGACGCCGGCACGCTGTCGAGAAGCCGCCGCAGGAACGGATCGTCGGACGGGTCGGCACGCACGATCGCATATTTAACGGCGAGCAGCGTGCCGTCGGCGACGAGCGCGGCGAGGGTATCGACATCGATGTAGTCCTCGCTTTTGATGTAGAGCGTGAACGGCATGCCGGCGATATCCGTCAGCCGCCTGAGGCCGGTCGCGACGCCCTGCGGCGTCGTGAAACCCGCGAGCGGCAGGACCATCGCGGTGCGGTAGTCGGTCTGCGCCAGAATGCGCGCCTGATCGAGCATCTTGCCGTAGTCGGGGCCTATCGCTGGGATCACGCGCGTTTGCGGCCCGGCGATTTGCGCGAGCATGTCGAGAAGCTCACGATATTCGCTCACTGCGACGTGATAGAGGTTGGCGTTGCCGCCATACAGCAATGTGCGCACGCCGCCGGCTTCGATATGCGCCACCAGGGCGCGGTTCTGCGTCTCGTCGAGCGAATAGTCGGCCCGCCGCGCAAGGGGCGGCACGGCCATGACGCTCTGAGAGAACTCACTGACGGTGATCGGTTCGACTTTCATGAATGACGCCTCGCTTGGCATGGGCTGACCGTGCGTGGAAGCTAGCAAGGCGGCATGAAGTTGTCAAACAACTTCGCGGACCAAGCGGCGTTAATCAGCGTTTCCCCGGATGCGCCGACGAGAGTCGTATGACATCTAGTTGCCGAACATCCGCTCCAGCGCGCCCGTAAGATGGGACTTCATCGCCTGACCGGCGCGAACGGAGTCGCGCGCGCGAATGGCTTCGAGGATATCGCGGTGTTCTCGCTGCACGAGCCGCTGCCGTTCGAGCGTCTTCACAAGCGACAGATTGCGCGAGAGATTCATGCTGAAGACCACCTGCTCTTCGATGAACGACATCGCGCTGATGAAGAACTGGTTCTTCGATGCGCGGGCCACCGCGAGATGGAACGCGAAGTCATCGCTCGCGCCGATGCCCTGCTGCGCTTCCACCACGCGTTCGAGTTGATTCCACGCTTGCTCGATGGCGTTAAGATCGTCGTCATCGGCCTTTTGCGCCGCGAGTTCCGCCGCGCCCGCCTCCGTGACGATGCGGAATTCGTAGCAGCGGCGGATGTCGGAGAGCGTTTCGAGCGGGGCGAAGCGCCGCACGTCCGGATCGGGACGGCGGCCGACGGTCGTGCCCGAGCCGCGCCGCGTCACGATGATGCCGTCCGCGCGCAGACGTGCCAGCGCTTCGCGCACGGTCGGCCGCGAAGTCGCGAAGCGGTCCGCGAGCGCGTGCTCGGTCATGAGCCGGTCGCCTTCCTTGAACTCGCCTTCGATGATGCTGTTGAGAATGTCGCTGTAGATGCGGTCGGCCAAGCCGGGCGACTTACGCTCGTTCATGTTCACGCTGGACAGGCTTGTCAGGGTAGACGACGATTGTAAGGCAGATTTTCCGGCAATTGGCTGCTGCGTCGTTGCCGTTAAGCCGGTGGGCACCCAATACTCGCGGGTGCCCGCCCTTATCTGCAAGCCGTCTCAGCGCGAACCGTTAGAGCGAAAGCAGCCGGCGCGCCTCCTTCGCGCTCGCCACCGGACGCCCATACTCGGCGCACAACGACGCCACGCGGCTCACCAGTTGCGCGTTGCTCTTCGCGAGCGTGTCTTTGTCCCAGCGGACGTTGTCTTCGAGACCAGTACGGCAGTGGCCGCCCATCTGCAACGTCCAGTGATTCACTTCGAGCTGATGCCGCCCGATGCCCGCGGCGACCCACGTTGCGTCGGGCAAATGCTTCTTCAATTGCTCGACTTCGAATTCGAGAATCTCTCGCCGCGCCGGCAACGCGTTCTTCACGCCGAGCACGAACTGGACGTGGACCGGCCTCTTGAGCAAGCCTTGATTCACCAGATCGACCGTGCTGTACAGCATCGCCAGATCGAAGACCTCGATCTCAGGCTTCACGTTGTGATCGAGCATGAGTTGCGCGAGCGAGCGCACGAAGTCGGGCGGATTCTCGTACACGATCGTCGGAAAGTTAACCGAACCCGTGGCGAGCGACGCCATGTCCGGCTTCAGGTCCAGCATCGCGCCGCGCTGCTCGAACGATCGTCCGCGCCCGCCCGTCGAGAACTGAATGATGATGTCCGGGCAATGCTTGCGGATGCCGTCCTGTAGTTCTTCGAAGCGATGCCGGTCCGAACTCGACCGTTCTTCTTCGTCGCGCACATGCAGGTGCACGAGCGTCGCGCCGGCTTCGTACGCCTCGTGGGTGCTTTCTATCTGCTCGGCAATCGTGATGGGGACCGCCGGGTTGTCTTTCTTGCGCGGCACCGACCCCGTAATGGCGACGGAAATGATGCACGGTTCGTTGGTAGTGGCTTGCGTCACGCTTGTCTCCTGTCCGGGGTATCCCCGATTTCGCCGCGAAAACGTCTAGCGCCGCCCGGCCGCATCGGCGAGCAGCTTGCCGAGCTGTTCGTCCGTCAGCGCGGGCATGATGTCGAGCGTGAACAGATCGGACCATTCGTACGCCCATCGCGCGACCGGTTCTATATCGTCGCTCTCTGCCACGCCGAAGCCGCGTATCGACCCGATGCCGTGCCAGCGCCCGAGCAATCGGACGCCGTCCGGCGGCACGCCGGCGTTCTGAAGAAACCGCTCCGCTGCCCGCTCGCGGACTTCGGGCAGCGCGGTCCAACTGACGATGAACAACATGGCTCGGCCCTCCTTCTGACGATTGCCACGCGACGAACATCATGCGCCGACGTGGTCCATTCAGTATAGAAGCCGTGGATGCGTCATCGCAGGCTTGAGCGCAAGCATCGGTCCCGCGTCCGCGCGTTCGCATGGCGCGGGCGAAATGCACTATGCTCAGTGCATCGCGGTCAACGCACGACGACCATCGGCGCGGCCACGATCGGCTGCGCATACAAGACGCGCACGGGCGGCGCGTACACGCGCACCGGCGCGCTCACGACCACGACCGGCGGTTTCGGCGGCGGAGGCGGCGCGATCACCGCGACCGGCGGCGCGACGGGCACGGCGACGACCGTGCGTGCGGGCACATAGTAGTAAGGCGGGGCGGGCGGCGCGTAGTAGTAGACCGGACGCGGCGGCGGCGCATAGACCACGGCCCGCGCGACGTAGGAGACCTGAACGGCCGTTCCCGCCGACGCGCTCTGCGTGCAGGTCAACGTGAAAGCGGCGGCAGCGGAAAGACTGAGCAGACGGATGTTCATCGTGATGTCCTTTCGTATCGAGGGTTCGAATCGATGGTTTGAATCGCTGAAGACGCGACCCGAGCAACGATAGCCAAAGGAGAAACGAAAGCGTTAGCGGCAACTTGTGTCGCCGCATGTCGCCCTATCGGCGCGGCGCATGACTGCGGAGCACGAAATATCTCGACATGATTCGTAGCGCCGCTGCCATTGCCTTCGATGCGCGCCTCAATAAAAATCTCTGTCACCGATTACTTCGCTTTGCATCTCGACAAGGAGAACGTCGTGCAGAAGATTGCCGCTTCAATTGCCTCATTGGCCACATGCCTCGCCCTTCTTTCCGCTCCCGCGTTCGCGCAGACCGCGACGCAGCCGATGGGCGTCTCGCCGCGCGTCGAACGCGGCATGCAGATACTGCAGACGCGCTTCGCGCAAGCGAACGTCACGCACGACGGCAAGCTCACGCGCGATCAGGCCTCTACCGGCATGCCGATGGTCGCGAAGCATTTCGATGAGATCGACACGCAGAAGAACGGCTATGTGACGCTGCCGCAGATCGAAGCCTTCATGCGCGAGCACGCCGCGCAACGCTGACCGGGGCCATCTCATGGAAACCGCGCCGAAGATCATCGTGCTCGATGACGAAGCCGAACTGCGCAACATGCTTCAGCGGTTTCTCACGTCGCAAGGGTTCGAGGTGCGCGTCGTGGAAAACGGCAAGCGCCTCGACCGTTATCTCCAGCGCGAACCGTACGACCTGCTCGTGCTCGACTGGATGATGGAACCGGAAGACGGCCTCTCCGTGTGCCGCCGCTTGCGCGCCGAAGGCCATACGCTGCCCATCCTCATGCTCACCGCAAAGGGCGATCCGGTCGACAAAGTGGTCGGGCTCGAAACCGGCGCGGACGACTATCTGGCCAAGCCGTTCCTGCCGCAAGAACTCGTCGCCCGCGTGCGCGCGCTGCTGCGCCGGCAGAAAATCGCAGCAGGCGATCCGACGCTGACCACGCAAGTCATTCGCTTCGGCGACTTCCGGCTGGATCTCGGCAAGCAACGCCTGTTTCGCGGCGGAGAGCCGTTCGAGATGCACTCGGCGCAGATGCAGTTGCTCAACGCGCTCGGATCGTCGCCGAATCGCGCGGTGAGCCGCGATAATCTTATCGCCCGAACGCGCGGCCGCGAACACGACGCGCTCGACCGCAGCATCGACGTGCAGGTGCTGCGCCTGCGTCAACTGATCGAAAACGACCCCGCCAAGCCGCGCTTCATCAAGACCGTGTGGGGCGTAGGCTACATGCTGCTCGCGGATATCGAGCCGTGAGCCTCGCGCCGCGCTCGCTTTTCGCGCGCAACGTGCTTCTGCTCGTCGCGCTCGTCGCGGTGAGTCAGGTGTGCGCACTCGCCGTGCTCCTGCACTTCATCCAGACGCCGCGCATCGAGCGGGCCGCCGCGACATTCGCCAGTTACATCGAGACGCTCGATACGGTGCTGCGCGACATGCCGGCCGGCACGGCACGTCTCGACGCCCGCGCGGATCTGCCTTCGAGCGCGAACGCGGAGCCGCCCCGCTCGTGGCTGCGCTTTTATCGGACGTATCAGCGCGATACGTTCGTCGCAAGCCTGCGTCGTCATTTGCCCGCCGACATGCCGGTGCGCTGGCAAAGCGCCGGGACATCCGCCGATGCGCAGCAGCGCTTGTGGATTCGCGTGCATCTCGCAGGCGAGCCGCGCTGGATCGCGCTTCCCGTGCCGGAAGCCGCGCATGACGACGGGCTGACCACGACGCTGTTGCTGTCGCTCGGGCTCGGCGCGCTCGCCATCGCGACGGCGTACGCGATCCAACGCCACCTGAACCGCCCGCTTGCCGATCTCGCCGATGCCGCGCGGCGCTTGTCCGCAGGCGGCGAGCCGGGCGTGTTGCCGACCGACGGCCCGACCGAGATCGCGCAAGTGAGCGCCGCGTTCAATCGCATGACAGCGGCCCTCGCGGAAGCCGAAGCCGCGCGCGCGCTGATGCTCGCCGGCATCTCGCACGACATCCGCACGCCGATGACCAAGCTGCGCCTCGCCATGGCGATGTCCTCGGTGCCGTCGGTGGACGCATCGTTCGCGGCATCGGCGGAAAGCTATCTCGACCAGATCGACACCATCCTCCAGCAGTTCATGGACTACGCGGGCAGCGGCGCGAAAGAATCGCCCGTGGTCGGCGACATCAATGCGCTGGTCGCGAATCTCGCCGCGGATTTCGCGGGCCTCGGCCACGAGTTCGCGCTGTCGCTCGGGGACATACCGCCGTTCGCGTTCCGTCCCATCGGCATGATGCGCATGCTGATGAATCTGATGCAAAACGCGGTGCTGTATGGCGTCGTCGGGCTCGGCGTGCGCACGTGGATGGACGAAAAGACGCGCAGTGTCTGCATCGTCGTGGAAGATCGCGGCAAGGGACTCGGCACGCAGGATGCCGAGTCGCTCAAGCAGCCTTTCAAGCGCGGCGGCGAAGGCCAGCCGAAGGGCACGGGCCTCGGGCTCGCCATCGTGGAGCGCATCGCGCGGCTGCACGGCGGCACGCTAGAACTGCGTCCACGCGAAGGCGGCGGCGCACAGGCGCGGATCGTCTTGCCGCTGGCGAATGCCGTTGCCAATTGATGCATTTCCGTTACGCGTGGCGTAGACCATACTGGATGCGTGGAACTTGCAGGAGAACGGGCATGGTCAGCGCCAACGATTCCGACGACGCGCGTCGGCCCGCCGCCCTGCACGTGCACTTCGCGGACACCGACGGCATCGCGTTTCCGACTCGCTCCGTCGTTCGTGGCGATGCGCTCTACTGCGCCGCCGAGCCGCTTCGGAGCCTTTATACGGTGCAGTCCGGCAGCTTCAAGAGCGTCGCCGTCTATCTCCCCGCCGCCGACGACACCGCCCCGCGCACGCAGGTCACCGCTTTCCATTTGGCGGACGAAACGCTGGGGCTCGATGGCATCTGCACCGGCTGTCATCAGAGCGATGCCGTCGCGCTGGAAGACAGCGTCGTGCGCATCATGCCAGTCGGCATTCTCGAACCGCTGTGCCGCGAATATGCGCGGATGCAGCACGCGCTGCTCGCCATCATGAGCGTGGAAATCGTGCGCGCGGCACGGCTCGCGGTGATGCTCGGCACGCTGCCGGCGCGCGAACGCGTCGGCGCATTCCTGCTCGATTTGTCGTCACGGCTCGCCCCGGACGATTGCGCCGACATGCTGTTGCCCATGACACGCGCCGATATCGCGAGCCACCTCGGACTGGAACTGGAAACGGTGAGCCGCGCGTTGTCGAAGCTGCAACGCGAGCACGCCATCGAACTCACCGGGCGGCGTTTGCATATTGTCGACCGGGCGCGGCTCGCGCACGTCTGACGATCGTTCGTTATGCCGTCTATCTTTCGCGAAGGCCCGATCCCGGGCGCAAACCGGACGCGGTGGTGCACGGCGCACTCGTCTGGCGCTCATCTGCCAAGCCATATCCACGCGATGATGACGGTTGTCGTCAAAGCGTCAACGGCTGGGACTATGCTTGAAGCACGCGCGCGAGAATTTCACGACATCGGCACCGGACTTGCTTTTCATCGCTCGTGAACCCAATGTCTCGCGCATAGTCGAACCCGATTCGAAGCTCCAGCGACGCAACCCACAACACGCCGCTAACGCAGTCAGCGTCCGCCCCGTCGAAACTCGTTTCATGGAGGATGTCATGCGTATTACCGTCAAGCTCGATGGTTTCGAGGGCGCGCCACCCGCCGCCTATGCCATCCTGTGGCTCGACAAGGAAACTCGCCGCTGGTCCCGCGAAGGCCATCAGTCGGTAGATGTGCCGGACTGGGGCGGGCTCGGTTCCGCGGCGGACGGCACGCTGATCTGTCATCCGCATGAGCAGCAGCCCGTTTGCAAGCTGGAAGAGCTGGATGTGGAAGCGCCCGGCGGCCCGCCCGAAGGCGTCGCTGGGCGCGTGCTGTGGTATGCGGAGGGCGCGTCGAACCCACGCGTCGGCCGCTGGCATGTGCAGTGCGTCGACCGCGCGCAGATCAAGGCCGAGCACAGCGTATTTGCGGGCGACGAATATTTCTGACGCGGCGCACGCGTTGTCCGGCGGAAGCGTCAGGCGTGGTCTTCGGGCATCGGCATCAAGAGGACCGCGAATGACGTGACGCCGATCAGAACCGCGAGCGCGCCGTAATCGAGCGCGGCCTGCCTGTCGAAGACAAGGCCGTGCAACGCGACCATGATGCCCGCGAGCGCCACGAAAACCGCGATCGCCGCCGCGACGATGCGCGCTTCGGCTTTGACCATCGCTTTCTCCACGCCGCCTCGTGCGGCTTCTTCATTCTTATGATGGTCGTTTGCAGCGAGCCGCATTTGACCTGAATCAAGTCGTCCGTTGCGCGATCTGGTGTTTTCCCTTGCCCCATTTCGGACACATATATTGGTAGTATCAGGAGCCGGCCGCTCGTATTAAAAACGGCGGTAAACGGCGCACTGCCGCGTGAAGGCGACGGTCATCGAATCGCGCCCGCGCTTGTCCGAATGAACCTGGGAGGCAAGATGAATCAATCAAAATTCAGCGATCCGTTCAGCCAGTTTGCCGCCATGTTCCAGCAGTATCAGCTACCAGGGTTCGACGTCACCGCCATCATGGAATCGCGGCGCAAGGACGTCGAGGCGCTCGCGGCGACCAATCGCGTCGCGTTCGGCGGCATCGAAGCGTTGCGCGACAAGCAGCTCGAAATCCTGCGCCGCACGCTGGGCGATCTCGAGTCCATCGCGAAGCAGATCGCGTCGTCGTCGGGCAAGCCGCCGTTCAACGCGAACGAGGTCGTGGAGCGCGCGCTGCACAACGCGCTCGCCGACATGCAGGACATCGCGCGCACCACGCAGCAGACGCAGGCCGAAGCCTATGCGCTCGTGAGCAAGCGCATGGAGGAAGCGTTGCAGGAACTGAAGGCCGCGGTCGAGAAGCCGCAAAGCTGACGCTCACTTCTTCGGCTGCGTCGTGATCTGAACGATATCGACGGCCACGCGTTCGCGACCGTAACGGGCCGCGAGCGCGGCGAGCCGCTTGTCGACCGCGCGCAGATACTCGGGCTTCGCCTCGCTGTCGGGGCGCGGGGCGTCGAAGAGCGGCGCGGGCGCGACCGTGAGCACGATCATCTCGGCGCCGAAGGGCTTGCCGACCACCCAGTCGCCCATGCTGCCCAGCGTCGCGGTATAGCCCGGCGGCGCCTGATTGTCGCGAGCATGCGCGTTCGGCAGCAGATGCACGACGCTGCCGTCGAGCATGAAGTAATCGACATTCACGTACGAATCGAAGCCGGGAGTCATCAACTCGACGATCAGCGGATCGCCTTCGGTCAGCCGCGTCTGGTTGGATCGCGTATGCACGGACGCGGGCCGGCCCGATTGCCGGTTGGTCGTCCAGTACGGGCCGAGGACCTTGAGCAGATCGCACTTGTCGTCGGCGACCGGCTGCACGCCGAAGTTCGTCGTCCTGACGCCCGGCACGCGCCCGAGCGCGCCCTTCAACTGCGTCAGGCCGTATTGCTCCGACACGAACCCTTGCACGTCCACGGTCTGGTCGTGAACCGACGCAACGAGCGCCGAGCACGGCACGCTCGCAAGGACCGGCGTGACGGCGGCCATCGTGAGCGTCGGCGTCGTGGCGGCGGGGATAGCGGGCGTGATCGCGGGCTTCTCGGGCGTCGGCATAGGTGTCGGCGGAGCGAGCGCGACGGCAGGCGGCGCATTCCCGCCCTTCTTGTGCGCGACGACGTAATACGCTGCTCCTCCGATCAGCGCGAGCGTGACCGCGCCGATCACGGCTCTCGGCAAGCGCGCGGGCTTCGCTTTCGGTGATCGCGACGCGGCCGGCGGCTCCTCGCTGATTTCATCGAGAAACTGCGCGACAGTCGGCGTGCGCGCTTCGCGCTCGAACGCGAGCGCCGCCTTGAGCGCCTTCCATTGCTTGTTGCCGAGCTGCTCGGGACGCTGCGGCTTCATGCCCGCGCTCTTGGCCTGCGTCGCCGGAACGCGGTCGAACGGATGCTTGCCGGTCAATAGCTCATAGGTGATGCAGGCGAGCGCGTAGATATCGTCGCGCGGGTCCGGCTCGCGATGTTCGAGCATCTCCGGGCTCGCGTACGCGGGCGTCAGCGCGCCGAGGCTGCCGGGATCGAACACGGTGGCCTCGCTTTCCTCTTCCGGGCGCTGAATCGCCCGAGCGATGCCGAAGTCGATGACCTTCACTTCCGACGCATCGGTCACGAACACGTTCGCGGGCTTGAAATCGCAATGCACGAAGCCGCGTTCGTGCGCATAGGCGAGCGCGGTCGCCATGCCCTTGAAGAGCGGAAACACCTGCGCGAACGCCATGCCTTTATAGTTCGGCGTCCGAAGCATCCTGGACAGCGGCTGGCCGGACAGATACTCCATCGTCAGATAGACAATGGCGTTATCGCGGTCAAAGTCGTAGACCGTGACGATATTGCGGTGCGCGAGCTGCTGCGCCTTGCGTGCTTCGCGTTGCAGCGCGATCAGCGACTTCGGGTTGCCGCGAAACTGCAGATTCAGCACCTTGATGGCGACATACGGCCGCCTGTCCGACGCCTCCAGCTTGCGCAAATCGAGCGCCTTATAGACGGTGCCCATCCCGCCTATGCCGAGACACTCTTCCAACACGAAGCGATTATTGAGCGTGTCCCCGACGCCCTTCACCTGTTCCGTGTCCGCGAGCACTTGCGTCGCCTGGCCCGATGTCGCGCCGCTCGGGTCGCTGCCCGCGCCCGGCGCGTTGGTCACGCGCGGCGGCAACGGAGGCGGAAAGTCCGGCGGCGCGCGCATGCGCGTTTCGTCATGGCCCGGCTCGAACGCGGTGCCGGGTTCGCCTTCGAAGCGCGTGCGTGCCGTGTGCTCGATGCGGCGGCGGATGGCGGCATAGATATCCGGCGGCAGCGGATTGGCCGCGTGGGCTTCGTCGAGGATCTGCATGAGCCGCGCGGGCGGGCTGCGCTCGGCGGCCAGTGCGCCGTCGACCCCCGCAAAGAACGCGTCGCGCGACCCGCCTTCGCCCCGGTATGCGCGAAGCGATTCTTGAAAGCTAGTCATCTGTGCGACGCGTTGCGGCTCCGGATGAACGTGGTCGGCCGGCCATGCACTTGTCGTAACAAACGCCGGTGGATCGTTCGATACTAGCCTTCGTATCCGGCTTAAGCAAATGGCGTTTTATCCGATGCGCGGCATCGCGCACATGTCTTTCGCAGACCGACACAATTGGTTCGGATGTTGGGTTCGGCGCGGCATTGACGAGCTTTCGCTTCTTCCTCTCATGCCCGGCTCGTCGATGCGCGATTCTCGCAAAAGCCCATGAAACAAGGCACTTTCAGCGTTTCCTGCCGCGACACACGGCGCTTGGCACACCCTATGCATTTAACTGGCCCGAGCAGACATGTTGCTCGAATCCGCAAGCGAACGCGCCATGCGCACCCAAGGAGAACCGCTATGAAGACGCTGACCATCAAAGACCTGCCTATCGCCGAACAACTCGATCGCCGCGCGATGTCCGCCGTGCGAGGCGGCATGGGCTACTTCGTGCCGAGCTTCGACTTCTCGAAGACGTCGCTCTCGTTCAACACGCAGCAAATGGTGCAGCAAGAGCAGAACACGTCGAGCCAGAACGGCGTGAACGTCGCGTTCGCAAGCGACATCGATGCCAAGGTCAAGCCGGTCCAGACCGCGAGCAACTCGAGCACCATCAACATCGGCGGCGGTCTGGGCCTGCTTCGCGCCTGACCTACGAATCTCTTCGCGAGGAGCACCATCATGTCGTCCATCGTCGTAAGGGACTTGTCCCACAGCAAGGAGCTGGACTGCCGCGCGATGTCCGCCGTTTCGGGCGGGCAAGCCTACGGTCCGTATGCGAACGTCAACGTGAACGTCGGCATTCTGCAGAAAATCTCGCAGTTGCAGAACGTGAACGTCAACACGCTCAATGACGTCGGCGTAATCGGCGCGAACTTCGGCGCGCCGTCCATCAACGTGGATCCGAAGCAGTTTGCGAATCTGAAGGCCGCAGTGTTTTGATGCGCCAGATGCATCGCTAATGACAAGCGCCCCCAAGAGCGTCGGCGGCGAAAGGCTTCGGCCTTTCGTCGCCCGTTGGCTTTTGTTAGACGCAACCACGCGCCCGGTTGCTTTCTATACTCAATGGGACGCGGCACTCATCAAGGAGAAGCAGTCATGGCTGTCATCAAGATCAGGGACCTCGCCGACAGCGTCGAGCTGGACCGGCAAGCGATGGCCAGCATCGCGGGTGGCTCGCGCGAGCGCATGCGTTCGTCGTTTCGCATTCTGCATGCAAACCCGCAGCGCGTGGTCGATTACCCCGGCGTGCCGGTGAAAGACGTGCCCGTGCAGCAGCCGGGGCCGTTCGTTCACAAGCTCGTATCGAAATGATTCAGAGCGATCAGTCTGGAACCGCCATCTGACGCGCGGAGGATGTGCTCAACGACCGCGCGCTTCGTTTGACGAGGGCAAGACGCACGCGCTCGCGCATTGACGCGTCGGCGTCGCCGAAAACATGCGTCTTGCCCGCGATCACCGCGCCGACCGGCACACCATCCAGATAGAGCACGCGGTTGCCCGCCAGCGCCGGCACTTTGTCGCCCGGAAGCAGCGTTCCGGCGAGGTTCAGCGGATCCACCGCGCTCAACGCGACCAACGCGCCCTCCTTCGGCCGCCTGCGCATCTCGCGCAAAAGCGGCACGGCCTCGCGCAGCGCGAACTGCTCGCCCGCGAGTCCCGCCACGAAACGCCCGCCGCGTATCTCGCCGCGCGCTTCCAGCCGGTGATAGACGCGCAGCAGCTCGCGCCACGGCGGCAGCCATTGCGCCTCGCGTTCGAGCAGCCGCCAGAACACGACGCCGTAGCGCCGAAGCAGCGCCAGCGCGACGTGCTCCGCATCGCCGCCGTCATGATCGGGGCTTGCGCGACGCAGCAGCGCCCAGCGGCCTGCATCGTCCATTCCGCCGATGAAAAGCCCGCCGCCCGGCCTGCGCGTGCGCCGCGATATCGCGTTGCGCTTGGCGGCGGGCGTGAGCAGCGCGCGCAGGCCCGCGAAGCTGTCGGCGTTTACGAGACCGAGCGCGACGAGTTCGCCGAGCGCGTCCTCCAGTTCGGTGCGCAGCATGCGCGTGTCTGCGAGCAGTTCGTCGAAGAACATCGCGCCGTGCGCCGACAGAGCATCGAAGACTCGCTCGGCACGCGACGACAGCGCGGGCGCTTCGTCCGGGCGCATCAGCGCATTCCACGCCGCGAGCGCGCGTCGCGGCAGCAGCACGATCGGCGTGCCGCGCACGGGACCGCCCGCCGCGCGCATGCGTCCCGCCGGACGCGACCACGTGATCTTCCCGGCGCGGCAGATTTCGTCGAGCCAGATGCCGGAATAATCCGCGATGCGCGCGGGCAGAATCTCGTCCTCCCACGCGACGGCAGGCGCCTCGAAGCCTTCGAGCTGTTGGAGGACGGCTAGCAGCGCGTCGCGACCCTCGCCACGCGCATCGGGCGCGACGCGCTGCCACTCGAACAGGAAGCGCATGAAGTCCTGCCGCTCGACCGGCTCGATCTCGCGACGCAGCCGCCGCACCGTATAGCGATGAATGCGCGCGAGCAGATGGCGCTCGCACCATTGTTCATCGACGCCGGATGTGCCCGATGCATTCGGCATGAAATGGCCGCGCATCACATAGCCTTCCGATTCGAGGCGCGTCAACGCGACCGCGACGGACGACGCCGGCAGCGCCAGCGGCCGCGCGATCTCCGCCAAGGTCAGCGGGCCGCAGCCCGACAGCCGCGCGCGCACGATCTCCACGAGCGCGTCGTCGGCGTTCCAGGCCGCGTCGAAGCCGGGGGGCGGCGTGAGGCGCGGGTGCATCGGCGCGCGTTCGTAGACGGCGCGCAGCAGCGACAGGCGCTCGACGGGCGTCCACAAGCCGTCGTGCTCGGCAATCTGCAGGCGCGTCGCGCGTCCGGCGCGGGCCAGCGCGTCGAGCCATGCAGGCCAGCCGTCGCTCGCGGCGGCTTCGGCGTCCGTCACCCCGGCGAGACTCGTCAGCGCCTCGTGCATTTCGTCGGCGCTCGTCACGGTGGGCCACGCTTCTGCCCGCACGCTGGCGATGGCGTCGGCGTCGAGCGCGCCGAGATCGTCCGTCGAGTGCGGATCGGTCCAGCGACGCGCGAGCACGGCCTGCGTGCGGCGTTCTTCGAGCGGGGCGTCGTCGAGGAAGGCATACGGCCGCGCCGACAGGATCTCGGCGGCGAGCGGCGATGGCGCAGGCAAGTCGCGCGTGACGAGCCGCACGTCGCCCGCCTCGATGCGCCGCAAGAGCGCGAGCCACGCGTCGCTGTCCATTGCATCGTGCATACAATCGTCGATGGTCTGCTGGACGAGCGGATGCGCCGGCACGTCGCGCTCGCCGACGACGTTTTCCGCGCACGCGACCTGATCCGGAAACACGGCCGCGAGCAGGTCCTCGCTTCTCATCCGCTGCAATTGCGGCGCGACCTTGCGCCCGCCCGCGTAACGCGGCAGCGCGAGCGCGTTGGTCGCGTTCCACCGCCAGCGCACGCCGAAAAGCGGCGCGTCGAGCAGCGCCTGAATCAGCACGTGCTCCGCGGTGGCCGATTTCAGATAGCGCCACACGTCATCGAGCATGAAGCTATGGCTGCCGGTCAGCGACAGCACGATCGCGTCCTCGGTCGCCGCCGCCTGAAGCTCGAAGTTGAACGTGCGGCAAAACCGCTTGCGCAGGGCGAGTCCCCACGCGCGATTCACGCGGCTGCCGAACGGCGCGTGAATGACGAGTTGCGTGCCACCGGATTCGTCGAAGAACCGCTCCATGACGAGCGTGTCCTGCGTCGGCAGAACGGAAAGCGCCGCGCGCGAGCGGGCCAGATACTCGACGATTTGCCGAGCCGCTTCCGTGCCGATGCCCGTTTCGTCGGCAAGCCAGCGGACCGCGGTATCGACGCGCGTCTCGGCATCTTGCATCTTGCATGCTGCATCCTGCGTGCAAGAGACCCCGCGCGCGTTCTCGCTCGATGCGAGGCGCGCATCGACGTCCGCGCGCAATCGCGAGATCGCGAACGAAAGCTCATCGCTGCGGCCCGGCGCTTCACCGAGCCAGAACGGAATGTTCGGCGGCTGGCCGTTCGCGTTCTCGACGCGCACGCGCCCGCCTTCGACGCGCAAGATGCGGTACGACGTATTGCCGAGCTGGAAGATGTCGCCCGCAAGGCTCTCGACGGCGAAGTCCTCGTTGACCGTGCCGACCTGCAAGCCTTGCGGCTCGAGCAACACGGCGAAATCCGCGTTATCGGGAATCGCCCCGCCCGACGTCACGGCGGTGAGCTTGCCGCCGCGCCGCGCGCGCAGCGTGCGGCTGACCGCATCGCGGTGCACGTAAGCGGCGCGCACGCCTTGGCGCCCCGTGTAGCCTTCGGCCAGCGTGCGCAGCACGGCGTCGTAGCGCGAGCGGTCCAGCGTCGCGTACGGATACGCGCGGCGGATACGATTGAAGAGCGCATCCTCGCCCCACTCGCGGCACGCGACCTCGGCGGTGATCTGCTGCGCGAGGACGTCTAGCGGCGCGCGCAGAACCGTGAGGGCGTCGAGCTCGCCGCGCCGCACGCAGTCGACGAGCGCGGCGCATTCGATGAGGTCATCGCGCGAAGTCGGAAAAAGCCGTCCTTTCGGCACGCCGCCGACATGGTGCCCCGAGCGCCCGACGCGCTGCAGAAATGCGCCGATGGAGCCGGGCGAACCGATTTGGCATACAAGATCCACATCGCCGATATCGATGCCCAGTTCCAGCGAAGCGGTGGCGATCAGCACGCGCAATTCACCGCGCTTCAGACGCTGTTCCGCGTCGAGCCGATGCTCCCGCGCAAGGCTGCCGTGATGCGCAGCGACGGCCTCCTTGCCGAGCCGGTCCGTCAGATGCCGCGCCGCGCGCTCGGCCATGCGCCGCGTATTCACGAAGACGAGCGTCGTGCGATGCTGCGCGGACAACTCCGCGAGCCGGTCGTAGACGCGCTCCCACATGTCGTTGGACATGATCGCTTCGAGCGGCATCGGCGGCAGTTCGAGCGCGAGATCGCGTGCGCGCGCGTGCCCCACGTCGACGATGTCGCATAAACGGCCTTCCCCCGCGAGAAACTTCGCGACGAGCTCGATGGGCTTCTGGGTCGCCGAGAGTCCGACGCGAACGGGCGCCGCCGCGCCGCGCTCCTCGCACAGCGCGTCGAGCCGCTCCAGGCTCAGGCTCAGATGCGATCCGCGCTTGCCGCCCGCCACGGCGTGTATTTCGTCGACAATCACGGTGCGCGTGGTCGATAACATGCCGCGGCCGGAGTCGGACGAAAGCAGCACGTAGAGCGATTCCGGCGTCGTGACGAGGATATGCGGCGGGCGCTTCTTCACCGCGTTGCGCTCCTGCTGGGTGGTGTCGCCGGTGCGCACGGCGGCGCGGATCTCCGGCGCGGCCGCGCCCATCTCCTGCAACTCGCGGGCAATGCCGGCAAGCGGCTCTTCGAGATTCACGCGGATGTCCTTCGACAGAGCCTTGAGCGGCGAGACATAGACGACGCGCGTCTCGTCGGGCAAGACGCCGCCGCCCGCGATGCCGTCGCGCACGAGCTCATCGAGCGCGGCGAGGAAGGCGGTGAGCGTCTTCCCCGAACCGGTGGGCGCCGCGACGAGCGTGGAGCGGCGGGCATGAATGAGCGGCCACGCGCGCGCCTGCGCGGCGGTCGGCGCTGCGAAGTGCGCGCGGAACCAGTTGACGACAGCGGGATGAAAGCCCGCGAGGGCGTCGTCGGGCGATGTAGAGTCGGCGGTCATCGAGACATTCTAGGGGTGGTTGCGAAACCGCGTTTTGCATTCTGCATGCCGTTTTCGGACAGATCCCATGCGACCGGGCGTTGATTGCGACCATCCTACGGCCGTCCCGGCTCGCCTGCCGCCGCTTCTCCTTCTTTTGCATATTGCATTCATGATTGTCATCAGCCTGCTTTCCGACCACGCGCCCGGCGCGCTCGCCAATCATCGCCGGTATGCTCGCACCCACGGTTACCGCCACGTCGAGATGGACATGTCGGAACTGTCCGGCAGCAGCGCGCACGTGCTCTGGATGTTCAAGTACGAAACGCTGCTGCAATGGCTGAACCAAGCGGAACCCGGCGCCATCATCATGCTGTTGACGCAGAACGCCGCGATCATCGGCGCGCTGCCGTTGGCCGAGTTGCTCGAAGGCCGCGACTGGCTTCTCACCTGCGAGGACTCGACGCATCCGCAGACGGATATTCAGATATGGCGCAATACCGAAGACGTTCGCCGCAAGCTCTATAAGCTCGTGACCCACTGCCGGTTCAGCGTCGAACTTCCCGCGGAAGAAGGCATGCTGCTGCAAGCTTTCGAGTCAGTGCACGGCCGGAGCATGATCGGCCGAGTTCATGTGACCTTGCCCGCTGCGGCGTCGCTTCAAAGCGTGTGGACCACTTGGCCCGCTTTCTCGCTATGCATCCGCGAAGAGCCGCAGCATCGGCGGTTTCGCACGGCGCTGTTCGCGCATATCAATGCATGCATGGCGCGGGGCCTGTCGTTCCTGTCCTTCCTGGGCGGAGAAACGGATGGAACGTGCGCACAGAGCGTTTATCAGCCCGGCCAGTCGATTGCCGTGGTCACGCTTTATACGCCGAATGTTGCTCGCTACGGGCGCATGGCAGAGGCTAATTTCAGGCGCTATTGCGCGCGTCATGGCTATACGCTGTATGTTCACCGCGAGATTCCGGCGCATCTGAACGACGGCAAGACAGCGGGCAACTGGCTCAAGCCCGCTCTCTTGCGCGAATATCTGCCGCATCACGAATGGGTCTTCTGGGTCGATGCCGACGTGCTGTTCAACGACATGAATCGCACACTCGAATCCATCATGCAGGGACAGGACGCGCTATTCGCCCGCGACGTCGGCACCTGGACGTTCAACTCGGGCATCATGGGCTTTCGTCGCACGCAAGCCAACTACGACGCGTTCCATCACATTCTGCACGAGTGCTCGCAACTCGACGACAAATCGAGTGTCTATGCGAATAAGGGCGATCAGTACTTCTTCATTCGCGAATACGAACGACATGCGGACTTCGACGCGACTCGCATCGCGTCGTTCATCTCGTGGAACACGCCATGGATCTACCGGCGTCCCGACAGCTTCATGGTGCATTACATCGGCATGTGGGAAGACAACAAAGCCTTGCTGATGGATTACGATCTCGCGCAGTCCGCCATGTAATGAGCCGCGGCTGCGGTTCTGTCAAAACTTCGTCGCGAGAACACAAGTATGATGTTGCGCGACGCTTCCACATTCTTTTCGCTTCTCAGGGGCGCGCGCTCGATACGCCCCTGAAATTCACTGCGTTCCCTAACAGGACTCCGACCTAGCCGAATCACTCGCATCAAGCCGCAAGCCGACGCTCGACCCGAACTTTCACCGCAAGGAGAAGCAATTGAACGACGACGTCCAAGGCAAGACCGCGACGCACACCCCTCTCGCTCCCGACGTGCTGCGTAATATCGACGCCTATTGGCGCGCCTGCAATTACCTCTCCGTCGGCATGATCTACCTGCGCGCCAATCCGTTGCTGCGCGAGCCGCTCAAGCCCGAACACATCAAGCGACGTCTGCTCGGCCACTGGGGCTCCGACCCTGGCCAATCGTTCGTGTGGGTGCATCTGAACCGCCTCATCAAGCGCGACGATCTCAACGTCATGTTCGTCTCCGGACCCGGCCACGGCGCGCCCGCGACGCTCGCGAACTCGTATCTCGAAGGACATTACTCGGAGATCTATCCGGACCGAAGCCCTGACGAGCGCGGCATGTTGCGGCTCTTTCGCGCGTTCTCGTCGCCGGGCGGCATCGGCTCGCATTGCACGCCGGAAACGCCGGGTTCCATTCACGAAGGCGGCGAACTCGGCTACAGCCTGTCGCATTCTTTCGGCGCGGCCTTCGACAATCCCGACTTGATCGTTGCGACGATGGTGGGCGATGGCGAAGCGGAAACCGGTCCGCTCGCGACCTCTTGGCATTCGAACAAGTTTCTCAATCCCGCGACCGACGGTGCAGTGTTGCCGATTCTCCATCTGAATGGGTACAAAATCGCCAATCCGACCATCCTCGCTCGTATTCCGCACGACGAACTCGAAGCATTGTTCAAGGGCTATGGCTATGCGCCGTATTTCGTCGAAGGCGATGAACCCGAGACAATGCATCAGTTGATGGCCGCGACGCTGGAACGCTGCATCGACGACATTCGTGCGATACAGCAGCGCGCCCGCGAAAATCCTGCCGATGTGACGCGTCCCCGCTGGCCGATGATCGTGCTGCGCTCGCCGAAAGGCTGGACAGGTCCGAAGGAAGTGAATGGTCACAAGGTCGAAGGCTTCTGGCGTTCGCATCAGGTGCCCGTGCTCGATCCGGCGACGAACTACAAGAGTCTTGCTGTGCTCGAAGACTGGATGCGAAGCTACAAGCCGGAAGAACTCTTTGATGAAGACGGACGCCTTGTCGAAAGCCTGCGTGAACTCGCGCCGATGGGCGGCCGGCGTATCAGCGCAAATCCGCACGCAAACGGCGGCTTGCTGCGGCAAGCGCTCGATATGCCGGATATCCGCGATTACGCCTTCGAAGTCGAAAGCGCGGCAAGCGTCTATCATTCGCCGACGATGGTCCTCGCAACCTTTCTGCGCGATGTGATCCGTCGCAACATGCACAGCTTCCGTCTCTTCGGCCCGGATGAAACGGCAAGCAACAAGCTCGACGGCGTGTATGAAGCATCCGGCAAACGCTGGCTCGCGCAAATCAAGCCCGAAGACGCCGACGGCAGCGCGCTCGCAACAGATGGCCGCGTGATGGAGATGCTTTCCGAGCACACGCTCGAAGGCTGGTTCGAAGGCTACGTATTGACGGGCCGTCACGGCCTCTTCGCAACGTACGAAGCGTTCGTGCATGTCATCGATTCGATGTTCAATCAGCACGCGAAATGGCTGGAGAAAGCGAAGAACGAGCTCTCGTGGCGCGCGCCTGTGCCGTCCATCAATCTGCTCATCACGTCGCTTGTCTGGCGTCAGGACCATAACGGCTTCACGCATCAAGATCCGGGCTTTCTCGACGTCGTCACCAACAAGAGCCCGGAGGTCGTGCGTATCTATCTGCCGCCGGATGCGAACTGCCTCTTGAGCGTGGCGGATCATTGCCTGCGCTCGCACGACTATGTGAACGTGATCGTCGCGGACAAGCAGCCGCACTTGCAGTACCTGAACATGCAGGACGCGATGGTGCATTGCGCGAAAGGCATCGGCATATGGGACTGGGCATCGACCGATCAGAACCACGAGCCGGATGTGGTCATTGCATCGGCAGGCGATATCGCGACCATGGAAGCCCTCGCCGCCGTCGAGATTCTCAAGACGCAATGCCCTGACCTGAAGATCCGCTTCGTCAATGTGGTGGATCTGTTCCGGCTCATGCCCGACACCGATCATCCGCACGGCTTGTCCAATCGCGATTTCGATTCGCTTTTCACGCGCGACAAGCCCGTGATCTTCAACTTCCATTCGTATGCGTCGCTCGTGCACAAGCTCACGTACAACCGCACGAATCACGACAACATGCACGTGCACGGGTACCGCGAACGTGGCAACATCAATACGCCGTTCGAACTCGCCATCATCAACGGTGTCGATCGCTACAGCCTCGCTATCGATGTGATCGACCGCGTGCCGGGGCTTTCTAGCACGGCGGCGCATACGAAGGAAATGCTCAAGAATCAGATCATCGAGAGCATTCGCTATGCGCATGAGGAAGGCATCGATCGGGACGAGATCCGCGAATGGACGTGGAAGGGTTGATGCGATGACACAAGGGATCGTGGTGTTGAATAGCGGCTCGTCGTCGCTGAAGTTCGGCGTGTTCGTGCCACGCGGTAACGACGAGCAGGCATGGCTCACGGGCAGCGCGAAAGGCATCGGGCGCGAGAATGGGTCGCTTTCCATGCGCTCGGCGGATGGCAACATCGATATCTCGCAGGATCACCTGATGGAGTCGCAGCACGACGCATTGCAGCGCGTCGCCGATGCCCTTCGCGAACACTTGCACGAGCCGCTTGCGGCGGTGGGGCATCGCGTCGTGCACGGCGGCCCGCGTGTGCGCGCGCATTGCGAACTGACGCCGGAGGTGAAGAAGCGCCTCAGCGAAGCGGTTGCATTCGCGCCGCTGCATCTGCCGCAGTCGCTCGCATTGATCGACGAAGCGCAACGCATCTTCTCTGGCATGCCGCATTTTGCATGCTTCGATACCGTGTTCCATCGCACGATGCCGGAACGCGCGACGCGCTTTGCGTTACCGCGGGACTATGCGGAACGCGGCGTCGTGCGTTATGGATTTCACGGGCTGTCCTATGAGTACATCGTGAGCACGCTGGGCGACGCGGTGCCCTCGCGCGTCGTGATCGCTCATCTCGGGTCCGGCGCGAGTCTCTGCGCGCTGAAAGACGGCCGTTCCGTCGATACGTCGATGGGCATGACGCCGACAGGCGGCATCCCGATGGCGACGCGAAGCGGCGATCTCGACCCGGGCGTGATGATTCATCTGCTGCGCAACGAATCGCTCGACGCCGACGCGCTGGAAGCGCTCGTCAATCGTTCGAGCGGCCTCAAGGCGCTGTCGAATTCCGACGACGACATGCAGACCCTCCTCGCCCGCCGCGATCAGGGCGATGCAGACGCGACGCTCGCGATCGACGTGTTCTGTGACGCCATCCGAAAGACCATCGGCGCGTATGCGGCCGTGCTCGGCGGGCTGGACCTGATCGTGTTCAGCGGCGGCATTGGCGAGCACAGCGAGGCGATTCGCGCGCAGATACTGGAAGGACTGGCGTTCCTGAATGCGCCGCATCGCGTCGTGCCTACCGATGAGCAAACGCAGATCGCGCGTCATTGCCGGCGCTTGCTTGCCGGCTGACTCTGTGCTGATCGCATGCTGTACTATGCATCTTGCATGCAGCATGCAGGATGCAAAACGCCCGGCAGCAGTCATGCTTGCCGGGCGCTCGCGTACCGCTTAAGCCTTAACGCGCACTTGCAGCATGGTCTCGCTGCCGCAACGCCTCCGGCAAGCCGAACAGCAACAACAGCGCACAGACGACGCTCATCGCGCCGATTGCATACAGCGCGGGCGTCGTGCTGCCGGTGACATCCCGAATACGGCCGACCATCACCGGGCTCACGATTCCGCCCAGCTGCCCGAGCGTGTTGATGAGCGCGATGCCGCCCGCCGCGCCAGCGCCCGTCAGCAGCTTCGGCGGCAATGCCCAAAATGCGGGAATCGAAGCGATGACGCCCGCGCCCATCACGCCGAGCGCGACGATCAAGAACGTCGTCTGCTTGTCGAATGCGCCTGCCGCGAAGAAACCCGCCGCCGCCATCAAGAGCAGCGCGCAGACGAACTTGCGGCGTTCGCCGGATGTGTCGGACATGCGCCCCACGACGACCATGCACACCGCTCCGCAAATATACGGAACCGCCGTCAACAAGCCGATGATCGTCGGATTATGCGTACCCGCCGCGCGGATCAGATGCGGCGCCCAGAAGTTGAGGCCGTATGACGCGATCTGGATCAAAAAGTAGATGAGGCCGAGCATCAGAAAGCCGGGTGTACGGATCGCACCGAAGAGCGAATGACCCGTCGTCGTCGCCTGACTTTGCGTCGCGATCTGGCTCTTGAGCGTGCTCTTCTCCGCGCTGGTGAGCCACGCGGCATCGTCGATGCGGTCCTTCAGCACCTTGAGTACGAGCACGCCCAGCAGCACGCAAGGCAAGCCGCCGAGCAGGAAGAGCCAATGCCATCCCGCGATGCCGAGCACGCCGTTCATATGCCCGAGCACGAGGCCCGACAACGGTGCGCCGACGAGCCCTGAGAACGCCGATGCGAGAAACAGCAAGGACGTGATACGCCCGCGATAGCTCGCCGGAAACCACAAGGTCAGGTACAGCACGCCGGGCGCGAAGCCGGCTTCCATTGCGCCGATGACGAAGCGCAGCGCATAGAACTGCCATTCGGTCTGCACGAAGACCATGAGCGCGGTCGCGATTCCCCACGAAATCATGATGCGCGCGATCCAGCGCCTCGCCCCGACCTTGTACAGCAGCAAATTGCTAGGCACCTCGAATAGGACGTAACCGATCACAAAGAGGCTTGCGCCGAGACCGTAGGCGGTGTCGGAAAAGCCGAGCGTGCTTTGCAACTGAAACTTCGCGAAGCTGATGTTGATACGGTCGAAGAACGCGAACAGATAACACAGCATGATGAGCGGCATGAGCCGCCATGCCACTTTGCGAACGATGTCGCTCGTATTCTGCAGTGCCTGCGGCTTGTCCGCCGCGGATACGCTTAGGTCGCTCATGAATGTCTCCTTGTTTGTCCGTCCGTGATCGGAATTGTTATCGGACAGGCTGCTCAAATGGCTCGCTATGATGGGGTAATCAATCGGGCACGGGATGCAGGTCGCTATTGCGCCCGGCCTTCGCCACTTGCCCCGGCACCTCATGGCCGACGAGCGCAGGCAGCGTGCGGGACAGCGCGATCAGTCTCTCCAGTTCGATGCCCGTCGGAATGCCGATCTCGTCGCACATGTTCACGAGGTCTTCGGTGCAGATGTTGCCGGACGCACCGGGGGCGAACGGGCAACCGCCCAGCCCGCCTAACGCGGCATCGAAGCGTCGCGCGCCTGCGTCGTATGCGGCCAGCACGTTGGCGAGTCCCATACCGCGCGTGTTATGGAAGTGCAGCGTCAACGCGGCAGCCGGAGCAAGTTCGAGCACGCGTGATACGACGCGCTCGACCTGACGAGGATTCGCCATCCCCGTCGTATCCGCCAGCGTGATTCCTTCGATGCCCATCTCGCGATAGCTGCGGACAATGGACACGACGCGGTCTTCATCGATGTTGCCTTCGAAAGGACAGCCGAACGCCGTGGCCACCGTGCCATTCAGACTTATATTCGTTGTCCGAACTATCTCCGCGAAGGCATCGAGCGATGCTTCGCAACTCATGCGCATGTTCGCGCGATTGTGCGTCTGGCTTGCCGACATCACGAGGTTCAGTTCATCGGCTCCTGCCGCGACCGCGCGCTGCGCGCCCTTCACGTTCGGCACCAGCGCGACGTACACCACGCCCGGCGCGCGTCGAATGCCGTGGAAGACCGCATCGCCATCGCGCAGTGCGGGAATCGCCTTGGGCGAGACGAACGAGCCCGCCTCGATGCGCGCGAAGCCGCACGCCGAGAGCCCGTCGATCAGCGCGATCTTGTCTGCGGTCTCGACCCATTTCGCCTCGATTTGCAAGCCGTCGCGCGGCGCGACTTCCTGCACGATCAACTGTTCGCTGTAATTGCGCGTCATTGGACGGCTCCTTCCGCGCGCAGCCGTTGCACGTCGCTTTCGTCGAAGCCGAGAGAAGCGAGCACGCTTTGCGTGTGCTCGCCGAGAGCCGGGCCCTGCCAACGCACTTCGCCTGGCGAGTCGGAGAGCTTCGGCACGATGCCCGGCATCTTCACCGATACGCCGCCCGGCAAGCTCGCCTGCAACAGCATGTCGCGCGCCTGATAATGCGCGTCGCCGATGATGTCCGCGACCGAATAGATGCGGCCCGACGGCACATCCGCGTCTTCGAGCGCGGCCAGCACGTCGTTCATCGCGTGATGCTGTGTCCACGCGCCGATCGCCTCATCGAGCATCGCGCTCTGGCGCACGCGGCCATCGTTATGAGCGAGCGCGGGATCGTCGGCGAGATCGGGGCGGCCGATGACCTTCATCAGGCGCTTGTAGATGGGATCGCTGTTGCCCGCGATCACCACGAAGCCGCCGTCTTCCGTGCGGTACGTGTTCGACGGCGCGATGCCCGGCAGCGCACCGCCGCTTCGCTCGCGCACGTGTCCGAGCAAGTCGTATTCGGGAACCAGGCTTTCCATCAGGTTGAACACGCTTTCGACGAGCGATACATCGACGACCTGCCCGTCGCCCTGCCCCGTCTTCACGCGCAGCAGCGACATCAACGCGCCGATCACGCCATGAAGCGACGCGAGCGAATCGCCCAGACTGATGCCGACGCGCGACGGCGTGCCGTCCGCGTCGCCGGTTGTATACCGAATGCCACCCATTGCCTCGCCGATCGCGCCGAAGCCCGGACGATCGCGGTATGGACCGTTCTGTCCATAGCCAGAGATGCGAACCATCGTGAGTTTCGGGTTTATTGCATGCAAAGCGTCCCAGCCGAGCCCGAGTTTTTCGAGCGCGCCCGGCCGCATGTTTTCGATGACGATGTCCGCATCGGCGGCCAGACGCTTGATGACGTCCGCCCCGTCGGGCGACTTGAGATTCACGCAAACGGACTTCTTGTTGCGCGACTGGAGATACCACCAGAGCGACGTGCCCTCGTGAAGTTTTCGCCATTTGCGAAGCGGATCGCCGCCATTGGGCGCCTCGATTTTGATGACTTCCGCGCCGAACTCGGCCAGCATGCGCGCGGCAAACGGTGCGGCAATCAGCGTGCCGATCTCGATCACGCGAATGCCCGTAAGCGGTCCGCTCATGTTGCTTGTCTCCGTGAATGTATCGTTGAAGACAAGCTTATGGGCGGCGCACGCACCGCGTCCAACCGCATTTCGGCAAGCACCGTTCGCCAAATGCGAACGCTCGGCGCTCAGCGCTGCGCGGCTTCTATCGAACGAAGATGGTCGTATAGCAGCCGGCTTACCGGCGAGAGCGCCGTCGCATCCCGCACGACGATGATGAGACTGCGCGCGGCCCACGCTTCGTCCAGCGGAACGGCCGCGAGTCCAAGTTGCCGCCCCATCGCCTCGAACACTGCGAGCGGCAACACGCCGACGCCCATGCCGGCCTGCACCATGCGGCACACGGCATCGAAGCCCGGCACGTGAATGCGCAGCCGCAGCGGCTTGCCCGCCTGCCGCGCGGCGAGGTGCGTGCGCGCGTTGATGGAACTGGCCGAATGCAGGCCGATGTGATCGAAGTCGAGCGTATCGGCGAAGGACACGCATTCGCGCGTGGCGAGCGGATGATCGCCGGGCGTGACGATAATCAGCCGGTCATGTCGATAATGCGTGCTTTCGAGGCCGCGCGTATCCGCATCGCCCGAACAGATGCCGAGATCCACGAGGCTGTCCAGCACGCCATCCACAATGCCGCCGCTCGGCCGTTCTTCGAGATCGATCTTGATCTGTCCGTGCGCGGCGGAGATCGCGCGCAAGTCTTCCGGCAAGAACTCCACGATGGCCGAGAGGTTCGCCATCATGCGCACGTAGCCGCGCACGCCGCTCGCATGCTCGGCCAGTTCGATGCCGATGTTCTCGACATCGCGCAGCACGCGGCGGGCGTGATGCAGCAGCGTCTCGCCGGCGGGCGTCAGCGCCATGCCGCGCGCCTTGCGTTCGAAGAGCGCGGCGCCGACGGCCTGCTCCAGTTCCAGCAGCCGCTTGCTGGCCGCCGACACTGCGATGGCCTCGCGATCCGCCGCACGGGTGAGCGTGCCTTCCTCGAAAACCGCGACGAAGAGTTGAAGTGTCGTGAGGTCGAGACGCCGCAGCAGGTTCTTGAGCGCCATGACCGTTCAGCGCGCGTACTTGAAGGTTCCCTGCGCGCTCGCGATCATCACGCGATCGTCCACCCACGCCTCGCCGCGCGCAAAGTAGACGGAGCGTCCCTTGCGCTCGAGAAAGCCTTTGGCCACGACCTTATCGCCGATGCCGCGATCGAGGTAATTCACCGTGAGCGAGAGCGTGAAGCCGTGAATGGGCGCGGATGCCGTCGTGAAGAGACCGGTGTAGCCGCAGGCGGCATCCAGCAGCGTGGCAATTGCGCCGCCCTGCAAGATGCGCTGGCGGTTGAGATGGCCTGCATGTATCGGCATCGTGAATTCCGCGTAGCCGTCGCGCCACGCGGTCAGTGTCGCGCCGAGTGCTTCGAGGAAAGGATTGTCGAGATCCAGATTCGCCAACTGTGCGCCTCCCTGCGTCAGTGCTTCTTCGTCGCGTCGACTTTTGAGCTTGGGAGGATTGTGCCATCGCAGGGCCGCGCCTGCGCGCGCCGGCCCCGGCAAGGACGACGCAGGTTCAGCGCAGACGAGGTTTGAGGTGAAGCGCGATGAGCGTCAGCGTGGCGAGCTTCGTCAGGCATTCGACGGTCGAGAGAATGGCTAGCCACGGCGCATGCCCGAACTCGCCGGGCAGTTCGGGCGCGATGGCGAGCACGCTCGTGACGCACACGAACAACAGCAGATAGCGCGCGAAGCGCCGCCCGCGCAGCGCAAGCCCCGCGATCAGCATCAGGAGCGCCTTGGCCGTCAGCACGGCGGCGATCTGTTGACCGCGGCTGTCGGCGTCGATTTCCCACGGCACTTCGAAGAGCGACCACGCGACCATCACGCACGTCGAGGCCGCGAGTGCCCGGCGCAGGCGGTCCGCGTCGTTGCGCGCGTCGATGAACGAGCGTCCGCGCACAGGCGAGTCGATGCGATGCGCACGGTCGTCGATTTCCAACGAAACAGTGGACAGGGAAGGCGGCAATCGTGGCTCGACTGCCGCGTGTTCATCGACGTGCATCATACGGCGCTCCAGTCGATACGCGTAGCAGACGCGCAAAGGCGCGGTCAGGCGTTTCATGCGGACAGTTCCACATGCGCCAGCGTAGGCGTTCAGAAAGAAAACGGATTCGAGCGACGCACTGTTTTCTTCTTGCGTCGGCGCAATATCTTCTAACGATGGAATGTGGCGAACCGACCGCGACGACTGCGCGCCTTTTACGATACGCAAATCCGCCGTCCGGCGCGAATTGCCTTTAGCTATCGATATTCGCTGCGCGCCCATTCTCGAATGCCGAATTGCCGCGCAACGAATCGCAGTGCAAAACGCTTAGTTATATCCGCGAACCACGCAGGACTTTTGTTCCTCTTCTGTTTTTTCGCCCGCGAAACGGCCGCATACGTCGGCAACATATTCCGGTTCGGCGCACACCTGGCTGGAGCGGTGGCAAGCCGTTGCAGTCGAGTCGCCCGGCGCCTGCTGATCGTCCATCCATTCTGCAAAATGCGCGTGTTGCGTATTGGATCGAGCATCCATCTTTTGCCTCCTGTTTACACTCGAATAATCGAGACATATTCAGCATGCGCTTCCTCGGGCCAACTGGCCCTAGTGGATTTCATCGATAGACGCGAGGAAAGACGGTGTCGATCATTTAAAGAGCGTCGGCTTAAAGCGTATTCGCGACGTACAAAACAGCATTCCCTAAACGACGTTTTTCTCCACGATCGGCCGGCCTTCCATGACACGCGCCCAACCGAGCGGCGCTAGATCGAGTGTCGTATAGCGGCCATTCAGGATTAGTTCGCTGACGCCGCGACCGGTTGCCGGGCCGTGCTGCAGGCCGTGTCCGCTAAAGCCGCTTGCAAAGATGCAATTGTCGATGGCCGGATGAAAGCCGATTATCGCGTTCTGATCCAGCACGTTGTATTCGTAATAGCCGGACCAGCAGCGCTCGACCCGCAACGCCTCGAACTGCGGCACGCGATGCGCAAGCGTCGGCCAGATCACGTCGTCGAAAAGGGCGTGGTCCACTTCGTCGAGCGGAAGGTCGTCGGGGTCGTTATCCGCCGATGGCGACGTCCCGCAGATGTACGTGCGGCCTTCCGGACGGAAATAGACGCCGGTCGGGTCGATCAGAAGCGGACAGGCGTCGAGCTTCGCCGGCGACGACACATTGAAGATGCTGCGCCGCCGCGCGTGTACCGGAAGGTCGATGCCGAGCATCGCCGCAATGGCACGCGACCACGCGCCGGCCGCATTCACGACCATATCGCATGAATACGCTTCGCCGTTCGATGCGCGCACGCGCGTCGCGCGCCGCCCTTCACGTTCGATGCCGGTCACGTCCGCCGTCACGTAACGGGCGCCCAACGACTGGGCCTTGCGTCGCAACGCCTGCACGAGGCCGTAGCCATCGAACCAGCCCTCGCCACGCTCGCCGAATGCGCCCGCCGCCAAGTCGTCCGTATTGAGCCACGGAAAGCGCGCCCGCAACGCGGCGGGATCGAGCAGCGTGATGTCGGCGCCGAGCGCGCGTTGCATCGCGTGATTTTCGCGCAACGTGTCTTCGCCGCGCGGCGTCGCGAGAAAGAGATAACCGCCTTCGTGCAAGTCGATGGACGGCCGCTCGCCGTTCACTTCGAGCCGCTCGCCGATGTCGCGCAGGAACTCGATGCCGAACAGCGACATGCGCACGGAAAGCGGCGTCGAGAACTGCTGGCGGATCGATGCCGCCGACAACGCAGAGGACGAGCGCGCGTAGGTCGGATCGCGTTCGATCACCGTGACCTGCACGCCCGGGTCCCATGCCCGCAAGAAATACGCGACCGAACTCCCGATCACGCCGCCACCGACGATCACTATCTGTTGAGCCACGCCGCCCCCGTCGCAGTCGTTTGCGTTGAACGCTTCAGCCGAGATTGAAGTCGATGCCCTGCGCGAGCGGCAATTCGGACGAATAGTTGATCGTGTTGGTCGCGCGGCGCATGTAGGCCTTCCACGCGTCCGAGCCCGATTCGCGTCCGCCGCCCGTTTCCTTCTCGCCGCCGAACGCACCGCCGATTTCCGCGCCGCTCGGCCCGATGTTCACGTTCGCGATGCCGCAGTCGCTGCCCGACGCGGACAGGAATCGCTCGGCTTCGCGCAGGTCCGTGGTGAACGCGCACGACGACAAGCCGTGCACGGCCGCGTTGTTCAGCGCGATGGCTTCGTCGAAATCGCGGTAGCGCATCACATAGAGAATCGGCGCGAACGTTTCCTTTAGGACAACTTCTGTTTGCGCGGGCATCTCGACGAGCGCGGGGCGCACGTAGTAGCCGTTCTCGCAGCCTTCGACCGTCACGCGCTCGCCGCCGAAGACCTTGCCGCCCTCGCCCTTCGCCTGTTCCAGCGCGTCCTGCATGCGCGCGAACGACTGCACGTCGATGAGCGGCCCCATCAACACGCCGTCGTTCAACGGATTGCCGATGGGCACTTTCGCGTACAGGTCTTTGAGACGCGCGACGGTTTCATCGTAAATGCTGTCGTGGACGAAGAGACGCCGCAGCGACGTGCACCGCTGGCCCGCCGTGCCGACCGCCGAGAAGAGGATGCCGCGCAGCGCCAGATCGCGGTTGGCCGTCTGCGAGACGATGCCCGCGTTATTGCCGCCGAGTTCGAGAATCGAGCGGCCGAAGCGGCGCGCGACCTCGACGCCCACCGCGCGGCCCATCTCCGTGCTGCCCGTCGCGCTGACGATATCCGAGCGCTTGTCCGCGACGAGCTGCGTGCCGATGTCACGGTCGCCGATCACGACTGCTGCGAGTCCCGGCGGCGCGCTGCCGAACTCGTCGAGCGCTTCGCGAAAGATGCGATCCACGGCGAGCGCGGTCAGCGGCGTTTTCTCCGACGGCTTCCAGACGACGGCATTGCCGCAGACGAGCGCGAGCGCCGCGTTCCACGACCAGACCGCGACCGGAAAATTGAACGCGGAAATGATGGTGCACACGCCGAACGGATGCCACGTCTCCGCCATGCGATGCCCCGGTCTTTCCGATGCGATCGTCAGGCCGTAAAGCTGCCGCGACAGACCGACGGCGAAGTCGCAGATGTCGATCATCTCCTGCACTTCGCCGAGTCCTTCTTGCAGGATCTTGCCTGCTTCCAGCGAGACGAGCCGCCCGAGCGCGGTCTTCTTCTCGCGCAGGCGATTGCCGAGCAGCCGCACGAGTTCACCGCGCCGCGGCGCGGGCACGTTGCGCCAGTGGGCGAACGCGGTGCGCGCCTGAGCGAGCGTGGCGTCGACCTGGGCGGCGGTGTGGCGCTTCACGCGCCCGATGACCTGCCCCGTGATCGGCGACGTGACGGCGAGATCGCCGTCCTCGACGAGCCCTGCAATGCCGAGGTCGGAAAGAATCGATTGAGCGTCCACGGTGGAATCCTCTCGTGCTGCTGCGTTGAACGGTGCGCCGACGTGTTTCTGATCAGAAACTTCGCGCGGTTGCGAGAGACTATACGCGCGGATGCCTCGCGTCACAATGCCGCCAAAATACGGGTTCTCCCGAGGCGCTCCGGCTCGACGGCGGCGCCGTCGACGATCGCGTCGATGTTATTATCGGAAACAAAATTTCCTCGCATCGTGATGACGACCCTACCGACCCGCCAGGCGCCCGAGCAGTCCGCAGCCGATCTCGGCCGCCGCGTCAGACAGGCGCGCGTGGCGCAGGACATCACGCTGGAGACGGCGAGCCGCTTGTGCGGCGTGTCGCGCTCGGCGCTTTCCAAGATCGAGAACGGGCTGATGTCGCCCACTTTCGACGTGCTCCAGAAGATCGTGCGCGGCTTGCGCATCGATCTGGGCGAATTGTTCGGCAACACGAGCGCGCCGAGCGCGAGCGGAAGGCGCGCGCTCACACGCCGCGATCAGGGCCAGCGCCACGCGTATCGCGGCTATCAGATGGAACTGCTCGCCACCGAGCTCGCGCACAAGGCGATGCTGCCGTTTCGCATCCGCATCTCCGCGCACACGCTCGACGCCTTCGACGATTGGGGCCGTCACGAAGGCGAGGAATTTCTGTACGTGATCAGCGGCAGCGTCTGTCTGTACTCGGAACTCTACGCGCCGACGCATCTGAACGCTGGCGACAGCATTTACTTCGACAGCCGTACCGGGCACGCGGCGATCTCCACGAGCAAAGAGGACGCCGAAGTGCTGTGGATGGCCACCGGAGGCGGCGTGCCGGCGGCCCCGGCGTCCGCACCGGATGCTCAGTGAGACGCGACGGGCTTATCACGCAGTCGAAGCCGCATCCGCATCTCGCTCGGCACCATCGTGAAGGCGCAGACTTCGTGGATGTTCGCCGGATCGGTCGCCAGCCGCGCGACGAAGTTCGCCGTCAGCATCGACACGACGAGCCGCATTTGCACCGACGCCAGATGCCGCCCCGGACACACGCGCGGCCCGGCGCCGAATTGCATCCAGGCGCGGGGTTCATGCGTCGGCGCGTCCGAGTCTCCATTTTGCCGACGATCGCGCAGCCAGCGCTGCGGGTCGTAGCGCGCGGCATCGGCGAAATGCCGCGTATCGAGCATGGCCGGGCGATTCAGCATGAACATTTTGGTGCCCGCCGGCAAGCGCACGCCGGACAACTGCACGTCTTCCAGCGGCTCGAACGACAAATACGGCGCGACCGGATGCAGGCGGCTCGCCTCGGTGCAGACGGCTTCGCACGAATCGAGCGCGCGCATCGCGTCGTAAGTCGGACACACGCGCGCGTCGCCGAGCGCGTGGCGGGCATCGGCCGCCACGCGCGCCTGAAGCGCATCGTCGGTTCCGAGAAACAGCAGCGCCCAGGCAATCGACGTCGCCGTCGTGTCTTCGCCCGCCACCAGTAGCGTCATCACGTTGGCGGCGACGTCGTCGTCGGTGATGTCGGCGCCCGGCGCGTCGCGCAGGGCGAGCATCGCTTCGAGCAGATTGCGCGGCTCCTCCTGTGGCTGCATGCGTTCGCGCGCACGGGCCATGAGCGCGCGAATGTAGCGATGCACTTCGGCCATCGCGTGCTCGAAGCGGCGGTCGCGCGGCATCTTCAGATAGCGCCAGTAAGCGAACGGCGCATTCACGCGCGACATGAGCATCGGCAGAAGCAGCGCGAGATGCTGCTGGACGAGGTCGCCTTCCCGTTCCAGCGTGTTCGGGTCTTCGCCGAAGGCGAGCGCGCTCGTCGCATCGACCGTGAAGCGCTTCAGGTCGGCGATCATATCGACGACACTGCCCGAGCGCGCCGCCGCTTCCCAGCGCCGCCGCAGCCGGTCGGTAATGGCCGCGAGCGTCGGATAAAACGCCTTGATGTGCGGAATGGAGAGCGCCTGCATGACGAGGCGGCGTTGCGGCAGCCACGCCGCGCCTTCCACCGAAAAGAGCCCATTGCAGCCGAACTCTTTCAGCACGGATTCGATCGGCTCGTAGCGCCGGTAGCGATGGGGCCGCTCGCGCATCACGGCATGGCTCAGTTCGATGTCCGACCACACCGTGACCGGCGTGCGGCCGAGCCGGAACACGTACGGCGTGCCGAGCTCGGCGGCCCAGCGTTCGAGCGTCAGATGATGCGTCGCAGGCGGCAGCTGATGCAGATTGCCGATGAGCGGCAGACCGCGCGGCGACGGCAAGTCGTGGACTTCACGCGCGGGAGCGATGCGGTCGCGACTGACATGATGGGCCTCGGAAGGGGCTTGATTTGCAAAGGATAGTGCAGGGTTAGCCGATCGAGGGCGTGTGCTGCTTTGCGTTGGCGCGCGTGGTCATCGATGGCGCACTGCGCAGAGGGCGTCAGTGGCTCGGTCGCCTGCCTGCTTTTGAAGACGCGGTTTTCAGCGTGTGTCTTCCTCTCTTAACTTAGCGGAGGCGCAGCGGCTCGACCGTTAGTTGCTTCTCGTAGGGGACTTCATTGAAGCCCTTTTCAATCTCCACTACAGTTCGCCATCCACGCTTTTTCACATCGACGCACGCGCTCCCCCGCGCGTCCAACGGAGAGACCCGACGCATGGCGCACGACACATCCTTCTCCGCATCGCTCGATGCGGGCCTGAGCGGCGCAACCCGCGTGTATTTCATCGTCGGCGATCCGATCGCGCAGGTGCGCTCGCCCTCCGGCGTCACGGCGGCGATGCGCGCGGCCGGCCGCGACGCGATCGTCGTTCCCGCGCACGTCGCGCCGGCCGATCTCGACGCCTTCTTCGCCGGCGTGACGCCAATGCAGAACGTCGACGGCATCATCATCACGGTGCCGCACAAGTTCAGCGCCGCGCGGTACTGCCGCACGCTCACCGGCGAGTCGACGTTCCTGGGCGCGACCAACATGCTCCGACGCAATGCCGACGGTACGTGGCACAGCGGCATGTCCGACGGCGTCGGCATGGTCGCCGCGCTCGCGGACGCAGGCTGCGAGCCGGCTGGCAAGCGCGCGTTGTTGATCGGCGCGGGCGGCGCGGGCTCGGCCATCGGTCACGCGCTGATCGAGGCCGGCGTGGCGTCGCTCGCCATCCGGGATTTCGATGCCGAACGCACCGGCGCGCTCGTCTCGCGGCTCGCATCGCTGGGACGCGGCGCGGTGAGCATCGCCGATGACGGCGACGCGCCGACACACGACATCGTCGTGAACGCGTCGCCAGCCGGCATGCGCGCGGGCGATCCGCTGCCGTTCGACGTATCGCGCCTTCCCGCGACCACGTTCGTCGGCGATGTCGTCACCAAGCCGCCCATCACGCCGTTCATCGAAGCCGCCCGAGCTCGCGGCTGTCCGACGGTCACGGGCACGCAGATGTTCGGCCGCGTCTGCGACGCCATCGTGGACTTCCTGCTGCGCGAGTGAATCGGCGGCTGGCGGAATCGGAGGAGTCTGGTTCAAATAGGCACGGCGCTGCTGCACCATACCGCGGCGCGCGCGCCTCCCTCAGCCGCGCATGCCGGCTGCCGTCGACACATCGGCTCGCCGCCCTTTTCGGGCGGCATTTTTTGTCCGATGCTTCGCGGCTCTTGCGGCACAGACGCTCGACGTCGAACGGAGGGTTTTCAGAAGCTCAACGAAGGCTGCAATGAAATCGTATCAACGCATCGTCAAATGCCCGGCGCTGGCTGGCGTCGCCGTCGTCGCAAGCGCGCTGCTTGCGGCGTGCGCAAGCGGTCCGGGCGCATCCGGCGCGCTTCCCGCCGACGCCCGGCTCGCCAACGGACGCATCGCGGACAAGCAGTACCTGACGACGGTCGCCACCGGCGCGGCGGCGTCGTCGGGGCCGGCGGTGAGCGTCGGCGGCGGCGGCGCAGGCGGCAGCGGCTGGAGCGGCATCGGGGCGGGCGCGGGACTGAGCTTCGATCTGACGAGCCTCTTCGACAAGGCGCCGGAGCAAACCGCGAAGGTGTATCGCTACGGCGTGCAGACCCGCGACGGCGCGAAGCGGGAAATCGACAGCACGCTCGACGTGCAACCCGGCGCATGCGTCACGACCGTCTATTCGGCGCAGCCCGGCTATCCGCGTCTGATGCCGTCGAACGAATGCTGATTCGCTTGGAACGCATCCGGCTTCTGCGACGGACACCGCTAGAACTGCGCGGATCGCGATAATCGCGCCAACGCGAAACGCAGTGCTTCCAAATGCCGGTTGAGTCGGCCATGCGGCCTTGCGATACTCACCTGCATCCCGTTGTCTCCTCACGCGTCCGTTCCCCGGTTCGGGACAGTCTCGCAACGGACGCGCTCTCGCCGCCTACCCCGGGCGGCTTTTTTTTGTCTGGCGCAATGAAAACGGGCGGCGCTCACCGAACGCCGCCCGCTTGTGTCGACGCCGTTTCCGGCGCCGCTTATCGCTTACTGCTTATCGCTTACCGCTTATTGCGGCTCGTACCACGAGTACGTGGGGAGCGCGTTGACCGGCGAGCCGATCTGGAAAGTGATATCGCGATGCGAGGTCAGCACGATATCGCGCGGATCGCCCAGATAACGCCGCGAGTCGCCGTTGTCGTTGATATAGACCACGACGTTGCCCTGGATACCCGCGACGTTGGTCGTCGTGAGCGGCTGGCCCCAGATGTCGAACAACTGCCCGAGCGTGTAGGTCTTCACGTTCGGCGTTTCGATATGGACGATGCCGGTCTGGTCATGCGTGTGCATCTCGTAGTTGCAGCTTCCCGGAATGCCGATCTGCTTCGGGAATCGCAGCCACTGACCATCTTTGATGATCGCGACGTGCGCGTGGACGTGGAACGTCTCCGCCATGCCCGCGGCGCAAGTGATGCCATCGATGGTCGTGCCCGTCGCCGTGCCGCCGATCCCCCACGCGTCCGTATCGCCGACGACGCCGCCATAAACCAGCGTGACCGGATTGGTGTTGAACGCCGGCGGATCGATCCACGTGTAGGTCGGAATCTGCGCGGGCGGCGTGCCGATGGCAAGCGTCACTTCGCCGTGCTGCGGCAGGACGAGACCGGCGAGATCGCCCGTGTATTGTTGCAGCGCGCCGCCCGTGTTCACCCATGCGGTGACCGGTCCGGTGATGCCCGCCACGTTCGTCGAGGAAAGCGGCTGCCCCCACACGGCGAAGAACTGGCCGAGCGTGTATGACGCATTGCTCGTTTCATCCATGCGGATCTTGCCGGTGTTGTCGTCGGTATGTACCGGATAGACGCAGCCGGTCTGCAACGCCATGGTCGGCGCGACGGTGCCGATATTCGCGGGCAGCGCCAGCTGTTTGCCGTTCTGATAGATGGACAGGTGCGAGTAGCTGTACGTATTGCCCGCGACCGTGCAGTTCAGGCTGCTCACCTGCTGGCCCGTGCCGCCGCTCGCGGTCGAGCCGCTCGCCCATTGCGCCGCGCCGAGCGCCGTGCCATCGACGACTTGCGTCGCGGCGGCGAGCGTCGGCGTGGTGCTGGTCGAACCGCCGCCCGACGACGAGGTTCCGCCCGGACTCGTCGACGTGGTCGTGCCCGTTCCGTTCGAAGTCGATTCGCCACCACCACCGCCGCCGCAACCGGCAAGTAAAACCAACGCGGCCGCCGAAGCGAGGGCGCTAATCCAATGAGTATGTTTTCCTTCCATGTCTCAACTCCGCCTATCGTTAAATGAATTCGTTGCGGCATGCGTTTTCAGGCGCACAACGCTCCGCGATGACATGCGCATGCATGCCTTCTGCGTGAATCGAGCAAACAAAACGTCGCGCACGACATAAGACCGGGCGAAACGGGTGTTTCGCTCCGAGGCGCTGGTCTCATGCGCGCAAGTTTTGCCTATATGGCTTTTGCATGCGGTCGAATTAGCCCGACGCAAGCACTGGCCACAGAATCACGCCCTGACGGGCGCTGTTTTGTAATGGCTCAAAGATTCTGAGCAATGGAGAAACGTGCACCTGCGAATGGATAAATCGCTGGTGGAACGAAGCGTAACGTTCAAGGCTAATTGCCGCAAGTGTATTTGTCGGGCTATTAAAAGTTCGAGGTGTATTGCGCGGCTATTAGTCATTCAAATGACGAGACAAAAAGAATCCGGAAGACAAAACAAAGTATTAATCCGCAATGTCGCGGACAACGCTAATTGACACTCACTAGCGCCGCGTGAAAGCATCCACGCGCATTGCCTCATGCAACCGCGCCGCTCTCTACCGGAGTGCTCATATGATTTTTCACGCGTCTATTCCCGCCCGCGACCCGAAGCACGTCGCGCACGTGCTCGCTGAACTATGGGACGGCTTTGCCGCGCCCTTCTCGCCGTTTCCCGATGCATGGATGGCCGTCGCGGGCGATGAGCGCGGCAGCATCATCGAGGTCTATCCGAGCGATCGCGTGATCACGCCCGGCGGCGGACACGAAACCAGCGTGAGCTATGGCGCGGGCACGGTCGAGCGGCCGCAATACAGCGCGTTCCATATGGCTATCGCGACGCAGCGCAGCGCCGCCGACGTGCTGGCGATCGGCGAGCGCGAAGGCTGGCGCGCCGTGCGTTGCACGCGCGGCGACCATTTCTTCGACGTGATCGAGTTCTGGATCGAGAACGCCACGATGCTCGAATTCCTCACGCCCGAGATGCAGGCCGAGTATCGGGCGTTCGCCACGCCCGAGAACTTCAGGGCGATGGCGGCAGCGGCTGCCGCCTGATCTTCAGCGGGCGGCGGCCGGCGCGTTACCGGTCACGCGAATGGCGGGAAAGCGGTCGGTCGGTTTCGCGATTTCGTCTTGCGACGCCACGATCTCCAGTTCGTAGCGCCCCGCCTCGTAGGTGGCCTTCACCACGGCGTTGACGGCCGCGAGCGTATGTTCGAGCGCGTTGCGAAGCGAGTCGCCGAGCAGCGTGCGCGCGACGAACACCGCGCTCGTGAGATCGCCGACGCCGACCGGCTGCCGCGCGAACGGATACAGCGGCCGCTGCGCGAACCACGCCTCGTTCGCGCTGACGGCGAGCATGTTGAACGTATCGGCGCGGCTGTTGCGATCCAGCAGATGCTTGACGAGCACGACGCGCGGCCCCCGCGCGATGACTTCGCGGCAGGCATCGACGGCTTCCTCGACGGTCTCGATGGTCCGCCCGGTGAGCTTCTGAAGCTCGTTGTGATTGGGCATGATCGCATCGGCGACTTCGGGCATCGTCGTGACGAGGAAATCTTCGATGCCGGGCGCGACCGTGCAGCCGCCCTCCACGCCCATCACCGGATCGCAGAAGTAGAGCGCGCGCGGATTCACGGCCTTCACCATCTTGACGATCTCGACGACCGCGCGGCCCTGCTCCGTCGCGCCGAGATAGCCGGAGAGCACCGCGTTGCAGCGCGCGAGCACGCCGATCGCGCCGATGCCTTCGATCACGCTTTGCAGTTCCTCGGCATCCACCACGCCGCCGGTCCAGCGGCCGTATTGCGTGTGATTGGAGAACTGCACCGTGTTGAGCGGCCAGACGTTGACGCCGAGCCGCCGCATGGGAAAGACCGCCGCGCTGTTGCCCGCATGCCCGAACACGACGTGCGACTGGATACTCAGGACATTGTTCATGTTGTCATTTCCGGACTGGCAAGGAGGCTGTGAGACGGCGGTGAAAGTCGATCCGGCGGGCCATTGTGTATTGTGCCGCGCCAACGCCCCGCGCGGCATCGCGTGCTCGTTATAAATTGCGGCGCCGCATTTTGTCCAGTCGCGCGCATGCAACAGCGCCGCCGCGCCACACCCCGCGCTTCGCGACACGCGCTCTGGCATATGCCTTGCTCGGTGCGCTCGACGACCAATGCCTGCCGGCAACAAAAATTCGAACGCCAGCCCCGCAGGATTCGAACGCGCGCCGATAATGCTACGAACATCAACGCGCGCACCGCCCGACGCAGCGGCCGCCAAACCCACGAGGATCGAAGCACCGCCTAGCATCCACACGACATCAACAGACGCAGGTCAAAATCAGGAGCCGACATGGAGACGCCGTCAAAGAATCGCACCGACTTGCAGAAGTCCACGCTCGCAATCGTCCTCGCCGGCGGTCGCGGCACGCGTCTCGGGCCGCTCACGGACAAGCGGGTCAAACCCGCCGTCCACTTCGGCGGCAAATACCGCATCATCGACTTCGCGCTGTCCAATTGCCTCAATTCGGGCATTCGCCGCATCGCGGTCGTCACGCAGTACAAGGCACATTCGCTGTTGCGCCATCTTCAGCGCGGCTGGGGTTTCCTGCGCGGCGAGTTCAACGAATTCATCGACATCTGGCCGGCGCAGCAGCGCGTCGATTCGAGCTGGTATCGCGGCACGGCCGATGCCGTGTTCCAGAATCTCGACATCATCCGGTCGATCGCGCCGGAATTCATCATCGTGCTCGCGGGCGATCACGTCTACAAGATGGACTACACGCGCATGGTGCTCGACCACGTCGAGAGCGGCGCGGACTGCACGGTCGGCTGCATCGAAGTGCCTCGCATGGAGGCGACGGCCTTCGGCGTGATGCACGTCGACGAGAACCGCCGCGTCACCGCGTTTCTGGAGAAGCCCGCCGATCCGCCCGCCATGCCCGGCAAGCCCGACATTGCGCTCGCGAGCATGGGCATCTATGTGTTCAGCGCGAAGTATCTGTATCAACTGCTCGAAGAGAACATCGCCGCGTCGAGCACGGACCACGATTTCGGCAAGGACATCATTCCGCGCGTTGTGACGAGCGGCCGGGCGATCGCGCATCCGTTCGGCATGTCCTGCGTCACGTCCGACAACGATCCGAACGCGCCCGCCTACTGGCGCGATGTCGGCACCGTCGACGCCTATTGGGCCGCGAATCTCGATCTCGCGTCGACGATTCCGCAACTCGATCTCTACGACCGCAAGTGGCCGATCTGGACCAATCAGGAGCAGCTGCCGCCCGGCAAGTTCGTGCGCGACCTGAACGGCCAGCAAGGCGCGATCACGAATCTGCTGGTCTGCGGCGGCTGCGTGATTTCCGGCTCGCAGGTGTCGAAGTCGGTGTTTTCGTCGGCGGTGCGCGTGCACTCGTTCTGTAACATCAACGAGGCAGTCTTGTTGCCTCAGGTGACGGTGGGACCGAGTTGCCGGTTGCAGCGCGTGGTGATCGACCGCGGCTGCACGGTGCCCGAGGGTCTCGTGATCGGCGAGGATCCCGAAGAAGACGCCGCGCGGTTCTTCCGCACCGAGTCGGGCGTCACGCTCGTTACGCGCGATGCGCTCGCGCGGCTCGCCGAGCGCTGATCGCGAGTCCAGGCCGGACCGGGGGCGGGCGCGCCGCTCGCCCGATAACGCAGTCAACCATAATCGACGGGAGCGCCGATGACCGTATGCGTGCTGCATGTCGCGGCAGAAATGTTTCCGCTTCTGAAAACTGGCGGCCTCGCCGATGTGGTCGGCGCGCTGCCGCCCGCGCAATCGCAGCTCGGCGCGGACGTGCGCGTCGTGCTGCCCGGCTTTCCGGCCGTGATCGCCGGGCTCTCCGACATCCAGCCGGTGACAAGCCTCGGCGCGGCGTTCGGCGCCGGCGACGTGCGCCTCGAACGCGGCGTGTTGCAGCCGCACGGCGTCGTGGTCTATGTCGTGCGCGCCGATCAGTTCTATGACCGTCCGGGCAATCCGTATCTGGACGCGTCGCACAAGCCGTACGCTGACAGCGACCGCCGCTTCGCGCTGCTCGGCTGGAGCGCCGCGCGCATCGCGACGGGCGCCGATCCCGCGTGGCGGCCGCATATCGTCCATGCGCACGACTGGCACGCGGGCCTCGCGCCAGCCTATCTGCGCGCGTTCGAGCGTGGCGGCGCGCCGCGCGTGCCGACCGTCATGACTGTGCACAACCTGGCGTATCAGGGCGTCTTTCCCGCGTCGCAATTCGGCGCGCTGCAATTGCCGGCCGATTTCTTCGCGGTGGAAGGCGTCGAGTTCTACGGCCAGACTTCGTTCCTCAAAGCCGGCCTGTACTACGCGGACCGCATCACGACTGTCAGCCCGACCTACGCCCGCGAAATCCAGACGCAAGCGCAGGGCGCGGGCCTGCACGGCCTGCTGCAAACGCGCACGCACGACATCAGCGGCATTCTGAACGGCGTCGACTATGCGATCTGGAGCCCCGCCATCGACGACGCGATCGCCACCCGCTATACCGCCGCGAAACCCGCCGGCAAGAGCAAGTGCAAGACGGCGCTACAGGAGCGCATGGGACTGACACGCGACGACGACGCGCTGCTCTTCGGCGTCGTCAGCCGGCTCACCGAGCAGAAAGGCATCGATCTGCTGCTGTCGGCGGTGCCCGAGATCGTGCAGCGCGGCGGGCAGCTCGTCGTGCTCGGCACCGGCGACCCGGCGCTGGAAACCGGCCTCAAGAACGCCGCGGCGGCGCATCCGGGCGCGGTGGCGGTCGAGCTCGGCTTCGACGAAACCCTCTCGCATTCGATCATCGCGGGCAGCGACGTCGTGATGGTGCCGTCGCGCTTCGAACCCTGCGGGCTCACGCAGTTGTACGCGCTCGCCTACGGCTCGTTGCCGCTCGTGCATTGCGTGGGCGGCCTCGCGGACACGGTCGTCGATTGCTCGCTCGAAAATCTCGCCGACGACACGGCCACCGGTTTCGTCTTCGACCGATTCCAGCGCGCGGGCATGGTCGCGTCGATTCGCCGTGCGTTTGCGCTGAAGGCGCGCCGCACCGAGTGGAAGACGGTCGTCAAGCGCGCGATGACGCAGAACTTCGGTTGGGAGACGGCGGCGCAACGTTACGCCGAGGTCTACCGGCAACTCCTCGGCGCTTGAGAATGCGTCGCATGTCGGGCGCGCACCTTGCTGCGGCTTCACAACGGATCAACCGACATCAGGAAGCCTCATGCAAAAAGCCCTCGCAGGCCAGATCGCGCTCGTGACCGGCGGCAGCTCCGGCATCGGCGCGGGCGTCGCGAAAGCGCTGGCGGACGCCGGCGCGCACGTCGCCATCAACTATCACTCGCACGCGGAGCCGGCCGAAAAGCTGGCCGACGAGATCGCGGCGCTCGGCGGCGAGGCGTTCGCCGTCGGCGCGGACGTGTCAGACGAGAAAGCCGTCGACGCCATGTTCGACGCCGTCGTGAAGCGCTACGGCACGGTGGATATCGTCGTCGCGAATTCGGGATTGCAGCAGGACGCGAAGTTCGTCGACATGACGCTCGACGAGTGGCGCAAGGTCATCGACACGAATCTGACCGGGCAATTCCTGACGGCGCAGCGCGCGGTGCGCGAGTTCATGCGGCGCGGGCCGCGGCCGGTGTCGAAGGCGCTCGGCAAGATCATCTGCATGAGTTCGGTGCACGAAGTCATTCCGTGGGCGGGACACGTGAATTACGCTTCGTCCAAGGGCGGCATTCAGATGCTGATGAAGTCGCTCGCGCAGGAGGTCGCGCCGCAGCGCATTCGCGTCAATTCGATCGCGCCGGGCGCGATCCGAACGCCGATCAACCAGGACGCGTGGGATTCGAAAGAGGCGCTCGACCGCCTGCTGACGCTCGTGCCGTACGGACGGATCGGCGAGGTGGACGACATCGGCCGCGCCGCCGTGTGGCTCGCGTCCGATGACAGCGATTACGTCGTCGGCACGACGCTTTTCGTCGATGGCGGCATGACGCTGTATCCGGGTTTCGCCGACAACGGCTGATTCGCCTATGGACTCTGTGAAAGTGGACGTCGCCGTGATCGGCGCGGGTACGGCCGGCATGGCCGCGTTTAGCGCGGCGCGCGATGCGGGCGCGAAGACGGTGCTGATCGAAAGCGGCGAACTGGGGACGACGTGCGCGCGCGTTGGCTGCATGCCGTCGAAGCTGCTGCTCGCCGCCGCGAACGGCCTGCACGACGCCCGCTCGCTCGCGGCGCGCGGCATCGAAGGCACGCACGCGCTCGATGTCGACTCGGCGCGCGTCATGGACTACGTGCGCGGGGAGCGCGATCACTTCGTGCGCGGTATCGTCGAGGAAATCGACGCGTTCCCGGACGGCTCATTGCTGCGCGGACAGGCGCGCTTCGAAGCGCCGGGGCGACTTCGCGTCGGCGACAGCACCCGGGTCGAGGCGAAAAGCGTCGTCATCGCGACGGGCGCGGCGGCGAGCGTGCCCGACGAGCTCAAGGTCTTCGGCGACAAGCTCATCACGAGCGACGATCTCTTCGAACTGCGCACGCTGCCTAAGCGCGTGACCGTGTTCGGCACCGGGCCGCTCTCGCTGGAACTGGGACAGGCGCTCGCGAGACTGTCGGTGGAAGTCTTCATGTTCGGCAAGGGCGGCAGCGTCGCGGCGCTGTCCGACACGCCGGTGCGCGACGCGCTCACGGCGGCGCTCGCCGACGAGTTCTATCTCGATCCGGACGGCGACATCGAACACATGTCGCTGGAAGACGGCCGGCCGACGCTGCGCTTCAAGTCCCGCGACGGCGCCACGCGCACCGAGCAGTTCGACCTCGTGCTCGCCGCCACGGGCCGCGCGCCGAATCCGAAGCCGCTCGCGCTGGAACACGCCGGCATCGAACTGAACGAAAAAGGCGTGCCGCGCTTCGACGAATCCACGATGCAGTGCGGCGACAGCGCGATCTTCCTTGCCGGCGACTGCGACGGCACGCGTCCGTGGCTACAGGACGCCGCCGACGAAGGCAAGCTCGCCGGCGAGAACGCCGCGCGTTTCCCCGACGTGCAGCCGGTGAAGCGCAAGATTCCGTTCTCGATCGTGTTCTGCGAGCCGCAGGTGGTTATCGTCGGCGCGTCGTACGAATCGCTCGACAAGCAAATGACGGTCACGGGCGCGGTGTCGTTCGAAACGCAGGGACGCAGCCGCGTCATGCGCCACAACCGCGGCCTGCTGCACGTCTACGCCGACGCGAAAACCGGCCGACTGCGCGGCGCGCAAGGCTGCGGCCCGGCGCTAGAGCACGTCGGCCATTTGCTCGCCTGGGCGATCCAACTCGAACTGACGCTCGACGACGCGCTGAAGCTGCCGTTCTATCACCCGGTTGTCGAGGAAGGCTTGCGCACCGCGTTGCGCGACGCCAGCGAGAAGTGGTACGCCGAACGCGCCGCCAAGCCGCCGAACCTCGCGAGCGCGGCGGGCTGCTAGCACGACGCGCTTCGGCAAAACACAAAGGCCGGCTGTCGAAACAGCCGGCCTTTGCTTTGTGACGACTAAACTGCGCCGTGGATCAGCTTCCGCTCAACCCATATTGCAGCGCAAGGTCGAAGCCGAGCACGACCATCGAGCAGAACAGCCCAAGCAGCAGATTTGCCAGCCGGTGGCCGACATCTTTATGGCGCGTCAGCACGGCCCCCGCGAGGAACGCGATTTCCACGATAACCTGCATGGCGAATACGGCGATCATCAACGCGAACTCGTAGCCCATCGCATTGAAGTTCATGAAGTTGAAGCCGTTCACCGCGACCCAGGATCCCACTCGCCAGGCTTCGTATGCCAAAAGCAGCAACGGAAAGAAATAGCTGGCTACATAAGTCGGCATCGTGGCATGCCGGAGTTCCATATTCAAATGACGTGTAACTTGCATCGCGTGCTCCTCATCTGATCGCCCGAAAGACCGGGCTCGTCGCCTGCATCGGAGGCGCGCGCGACACCGTTTCTCCTGGTGTGGAACTGAACGGCACACGCGCGTCGTGCTTTCAGAATAGGACATTTTTTTGGAAAGCGAATCATCGTAATCCCGATAACTCCGCCCAGTAAGCCGCAGCGCGAAGCATTGTGCAGTGCAACTTAATAAAGCAGTTATTCCGGCTCTCAGATTCGGCACGCACGTGCGTGCCGAACCCACTCACTCATGTTTGCCGTATAGCTTGATAATGCCTGAAAAATCGAGTCCGCCGAGACCTTGCTGACTCATCGACTGATAGAGTTGCTGCGCGATTGCGCCCATGAAAACAGGCTGCTTTGCGGCGCGCGCCGCGTCCACGGCGAGGCCGAGATCCTTGAGCATCAGGTCCGCGCCGAAGCCGCCGCTATAACCGCGCGATGCCGGCGATGTCTCGACAATACCCGGATAGGGATTACACGTATCCGAACTCCAGCACCGCCCCGTCGACGTGTTGATGATCGCTGCCAGCTTCGAAGGATCGATGCCCAGCGTTTCGCCGAGCTTCATCGCTTCGGCGACGCCGATCATCGAGATGCCGAGCAAGAGGTTATTGCAGATCTTCGCGATCTGTCCGGTGCCCGTGTCGCCGCAGCGCACCATGTTCTTGCCCATGCCCGAGAGCACCGGCCGCAGCGTTTCGAAGAGCGCCTCGTCCGCGCCGACCATGAAGGTGAGCGTGCCCGCCTGCGCGCCGACCACGCCGCCCGAGACCGGCGCATCCGCGAACGGATTGCCGTGCGCCGCCGCGGCCTCGCCGATGAGCTTCGCGGTGGCCGGATCGATCGTGCTGCTGTCGATGAGCGGCACGCCCGCGCTCACGCCCGCCAGCACGCCGTCGTCGTTCAGATACACGGCTTTGACGTGCGGCGCGGCGGGCAGCATCGTGATGACGACTTCCGCGCCTTCGGACGCCGCGCGCGGCGAACTGGCGAGCGTCGCGCCCGCCGTTTTCGCCGCGTCGAGCGCCGGCGGCGACAGGTCGAAAGCCGTCACCGCGTGACCCGCTTTCAGCAGATTCGCGGCCATCGGGCCGCCCATGTGCCCCAAGCCGATAAAACCGATTCGCATCGCGTGTCTCCTTGTCGTTATCGGAGCGAGATGGTCGTGTTGACGCCGTCGTTCACGGCGGCGTCGTCGAACCAGCGCGCCGTGACTGTCTTCGTCTGCGTGTAGAACTGCACGACCTGCTTGCCGTATGGCCCCAGATCGCCGAGCTTCGAGCCGCGCGAACCGGTGAAGCTGAACGACGGCACCGGCACCGGAATCGGAATGTTGATGCCCACTTGTCCGATGTCGATCTCGCTCTGGAACTTGCGCGCCGCCGCGCCGCTCTGCGTGAAGAGACCAACGCCGTTGCCCATCGGATTGCGGTTGACGAGCGCGATAGCGTCGTCGAGCGTGGCCGCTTCCAGCACGCACAGCACCGGCCCGAAAATCTCCGTCTGGTAGATGGCCATGTCGGTGGTCACGTCCGAGAAAATGGTCGGACCGATGAAGTTGCCGTTCTCGTAGCCGGTCACGGTGATATCGCGGCCGTCGAGCGCGAGCGTCGCGCCCTCCTCCACGCCTTTCGCGATCATGCCGAGAATCCGCTCCTTCGCCGCGCGGGACACGACCGGCCCGAGGTCTGCGCCCGGCTCCGTGCCCGCGTTCACCTTCAGCGACCGCGCGCGTTCGACGAGATCCGGCAGCCAGTCCTTCGACGCGCCCACGAGCACGACCACCGACGTCGCCATGCAACGCTGCCCCGCCGCGCCGAAGCCCGCGCCGGCCAGCGCGTTGAGCGTCTGCTCCTTGTTCGCGTCCGGGAGCACGACGGCGTGGTTCTTCGCGCCCATCATCGACTGGACGCGCTTGCCGTGCTGGCTGGCGAGGTTGTACACGTGCGTGCCGACCGCCGTCGAGCCGACGAACGAGACGGCCTTGATATCCGGATGCGTGCAGAGCGCATCGACCACCTCTTTGCCGCCATGCACGACGTTGAGCACGCCCGGCGGCACGCCCGCTTCCATCGCCAGTTCGACCAGCTCCATCGTCGAAAGCGGGTCTTGTTCGGACGGCTTCAGCACGAAGGTGTTGCCGCAGACGATCGCCATCGGGAACATCCAGAGCGGGATCATCGCGGGGAAATTGAAGGGCGTGATGCCGGCGCAGACGCCGATGGGCTGGCGCAGCGTGTACGTGTCGACGCCGCCCGCGACGTTCTCCGCGAATTCGCCCATTTGCAGCGTGCCGATGCCGCACGCGTGTTCCACCACTTCGAGGCCGCGGAAGATGTCGCCTTCCGCGTCCGCGAGCGTCTTGCCCTGCTCGGCCGTCAGCGTCTGCGCGATGCGCTTCATGTTCTGGCGAATCAGGTCCTGAAAGCGAAGCATGAGCCGCATGCGCGTGCCGAGCGGCGTCGTGCGCCACGTCTCGAACGCCTTCTGCGCGGCGGCGACGGCGGCGTTCACCTCGTCCGTCGTCGCGAACGGCACGCGGCCGACGACTTCCTGCGTCGCCGGATTGACGATGTCCCGCCATTCGCCCGTTTTCGATTCGACGAACGCGCCGTCGATCAGCAGTTTGGCGGTGCGCACGGACGCGCCGGGGCGCACACCCTGCGCCGGATGTTCAGCAACGATATTCACGGATGACTCCTCGATTGGAACGGTGCGGAGAAAGGAGCGAAGACGCGCGGGCGTGACGCGGACAGAGCGTCGAGGGGAAAGGCATGTCGTCTCCGTTATAGGTCTCGGCCCGCTATTCGGCAGGCTCGTGCCTTTGAGTATAGTTATGCAAAAGTCCGCCCTGGCACTAGAAAAACACCCGACCGATATGCAAAAAGGCCCGAAGTTCGACGCCGCGAAACTGAACTGGGACGACCTGCGCTATTTCCTCGAAGTGGCGCGCACGCAGCGCGCGAGCGGCGCGGCCAAGCGCCTGGGCGTCGATTACACGACGGTCGCGCGGCGCGTGCGCGCGCTGGAGGACGCGCTCGGCACGCTGCTCTTCGACAAATCGCGCAGCGGCGGCTTCGTGCTGACCGCCGAGGGCCAGCGCCTGCTCGGTTTCGTCGACGCGATGGAAACCACGGTGCAGTCCGCCGCCGAGCAGATCGCCAACACGGGGCACGCGCTGTCGGGGCACGTGCGGGTCGGGTCGACGGAAGGCTTCGGCTGCTTCTTTCTCGCGCCGCATCTCGCGCGGTTTCAGGACGCGCATCCGAACATCTCCATCGACCTGTTGCCGGTGCCGCATTTCGTGAGCCTCTCGAAGCGGGAGGCGGATATCGCGGTGACGCTCGAACGCCCCGAGCAAGGCCAATACGTCTACACGAAGCTCTGCGACTATCGCCTGAAGCTCTACGCGACGCCCGGCTATCTCGACGCCCACGCGCCGATCCGCGCGAAAGACGATCTGCGCGAGCATCGCTTCGCGAGCTATATCGACGACCTCGCGTTCAGTCACGAACTGCTGTATCTGGAGCGCGCGGTGCCGGGCGCGGTGTCGCGCTGGCGCAGCACGAGCGCGATCGCGCAGTATCACGCCGCGTTGCAGGGACGCGCGCTCGCCATCCTGCCGTGCTTCATGGCGTCGCCCGACGCGCGGCTCGTGCCCGTGCTGCCGGAAGAGATCGTCGTGACGCGCGCGTTCTTCCTGTCGTGTCGCGAAGACTTGCGCCGGCTGAGGCGCATCACCGCCGTCTGGGACTACCTGCGCGCCGCCGCGGAGCTGAACTACGCGTTTCTCATGGGCGACGCGCCCGAGATCGGCTGGGTCGACATCAAGTCGTCCTGAACATACTTTCGAGATAGGTTCAACCTTTTTGACGTTGTTCGCGCGCCCAAGTGGTTTAATGGCCGCTTTCCGCCGATGCGTTCACGCATCGGCAATCGGCATCATCCGCCGGATTCGTATAAATTTGATTCGCCATCCCGACGAACTGTCGGCGCGCCGGGCACCGTGCGGCATAATCGCCGGCCCGCTGCCGGCCCGCTTTATCGCGTCGTCCGTCGCGGCGTTGCTATCTCCGTGAATCGATTGAGCTTTCTCCTAATTCAACCCCGTCCGGACGCGCGCGCCGGCTCACTGCACGCCGTTCGCTGATGTCGTTCGTCATCTGGTCAAGACGCTCCGTGTCGAGCCAGCGCGTGCGCTTCGTCGAAGCGCGCACGGCTCGCACCATCGCCGTCATCGGACTGATCGCGCTTCTGATCGCCGCGCTCGCGCTCGGCATTGCGATCGGCACGACGTTCGCGCGCAGTCATCTCGGCGAGGAGCAGGCGTTCGTGTCGCGCCGTTCCTATGAGATCGAGCAGCTCGGGCGCATCGACGCCGACATCGGCGCGCTCGTGCCGCGCGTCGCGGCGCTCGCGGCTCAGGTCGGCGAGTTGCGTGATTTCGATAACCGGCTGAAGGCCGCGCCCGGCGCGGGCACGGCCGCCGGCGTGCACGACGTGCCGCCGCTGCCCGACAGCGAAGGCGCCGCCAGCGCGCTCGACGGCGCGGGCGGTCCGGAACTGCCGCCGCGTCTTTGCAACGCGGAGCGCGCGCACGACGGCACGCCTTCGCAGCGCCTCAAGGATGCGCAAAAGGTCATCGGCTGCCTGAGCGACACGCTCTCGCAGTTGCAAGGCCAGGCGATTGCGCATTACACCGCGTACATGGCGTTTCCCGGCCGCGATCCCGCGCCCGGCTCGCACTTCGGCTCGCCTTACGGCAACCGGATCGATCCGTTCACCGGACACGTGAGCTTTCATCCGGGACTCGATCTCGTCGCGCCGACCGGCACGCCGATTCTCGCGAGCGCGGGCGGGCGCGTCATTCAGGCGGGCGAGCGCAACGGCTACGGCAACGCGGTGGATATCCGCCACGGCAACGGCACGGTGACGCGCTACGGCCACGCGTCGCGCATTCTCGTGACCGAAGGCCAGTACGTGATGCCGGGCGACGAGATCGCCGAAGTCGGCTCGACGGGCCGTTCGACCGGGCCGCACCTGCACTTCGAAGTGATCGTGGGCGGCGCGCAGCTCAATCCGAAGGCTTATCTCATGCTCTTCAGGCAGAAACCCAATGCGCAAGGCTGATTCGAAGCGGGTCTCGCTGAAGCTGACCCAACATTCCTATGCGCTCACGCCCAAGCGCAGCACCGCGTATATCCCTGGCGTGATCGCGGCCATCTGCGCGATCGGCGCGCTCGTCGCGGCCGGCTACGCGCTCAAGACCTCGCACGAACAGGCGCGCAAACTCGACGTGCTCTGCGCGCCGCCCATGTCCGAGCAAAAGCTGCGCGAAGAACTGGCCCACGCGCAGTTCGCGCTGGAACAGCAGACGGCAGCGCGCGCCGCGCTCGAACAGCGCGCGATGCAAAGCGCCGCGCAGATCGAGCGGCTGCAAACCGACCTCGCCTTTTTGAAGAAGCAACGCTGATTCATCCGACCGACCGAGCACGCAATGGCGCGTGATCGTCGGAAGCCATCCTTTACCGCATCGCAAGGAACCGCCATGTTCTCATCGAAGAAAGACTCGCAAGGCGTCAAGCCGGCCAAGCTCTCCACTCTGATCGCGCAGAATGTCCATATCTCGGGCGACCTCGAATTCAGCGAAGGCCTGCGCATGGACGGTCAGGTGACCGGCAACGTGACCGGCCGCGCCGGCGACGAATCGCTGCTCGTCGTGAGCGATCAGGGCGCGATTCACGGCAACGTGAGCGCCTACGACGTCATCATCAACGGCCGCGTGGTCGGCGACGTGATGGTCGCGCATTTCGTCGAGCTTCAGTCGAATGCGCATGTGCACGGCAACATCTACTATCAGAAGCTGCGCATGGACGTCGGCGCGACGGTCGAAGGCAAGCTGACCAAGCTCGACGCGATGCAGTCGAACGTGGCCGCGCTGCCCGCCACGGAAGTCGTGCCGCAGCTCGACTACACGGCAAGCTGAACGCCGCGCGCGCGTGCAAATACAGGGCGCGTCGCGCGTCGCGATCCGCTAAGATTTCCACGAGGAAGTCCGCGCGCCCGCGCCTGTCTTGCATCCTGTGCATCTTGTGCACTTACAAAAGGCGGCGCGCGGCTGATTACATCGAGATAACAAGGGCGCCCCATGCTGGTCAATTGCGCGGCTTATCAGAACGGCCGAAAGCTCGCAGATGTACAGATCGACGACATCAATGCGTACCGGGACCTGCCCGACTCGTTCATCTGGGTCGCGTTGAAGGAGCCCGGTCCGGGCGAACTCGCGCACATGGCGCATCAGTTCGGCCTGCATGAACTGGCCGTCGAGGACGCGCAACACGGGCATCAGCGACCGAAGATCGAGGAGTACGGCGATTCGCTTTTCGCGGTGTTCCATACCGTCGAATTCGACGAGGAAGGCGAACTGCTCGTCGGCGAGATCAACGTGTTCGTCGGGCGCAACTACGTGATCTCCGTGCGCAACCGCACCACGCAAGGGTTCCAAGAAGTGCGCAAACGCTGCGAGCGCGAGCCGCAGTTGCTCAAGCACGGCCCGGCGTTCGTGATGTACGCGCTGCTCGATGCCGTCGTCGATCGCTATTTCCCCGTGCTGGAATCACTCGGCAACGCGCTCGACGAAGTGGAGGAGCGCATCTTCGAGCGCAACGGCTCGGCTGCGTCGCGCGAGATCATCGAGGACCTGTACTCGCTCAAGCGCCGCATGACGCTCATGCAGCATCACACGGCGCCGCTGCTCGAAGCCGTGAGCAAGCTCTACGGCGGGCGGCCGCCGGGCGTATGCGCGGGCATGCAGGAATATTTCCGCGACGTCTACGACCACCTGCTGCGCATCGTGAAGACGATCGAAGGCCGCCGGGAAATGATCGTGACGGCCATTCAGGTGAACCTCGGCCTGATCGCGCTGGCGGAAAGCGAAGTCACGAAGCGCCTCGGCTCGTTCGCCGCACTTTTCGCGGTCCCGACGATGATTGCCGGCATCTACGGCATGAACTTCCACCGGATACCGGAGCTGGACTGGACGTATGGCTATCCGGCATGCATCGGCGCGATGTTGCTGGTCGATATCGTGCTGTTCTGGCGCTTCAAGAAGGCAGGTTGGTTATAATACGGGGTCGATGCGAAGTCATCGCAAGAACACAGCATCACTCGCCGGGCATCGCGCAAGGAACTTTTGCGCGGTTTCCTCTGTCTAAACGGATTCTGTCGCGACGCAGACTCAGTGCTTGGTCAGTAGCTTGTTTTTCCGCTTTCTGACCGCACCTGCCAGTCACAGCAGACCCATTCACCGCATCACACCGCACATCGGCACTCGCGGCATCGCCCTGAATCTCGGTCGAAGCCTCGCGGGGAGCCGGCGTCGCCGTCCCGGTCATGCCGGCCAGGGCTTGCCGCTCGAAGGCGAGTTCCGTCGTTCCGGCCTATGCCGTCAAGCTCGCCACGAGCCTGAAAGCAAGACGCGGCGCGTTCGTCGTTCGAGCGCGCCGGATCACGCCCGACTTCGCTTCCGACGCGTTGCAGCGGCGATGCGCTCTGCGCACCGTCGCCCGCCGACACTCGCGAATGCCGTTGCGTGGCGTCGAGCGGCGCGGCACCCACTATTACTTGAACAGGAGCTCAAATGGCGAAAGAAGAACTCATCGAACTCGACGGTATCGTTGACGAAGTGCTTCCCGACAGCCGCTATCGCGTGACGCTGGACAATGGCGTCGTCGTCGGCGCGTATGCCTCGGGCCGCATGCGCAAGAACCACATCCGCATTCTGGCCGGCGACCGCGTGACGCTGGAGATGTCGGTGTATGACATGACGAAGGGCCGCATCAACTTCCGTCACAAAGACGAACGCGCAAGCGGCGGCGGTGCAGCCCGCGCGCCGATGCGCCGCCGTTAAACCAGCCATATCACGCTACACGCTACACCCCACGCGCCGACAAGAGCGCGTTGATTCCCACCGCGAAGCCGTCCTCGTCGTTCGTCGACGAGACGAGGCTCGCGCGTCGTTGCACCGCCTCCGACGCCTGTCCCATCGCAATCGACGTCCCCGCGATCTCGAACATCGCGATATCGTTGGTCATGTCGCCGAGCACGGCCACGCGCTCGAGCGGCACGTTCCGGCGCTTCGCCAGTTCGCGCACCGCGTCGCCCTTGTTGGCGAGCAGGTGCGTGATGTCGAGGTAATAGCTTTGCGAGCGCGCCGCGTTCGCGCGCCCTTCGAGTTGAGTCTGCAACTGCGCTTCCACGCGTTCGAGCAGCGGCGCGTCCGCCGTCGAACCGACGATCTTGTCGACGGCATCCAGATCCACATCGTCGAAACGCTGCACGAGCACGCCGTCATAGCCGACCGTGCGCCGTTCGCGCGGCACATACGCGCCGTCGGGATTGGTCAGATACCACACGTCGCCGACGAACACCCACGCATCCACGCCCGCCGACGCGAGCGCCTCCAGCGACGTCTGCACGGCATCGCGCGGCAGCTTGTGCGCGGCGAGCACTTCCCACGTGCCCGGCTGAACGAGATTGCCGCCGTTATACGACGCATACGGCATGTCGACGCCGAGCGTCTCCACGATATAGCGCATGCCCGCGCCCGGCCGGCTGCTCGCGACGGTGAACTCGACGCCCGCTTGCCGCAGACGCCGCACCGCGTCCTTCGCGGGCTCGCTGATCGACTTGTCGGTGTGAAGCAGCGTGCCGTCGCAGTCCGACACGACGAGTTGGACGTGCGCGAGCGCCTCGAACGCGGCGGCGGCGTCGCCGCTTATGCTGTGCAAACCGAATTGGCTATTGGCATTCATGAAGGCGCTCCTTCGCGCTGATTGAAGTCGGAGAGTTGGCGAGTCTCGCGAACCGAGCGCGGATGCCACAGCTTCGCGCCGCCCTCGATCCCCGCCGCGTTCGATACGACCGCCACGTTCGGCGGCAACTCGAAGTTCAGATGCGTGGCGTTGCCTCCGCCGATCCAGAGCTTGTCGAAATTGACGAGCGTGTCGAGAATGCCGAGCACCTTCTCGACGCGGCGGTTCCAGCGCTTGTTGCCGGCTTTCTCGCGCGCGGCGTTGCCGATGTATTCGTCGTAGGTTCGGCTTTTCGACACAGGATGATGCGCCAGTTCCAGATGCGGCATCAGTTCGCCGTCGCGAAAGAGCGCGGTGCCCGCGCCCGTGCCGAGCGTCAGCACGAACTCCAGACCACGACCTTCGATAGCCGCGAGTCCTTGCATTTCGGCATCGTTGATCATACGCGCCGGCATGCCGCCGAGACGCTGCGAGATCATGTCCGCGAGCGGCACGCGCTGCCAGTATTCGTTGCCCAGATTCGGCGCCGTCAGCACGACGTTATCGCGCACCACGCCGGGAAAGCCGATCGAAATGTGCGTCGGCGGCTCGGTGAGAATCGGCTGCACGAGCGCGACGAGCGTATCGACGATTACATCAGGCATCGCGGGCTTGGGCGTCGGCACGCGCACGCGCTCGCTTTTCATCTCGCCGTCTTCGGACAGCACCGCGGCCTTCAGCCCCGTCCCGCCGATGTCGATGGCGAGAATGCGGTCCGCCTTCACCGCGCCCTTCGCGGTGCTCGCGCGCTTTCTTTGCTTCGTTCGGGTTTCCGTGCTCACGCTGGTCATCGTTGTTATCCAATATTCAGTTCTTCTTGCGGTTGTCGGTCAGCGGACGCCACGCGCGGCCGTCTTCGGCGAGCAGACGGTCCGCCTCCTCCGGGCCGGCGCTGCCCGCCGCGTAGCCATGTACCGGCAGTTCGCTCTCCGGATGCAGCACGCGATCCACCGCCGCCCACGCCGTCTCGATGCTGTCGGCGCGCTGAAACAGCGTTTCGTCGCCGAGCATGCAGTCGTAGAGCAGCGTTTCATAGCCCACGTTCGCGCGCTCGGCGAAGAAGTCGCCGTAATCGAACGACGAGCGCACCGCGCCCATCTGCATGACCGGGCCCGGCACCTTGACGTTGAAGTCGAAGGTCGTGCCGTGCGCCGGGTCGATACGCAGCGTGTAGACGTTCGGCGTCAGCTCGTCGACGGGCGTGTCGCGGAACAGCCGGAACGGAACCGCCTTCAGTTGCACCGATATCTCCGTGCGGCGCTCCGTCAGCCGCTTGCCGGTGCGCAGATAGAAGGGCACGCCGGCCCAGCGCCAGTTTTCGATGAACACGCGCGCCGCCGCATACGTTTCGGTGCGGCTGTCCTTCGCGACACCCGGCTCTTCGCGATAACCCGGTCCCGCCGCGCCGGCTTCATATTGCCCGAACACCACGTCGCGCGCCGAAAGCGGCTTCATCGCGTCGAAGACCTCGGCCTTCTTGTCGCGCACAGCTTCGGCGTCGAAGGAATTGGGTGGTTCCATCGCCACCATGCCGAGCAGCTGAAAGAGATGGTTCGGCACCATGTCGCGGAACGCGCCCGTCTGCTCGTAGAAGCTGCCGCGCCCTTCCACGCCGATGGTCTCCGACGCCGTGATCTGCACGTGATCGATGTATTCGCGTCGCCAGACCGGCTCGAACATGGCGTTCGCGAAGCGCACGGCCAGAATGCTTTGCACCGTGTCCTTGCCGAGAAAATGGTCGATGCGATAAATCTGCGGTTCCTTCGCATACGCGAGGATGCAGCGGTTGAGCGCCTGCGCCGAAGCGAGGTCGGTGCCGAACGGCTTTTCGATGACTAGCCGCCTGAAGGCGCCGTCTTGCTCCTCCAGCAGCCCGGCACGCCCGAGGTGTTCCGCGATCGGCGCAAAGAACCGCGCGCTTACCGCGAGATAGAACACGACATTGCGGCTCTTCATCTCGGTGAGACGCGCTTCGAGCCGCGCGAAGGTCTCCTCGTCGTCGAACTCGCCCGCGAAGTATTCGAGCTTGTTCGCGACGCGATTCCACGCGTCTTCGTTCAGCTTCGACGTATGGAAGGTGCTGGCCTTGTCGGCGGCGAACTTGCGCAGCGACTCGGTGAGCTCGTCGCGCCACGCGGAGGTCTCGCGCTCGCCGTGATTCACGCCGATGATCTGCATGTCGTCGTCGAGCAGACCGTCGGCGGACAGGTTGTAGAGCGCGGGCATCAGAAGCCGCCGCGTGAGATCGCCGCCCGCGCCGAAGATCACGAGCGTGCACGCAGGCGCGCGGCGCTTCGCTGCGGGCGACGCTGAAGACGGCTTCGAAGCACTTGCCTGACTGCTATTGTCTGCATCGTTCGGCATGACGTGGGTGTCCTCATCCGTTGAGCGAAAATGGAAAGACCTCCGGCGACGCGGCACAGTTCAATCGCGCATCGCTTCTTACGGCGCCCGCTTCGTTTGTAGGCCATCTGTAATTTTCCGCTTCGCGTGTCGTAGAATGCTTGCGCGACTTCGCAGCACGAGGCCAACATCGATATGACATCACCCGACACGCTCATCGACCTGCCCGCCTACTTCGCACGCATCGGCTTCGGCGGCGGCGACCGGCCCGCGCCCACGCTCGACACGCTGCGCGCGCTGCATCTGCTACATCCGCAGGCGATACCGTTCGAAAATCTCGACGTGCTGCTCGGCCGTCCGATCCGGATCGATCTCGCCTCGATTCAACGCAAGCTCGTCACGAACCGGCGCGGCGGTTACTGCTACGAACACAATCTGCTTTTCCGCAGCGTACTCGAAGCACTGGGTTTTCGCGTGAAAAGCTACGCGGGCCGCGTGCTGTGGGGCCGCGATGCATCGGTCATGCCGCCGCGCTCGCATATGCTGCTCGTCGTGGAACTCGACGAAGGCGCGTTCGTCGCGGATGTCGGCTTCGGCGGCATGACGCTTTCCGCGCCGCTCGCGCTGCAAGGCGGTCTGGAGCAGATCACGCCGCACGGCGCGTTCAGGCTGCAACGCATCGACTGGGATGCGGGCCTGCCAAACTATCGGATGGAAGCGCTGATCGACGGGACGTGGACGGCCATCTACCGCTTCGACTTCGATCCGCAATACGACATCGACTACGAGATGTCGAACTACTTCGTCTCCACGTATCCGCAGTCGGTCTTCGTGCATCACCTGCTCGCAGCGCGGCTCGCGCCGGGGCGCCGCTACGGTCTTTTCGACCAGCGTCTATCGCTGCACGACGAACGCGACGGCACCACGCATCGCGAACTGGTCGGCGTCGAAGCGCTTCGGCGCGTACTGAGCGAGGATCTCGGCATTCGTCTGCCCGATGCGGACGGCTCCATCCCTTCGTCCGATCTCGACGCCGCGCTCGCGCGCCTCGCGCAGTCCGATCCCGCCTGACGCATCGCGCCGATGTTCAAAAGCAATAAGACGCGCGGCAGCCGCGAATTCCATACGCATCATCGCAGCGCCATGCTCGCGCAACGGCTGCCCGCGTGGCGCTCGACGTTCGTGCTCGCGGGCGTCACCGCCGCGTTCCTCGCGCTCGCCGGGCGCGCGCTGTGGGTGCAGGTGGTCGACCACGCGTTCTATATCGGCGAAGGACAGAAGCGCTACCAGCGAACGCTCGCGCTCGACGCCACGCGCGGGCGCATCGTCGACAGAAACGGCGCGATGCTCGCGGTCAGCCTCGCCACGTACGAGGTCTGGGCGAGCCCGAAGCGTTTCGACGCCGCCCGCGCCGACGACATCGCCAAGCTGCTCGACTTTCCGGCGAGCGAACTCAGCCGCCGCATCGGCACGGATCGCAGCTTCGTGTTGCTCAAGCGCCAGGTAGAGGCAGAGACGGCCGAGCGCATCGCGGAAATCGGTCGCGCGGGCATCACGCTCGTGCCGGACACCAAACGCTTCTATCCCGAAGGCGAATCGGCGGCGCATGTCGTCGGCTTCACGGACAACGAGGATCGGGGCCAGGAAGGCGTGGAGCTTGCCGCGGACGCGCGCCTCGCCGGTTCGGCCGGGCAGCGCGAAGTCATCCGCGACCGGCTCGGGCGCGTGGTGTCGCAGATCGGCGAAACGGAGATGCCGCAGAACGGCGAAACCATCCACTTGACGATCGACCGGCGCATCCAGCAACTCGCGCATTCGCAACTCAAGGCGGCCGTCGCGAAACATCGGGCGCGCGCGGGCAGCGTCGTCGTGCTGGACGCGAAGAACGGCGAAGTGCTGGCGCTCGCCAATTACCCGAGCTTCGATCCGAACGACCGCCGCCGTCTCACGGGCGAGCAGCTTCGCAACCGCGCGCTCACGGATACGTTCGAGCCGGGCTCGACCATCAAGCCGCTCGTGGCCGCGCTCGCCATCGACCTCGGTCACGTGCGGCCGGACACGCGCATCGACACGAATCCCGGCACGCTGAAGATCGGGCCGAACGTGATTCACGACACGTCGAATCATGGCGTCATCACGGTGTCGGAGGCCGTGCAGATGTCGAGCAACGTGGCGCTGACGCAGCTCGCGCTGAAGATTCCCGCGCGGACCATCTGGGACAAGTACCGCGAATACGGCATCGGACAGGCGCCGGAACTGACGTTTCCCGGCGCGGCCACGGGACGGCTGCGCGCGCCTGAACGTTGGAAGCCGATCGAACAGGCGACGATGGCCTACGGCTACGGCCTGTCGCTCTCGCTCTTGCAGATCGCGCAGATCTACACGGCGTATGCCGGCGACGGGCGCTTTCATGCCGCGACGCTCATCCACGGCGAAACGCGCCGCGCGGGCACGCAGGTCGTGCAGCCCGCGACGGCCGCCGCCGTGCGCAACATGCTCGAAGCGGCCACAGGATCGGACGGCACCGGACGCGCCGCCGCGGTCGAGGGCTATCGCGTGGGCGGAAAGACGGGCACGGCGCGCAAGCAGGTCGGGCGGTCGTATGCGGCGAACAAATATCGCGCGTCGTTCGTCGGCATCGCGCCGATGAGCGATCCGCGCGTGATCGTCGCCGTGATGATCGACGAGCCATCGGGCGGCGCGTACTACGGCGGGACCGTCGCGGGGCCGGTGTTCTCGGGCATCGTCGGAGGGACGTTGCCGCTTCTGGGCGTGCCGCCGGACGCGTGAACGAGGCGCTTCCCTTAGACGTGCGGGCTCGTAGGTTGCTTCGTCCGACACTGCGCCGAACTGTAAAGACGCTGTGCTCTAATGGAGCGTTCGAATCCATACCCTCATACCGGGAAGATCATGAAGAAACTCGCTGCGGCCCTCGCGCTGCCCCTTCTCATCGCCGCTTGCGGCCGCTTTCATAACGAAGACGCCGGCCAGCCGGAAGTCGAAGCCGCATCGACGCATAACGAAGTTGCGAGCATCGTCCAGTGCATCGCCGACGAAGCGAAGAAACACAACGCCACCTACAAGCAGACGGCGATTCCGCAAGGCACCATGCTCGAATTCGGCGACTCGAACGTCGTCAAGGTCCGCTACGACAACGGCGAGACCACCTACCGCTTCTACCCCGGCGAGCGCCACGTGTCGAACATGTGGATCGAAGGCGCGGGCAAGAAGTGCGCGCCGTGAGCGGACGGGCCTAGCATCATGCGCTCGACACGAGCCATCAGCGCCGTCGAACGGCTGAAGACGCGCAGCGGCAATTCGCATTACGCGGCCGTGAGCATGCCGGGCGGCTACTTCTATCTGGTAGAACGCGCGGCCGAAGGCTCGAAGAAGCTGTGCGACCCGTTGCCGATGGACGACTTCATCGCGTTCGTCAACGCACGCGAACCGGCGAAACCGCGCAAGGTGAGCAAGCTCGACGAAGCGCTCGAAGCGCAGATCGGGCGCAGCGGCAAGCGCGCGGAAAAGCCTTCCTCCGACGACGCGGACTAAGCTCGCCGCCCGCCTCTGCTTGCTCGGCGTGGCGCGGCGCAGCATCGAAAAACGCGCCAGCCCCTTGATCAATGTGCGATGACAGACGGAGGCAACAGGCCCCCGTTGCGTACATTTTTGTCAACGGTCGTACCGTTGGCAGCCGCCGAGCAAGACTGCGGATTACGCCTGCCGGTCACGCCCGAACAATTTCAGAAAATGAGCAAGGGCCGCCCGCGACGTTTCAATAGAAAGCGCGTGGGTGAACGGGGTGCCCGTGCGATGGGAGACGCGAGACAGCGTCACGCCGCGCGGCTGAGAGGAAGACCAACAATGAAGAAGAAGAGCGAGACCAAGGGCAGCCTGCTGCCCTCGGCGATGGCGGACGTCGAGTTGCAGCATATCGAACGCGCCGTGGCGCAGCTTCGCGCGATGAAGAGCCAGTCGTCCGGAACGCTCAACGTCGAATACTGGCGCGAGCGGCTCGCGGCTGTCGTCAGCGGCTATGCGCTCGTGCCCGCGCAGAAGCAGCGCATTCAGGCGCTGCGCGCCGCACTCGATGCCGTCCACATTCATCCGCGCGACGGCGGCAGCCGCAAAAGGTCGACCAATAGGCTTTGGGCGAAAGCGGCCTGACCGCCGCTTTCGCCACTCGCGCCACGTGCGCGACGCTCATCGCCCGCACGGTCCGGCCGGCGGGCGCGCAGGCTCGCAGCGAGAGACTTGAGCCGACACGGCGGAGACGCTTCTCAGGCATCGTTCGTGCTCGGCTCTTGGCTCACGAACTGCATGGAGACCTCATGTCCGCATCACGCAAACGAATCGCCGCCACGCTGCTCGCGTGCTTCGCCGCCGCAACCAGCGTGTGCGCCAGCGCGCAGATCACGAAACCGGAAGGCTCGGATCAGCAGGAGAACCGCACGTCCGATTCGACCGCGCGGGCCAATCCGTCCGGCGTCGCCGTGCATGAGACGCAGAAGCCGCAGTCGAAGGACGCGGCGGGCGCATCGCGCGGCCCGACCGTCGGCAAGGAACACTCGACGAACGGCGCCGGCGGCTTCAACAACGGGCTGTACGGCACCGGCGCGGGCAACAACAAGTAGCGCGCCGCGCCGTACGTCGGCTCGGTCCGCTTGATCCGCTTAGTCCGCGTTCTGCGCCGTGCCGTTGATTTCCGGCGCGATGGCGGCGTGATTCACAATCGCCACGAGCGACACGCCGCCGAGAATATTCCCGATGAGCGTCGGCACGAGGAACACGAGGAAGTAGTCGGAAACGCTGGCCGCGCCCGACATCACCCCATAAGCCGCTTCGACGGAGCCCGCGATCACGTGCGAGAGCTTCGCGACCGCGACCGTGTACGTGACGAGCAGAATCGTGAGCAGACGCGCCGATCTCGCGCTCGGCAGCAACCAGACCATCAACGCGATCAGCCAGCCCGCGAACAACGCCCGCGCCAAGGTCACGCCGAAGCTGCCGGCATACGGCGCCTTCGCCACCTTGGCGAGCGCCTCGGTCACTTCAGGCGAGAACACGCCGGGAAGTTGCAGCAGGCCCGCGAAGATCGCCGTGCCGATCAGATTGAACACCAGCACGATGATCCACAGGCGCACGGTCTTGGCGACCGTCTTCATGTCGCGGCGCGTGAGGACAGGCAGCACCGCCGTCAGCGTGCTTTCCGTGAAAAGCTGCTGCCGCCCCAGAATGACGAACACGAAGCCGATGGTATAGCCGAGGCTCGTGACGAGGTGGCTCGACTGCGACTCGGGCACCGCGCTTTCCAGTATGGACTGCACGAGAAACGAGAAGCCCATCGACAGGCCGGCGGCGAGCGCGGACCACATCAACGCGGCGAAGGTGCGCTCCATCGCGGCCTCGCCTTCCTCCCGCACGATTTCGTGAATGACGAGCGCGTGTGGCGTGGAATGCTCGGCCGCCTGTTCGCGTTGTGCATCGTCGAGATTCGGTGATTCCGCGCCTGCTGAACCCTCGCGCGAGTTGTCCTGCGTATCTGCCATGGTTGTGTTCTCCCTGAGAGCCGTTCATGCCGAAGCCGATGAACGGCAGGCGCTCATCGACAGCAGAAACGATGCCCGCATCAGGAAAACGAAAGCTGGCGCGAAGGCGAACGTCGAAGCTAGCGCGCGATGCCCGAGTCGAGCGCGTCGTCGGCGGCATCGTAGCCGCGCCACTTGTAGAGCAGCGCCGAGGCCAGCCAGCATGCGGCGAAGAGGCCGATGACTGCATAGCCGAGCGCGCCGAAGTGATCCGACAGACGCGCGGCGAAGTCCCACAGGCCGCCCTTGAGTTGCAGGCGATCCGCGAGCAGGCCGAGCGCCTCGACGCTGCCGACGAACACCGCGATCACGACCGAGGCCAGCGTCACCGTGAGGTTGTAGTAGAGCTTGCGCACCGGCTTCATGAAGGCCCAGCCGTACGCGCCGACCATCAGCAGGCTGTCGGCGGTATCGATCAGGGACATGCCGGCTGCGAACAGCACCGGGAACACGAGGATCGACCATACCGGCATGCCGCGCGCCGCTTCGGACGCGGCAATGCCCATCAGCCCGATCTCGGTCGCCGTATCGAAGCCGAGGCCGAACAGGAAGCCCAGCGGATACATGTGCCAGCTCTTGCCGATCAGCGCAAAGAGCGGCCGCGCGATGCGCGCGAGCGGACCGCCTCCGACGACGAGCAGGTCGGCATCGTCGTCGTTCAGCACGTCGCCGCGGCGCGCGCGCCGGAATGCGCGCCACACGCCGCGCAGCACGACCAGATTCATCGCGGCGATGGCGAACAGGAAAAACGCGGACACCGACGTGCCGATGAGCGCGCCGATCTCGCGGAACGCCGCGAAGCGCGCCTGCACGGCGAGCGCGGTGGCGGCGATGAGCGCGGTCGCGAGCATCACGACGGTCGAATGTCCGAGCGAGAAGAACACGCCGACGGAGAGCGGGCGCTCGCCGTGCTGCATCAGCTTGCGCGTGACGTTGTCGATGGCGGCGATGTGATCGGCATCGACCGCATGGCGAAGCCCGAGCGAATACGCGAGCAGCGACGTGCCCATGAGCAGCGGATAGTGACGAAACGCGATGAGCGCCCAGAGCCACGCGAGCACGTTGAACGCGATGAGTCCGGCGAAAAGACGCGCGGAGCGGGCGGAATCGGTGGGTCGGGTCATAGGGGCGCGTGGCGGCGAAGAACCGGGGACAGCGTCAGAGAATACCCTGCTTCGGCTCGCGGCCAATAATCGCGTGCGGGGCACCCGGCCGTGTCGCAGATGTGCATTGATTCGGGATCCTATCCATTTCATGGGAAAAAGCGCGCGAAAAACGCGCTCCAATTCGCGCTGCGCGAAAAACATAGGCGTATTCGTTCGTTGGGCTTGCGGCGGTGCGCGGCTAACATGGCCCTTCGCCATTCAGAGCCCGCCATGCCACGCTATCTCGACGACGCCCAACGCGATGCAATCCAGGATCGGCGCGCGTCGTGGCGCTGGCGCACCGAATGGCCGACGTGGCTCGTGATCGTCGCGGTGTACGGCGGCTGGATTGGCGTCGCGACGAGCGCGCGTACGCTCGGCATGCCGCTCGCGCTCGGGTTGCTCGCGGTGTTGTCGTGCTGGTACATGTCGCTCCAGCACGAGCTGTTGCACGGGCATCCGACGCGCTGGCCGCTCGTCAACATGCTCTTCGGACTAGCGCCGCTCGCCGTGTGGTTTCCCTATGCGGTCTATCGCGCGTCGCACCTGCGTCATCACGACGATGCGCATCTGACCGTGCCCGGCCGCGATCCCGAAAGCTACTACGTGACGCCCGAACAGTGGGCGAGCGCGGGCGTCGTATTGCGTGGCGCGATCGCTGCGCGCAACACGTTCGTGGGCCGCGTGCTGATCGGGCCGTGGTTCGCGATCGCCGCGTCGTGGCGGGAAGCGGCTCAGGCCATTATCGATGGCGACTGGCGGATCGTCGCGAGCTGGGTCGCGCATCTCGCCGCGCTCGCGGCGCTCGCGTGGTGGCTCGACACTCGGTGCGGCGTGCCGTGGCGCGCGTTCGCAGGCGTGGGCTATGCGGCGCTCGCGCTTGCTTCGGTGCGATCGTTCCACGAGCATCGCGCGGCGGGCGCGGAACGTGAGCGAACGGTCATCAACGAGGCCGCGTGGCCGTGGCGGCTGCTTTTCCTGAACAACAACTTCCACGCGGTGCACCACGACTTGCCGGGCGTGCCGTGGTTTGCGCTGGCTGCCATCTATCGCGAGCGGCGGGACGCGTATCGGGCGAGCAATGGCGGCTTCGTCGCGGAAGGTTACGGCGAGTGGTTCCGGCAGTATGCGTTCGCGCGGGCGGTCGCGCCGGTGCATCCGTTCGCGGGCTCGGGCGAGGACGCAGCAGTGCGAACGTTCGGGCATGCGGAAAGCGCGGAGGCGGCTTCGGGCGGCTTGTGACGCGGAACCGGCCGGTTCGTTCGTCTTTTACGGCAGCCGGGACGCCGCAAAAAGGCTAGACCTTCCATTGAAATACGCATCGCTGCGAATACCGCTACGATGCGACATCCCCCGCCATTCCCCGACGATGCACTGGACCGCCGCCCTGCCGATGTACAACGTCACGCCCGCGCTCGCCGCCGACTGGCGCGCGTTGCTCGATGCCGTGCACGCCCGGCTCGCCGACACGCTCAGGGCCCGCGGCGATACGCTCGGCATGACCGACTCGGTTTCTGACCTGACCGCCTTCTGGCTGCGCGACGACCTGCTGCTGTCGCAGACGTGCGGATATCCGCTGCTGCATGCGCTCGATGATCGCGTGCAGCTCGTCGCCACGCCCGATTTCGATGCGCCCGGCTGCGAAAGCGGCTACGAAAACGGCTACGAAAGCGGCGGCTATCGCAGCGTGCTCGTCGCGGGCGCGCATGTGAACGCGGCATCGCTCGCGGACTGCCGCGGGCTGCGCGCGGTCTACAACGACGACGATTCGAATAGCGGCATGAACCTCTTCCGTCATGCGGTGGCGCCGTTCGCGCAGGGCTCGCGCTTCTTCGCTTCTGTCGCGAAGAGCGGCGGACATCTCGCGTCGCTGCATGCGGTCGCGATCGATAAAAGCGCGGATATCGCCGCCATCGACTGCGTGACGCTCGCATTCGTGCGCGCGCATCGGCCGGAACTGGCGGCCGGCGTGCGCGAGCTCGGCGTGACGGCGAGCGCGCCCGCGCTGCCGTTCATCGCGTCGAAACGCGTGCCGCGCGAAATCGTCGATGCGCTCGCCGCCGCGCTCAGCGATACGGTCGCGCAAGACCCGGCACTTGGGAGCCGGCTGCGGCTTAAAGGCTTCGTGCGCCTCACGCCAGCGGATTACGCGCCGATCCTTCGCTACGAACGCGAAGCGGCGGAGCAGGGATATCCGGTGCTGGCCTAGCGTCGGCGCAGACTCCGCTCAGAATCCTCGGCTCGCGACCGCTTCGGCAGACTTCGCAGACTTTCGGCACAATCGAATATCCAACGCGTGGCCGCGTCGAGGCCGCTCTGCCCATGCGCATGTCGCGCCGCCACGCCATCACGCTGTAGCACGCCAAACTCGCAATGATCCCCTTCTCGCTGCTGGACCTCTCGCCCATTCCGCTCGGCTCCACCGCCGCCGACGCCTTCGCCCATTCGCTCGATCTCGCGCAGCACGCCGAACGCTGGGGCTACCGGCGCTACTGGCTCGCCGAGCATCACAACATGACGGGCATCGCCAGCGCGGCCACGTCGGTGGTGATCGCGCACATCGCGGCAGGCACCAAGACCATTCGCGTCGGCTCGGGCGGCATCATGCTGCCGAATCACGCGCCACTCGTCATCGCGGAGCAGTTCGGCACGCTCGCCTCGCTGTTTCCGGGCCGCATCGACCTCGGACTCGGGCGCGCGCCCGGCACTGACCAGACGACCGCCCGCGCGCTGCGCCGCGACCTGCAAGGCAGCGCCGATTCGTTCCCCGACGACGTCGTGGAGCTTCAGCGCTATTTCGCCGATCCCGTGGAAGGCCAGCGCGTGCGCGCGGTGCCCGGCGCGGGACTGCATGTGCCGATCTGGCTGCTCGGCTCCTCGCTCTTTTCCGCGCAGCTGGCGGCGGCGCTCGGCCTGCCGTTCGCGTTCGCGTCCCATTTCGCGCCGGATTATCTGATGACCGCGTTGCACGTCTACCGCTCGCAATTCCGGCCGTCCGCCACGCTGGACAAGCCTTACGCGATGGTCGGCGTGAACGTCTTCGCCGCCGACACCGCGGACGAAGCGCGCTTCCTGTTCACATCGCTGCAACAGCAGTTCATCAATCTTCGACGTGGCACGCCCGGACAACTGCCGCCGCCCGTCGAATCCATTGCGTGGACGCCGGCCGAGCGCGCGGGCGTCGAGCACTCGCTGTCGTGCTCGGTGATCGGCGACCGCGGCGACGTGGAAGCCGGGCTGCGCTCGGTCATCGACCAGACGCAGGCGGACGAACTCATCGTCACGGCGCAGATTTTCGATCACGCGGCGCGCCTGCGTTCGTTCGAGATCACGGCCGAGGTCCGCGACGCCATCGCCGCCAACGCCTGAGGGCGCAAACGGCCGCAAGCGGGCGCAAGCGGCTGGAAATCTCGCGCGCTGGACGCCCGCGCATTTGACAGGCAATAATGAGATACCGGAGCGCGCTCGCGCAGGCGCCGCGCTTCGCGTCCGCCGTATCCGCCCTGTTTCGTCCCTGGAGCGCGCACGCCATTCGCTGCGCGCGGCTGGGCGATGCAGCGGAACAACAACAAATGCGTCGCAAGACGGGAGGAAGAATGTCGATGCCGAGAAGCGCAGCCACCGGAGCCATGACGCTCCTGACCGAATTTGACGACACCACCGGCCAGGAAGTGCGCTCGTTGAAGCTCGAACCCGCTGCTGACGGCAAGGCCGTGCTGCTGATCGAGATCGATGAACGCAAGCCCGGCATTCATCGCGAAGTCCGTTATGAAATAACGCCGGCGGAACTCATTGCCGCGATTCGCGCGCACGGCGCGGAATTACCGGGAGAACAACATTCGCGTTAAAACTTTTTAAACGCTGCCAAGACCGGCATACAATACAAGTGGAGCGAGCCTTTCGGCCGCCGCTTCGTCGCGGCGGCGCGGCATGCCCCTCAGCGGATCGCGGTTTTCGGCGTGACTTCCCGCGCGCACTCTTGTCGTGCGTCCGTCGCGGTGATCCTCGAGCGAGTGAATGGACCGGACCGGCTCTATTCGGCGAATGCGTCAATGAGTCTGGCGGATTAAAACAGCCTCGCGGTAAATACACCAATTGACGAGCGGCACACACTGCGCCACGCTTGGTAATACATATATTTAAGTCTTCGAACCGCCCCGGTCCGCGCGGGGCATGGGTTCGTCTTGTGCAAATCAAAAAGCTGAATCAGGAAAGCCGTGGACGAAAGAAAGCGAGATAGCATCATTGCGTACTTGCGCAGCCGAATGGCCGAATTCGGGATTACCGAAACTGCTCTGGCCGAAGCATTAGCCGAAGCGCAGGCCGCGCCTCCCGTACCGCCCACGTTCACCAGGACCAACGGGAACGCGGCGAATGGCGCGCCGAAACCGCATCGCGCGATGCCGAAATTGCCGTCCGTGCCGGTATCGAACGGCGCGGGTCCGGTTTTCCGAAACGCGAGCGGCGACACGTGGGACGGCGTCGGCGACATGCCCGAATGGTTGAAACGCGCGGTACATGCGGGTCAGGATATCGAGTTCTATCGCGTTTGACGTGTCTGCGAGTCGTGGTCCTTGTCCACGACTAAGCAAATCAGTCGCACTACCGAAAACCGACACCCGCAGCGTTGCTCGCCGCGCATCGTGCGTGGGCCGAACACGCGCGTCGATCGGCCCATAGGCAATTCACGCCCAATATTCAAGCCGAAATATTTTCGGCCATGCGTGTCCATTGCGCCGTAAAACGTTTATTGGTAGCCCACAAGTAGCCGGCCTGGCTTTCCCGGCCGCGCATCCTTTCGCCGTTGAGCACGCCCGATCGAGTTCCGCAGTCTCCCGACAAGGAGCCACGCATGAACGCATACGGACGCCGTGACGCCGCGCCCCGTCTGAACGCGCCCTGCGCTTACCGAGCGCACTCCACGGCGCGCGGCTGCGCCGCCGGGCTGCGCGGCTGACCGGCCGCGCGAGAAAAGCCGCGGACCGCGACCGAGCGACCAGCGCGATGCCGTCCCGCCCCGCCACCCTTCCGAGCGTCGTCCGGCGCATGACCGCCGGGCGCAGACTGCTGGAAGGCGCATCGGTGGAGACGGTCGCGGACGAATTGCATCTCTCGGTGCAGACAGTGCGCCGCTACCGGGCCATCGTGTCGGACGGCGGGCTCGACGCGCTCGCGAAGATGGGCGTCGGCGGTCGCACGTCCGTACTGGATCGCGCCGCGCTCGACTGGATCGCGGCCGCGTTGCAGAATTCGCCGCGCAAACACGGTTTTCCGAGCGACGCGTGGACCAATGCGCGTCTGCGCGAACTGATCGAGCGGCGCTTCGGCGTGCGCTTCTCGCGCGTGTATGTCTGGCAGATCGCGACGAATCTGGGCCTCGCGCACCGGCTGTCGAAGTCGCGTCGATAGTTAGGGTTGCTTATCGCATGACGATGGCGGAGCGTGCAGCCGCTCCGCCGCGTCTTTCAGAAATTGAAACGATCGATATTGCTCGCGTCGAACGTGGTCGGCGGCCCGAGAATGACTTCGCCGCTCTTGCCCACGGTACGCTTGCCGAGCTTGCCGGCATCGAACGAATCGCCTTCCTTGCCCGTGATGGTGCCGGACGCGAGGTTCGCCGCCGCGAACGCCGCGAGATAGCCCAACTGGCCCGGGTCCCACAACTGGAACGCCTGCACGGTGCCGTTCTTGATGAACGCGCGCATCTGGTTCGGCGTGCCGAGGCCCGTCACGACGACCTTGCCCTTGGCCGGCGAACTGGAGATATAGCGCGCCGCCGCGGCAATGCCCACCGATGTCGGCGCGACGATGCCCTTCAGGTTCGGATACGCCTGCAACAAGCCCTGCGTTTCGACGAACGATTTCTGGTCATCGTCGTTGCCGTACGCGATCTTCACGAGCTTCATCTTCGAATACTCGGGCTTCTTCAACTCCTCCTGCATCCATTTGATCCACGCGTTCTGATTCGTCGCGTTGGGCGTGGCGGAGAGGATCGCGAATTCGCCTTCGCCGCCGATCAGCTTCGACAGCAATTGAATCTGCCCGCGCCCGATGGCCTCGGACTCGGCCTGATTCACGAAGATCTGCCGGCCTTCGGGTGCCGTGTCGGAGTCGAACGTCACGACCTTGATGCCCTGCGACATCGCTTTCTTGAGGTACGGCACGAGCGCATTGGCATCGTTGGCCGCGATCACGATGGCGTTCTGGCGCTGCGTGATGAGCGTGTTGATATAGCTGACTTGCGACGACGCCCCCGCGTCCGACGGCCCGACGACCTTGCCATCGCCCTTCATCTCCTTGATCGCGGCCATGCCGCCATCGTCCGCGATCACCTCATACGGGTTGTTGATCTGCTTCGGCACGAACGCGATCTTGAGGCCGCTTTTCACTTCGGCGGCGCTCGCGTTCAGCGCCACGGCGACGGCCAGGAAGGCCGCCGCGAGCATCGGGCCGCGTGCGAATCGATAGGGCTTTTTCATGTCGGGATGTCTCCTGTCATTGCGCGCAGGCCCTGAAAAGAGGCTTCGGCGCGGGTTATCAACGCGGGGTATAACGGTTCGTCATAGGGTCTGCGTCATGAGGTCTGCGTCATCAGGCGCTTCTCGCGTACTGCCCGCCAGCGCGCGACGAGATTCGGTATCAGCACCGACGAAAGCAGCAACGCGCCGGTCACGATGGTGAGCGTTTCGCTCGATACGTCCGCGAGCGTCAACGCATTGCGCAGCACGCCGATGATGACGAGCGACAGCAGCACGCCGATCATCGAGCCGCGTCCGCCGAAGATGCTCACGCCGCCGAACAGCACCGCGGCGATGACGGACAACTCGAAGCCCTCGCCATTGTCGCCGCGCGCGCTCGTGAAGCGCAGCGTATAAACAATGCCCGCGAGCGCCGACATCGCGCCCGACATCATGAAGAGCCTGAGCTTCGTCTTGCCGACGTCGATGCCGGAGAACTGCGCGGCTGTCGGGTTCGCGCCGATGGCATAGAGGCTGCGTCCGAAGGGCGTCGCCTGCAATAGAACCGTGAAGACGATGGCGCCCGCGATCACGAGCAGGAACGGCATGGGCAGGAACGTATCGCCGACCGTATTGATGCCGAACGCCGTGTACGACGCGGGAAAATCCGCGATGGCCTGATCGCCGAGCAACACATACGCGAGGCCGCGAAAGAGCGCGAGCGTGCCGATGGTCACGGCAAGCGAAGGCAAGCCGAAGCGCACGATGACGAGCCCGTTCAGCAGGCCGGCGAGCGTGCCCGCGACGAGCACGATGGCGATAACCAGCGGCATCGGCAATCCCATATGCCAGAGCACGCCCATCAGCGCGCTCGATGCGCCGAGCACCGACGCCACCGACAAGTCGATCTCGGCCGCCACGATGACGAGCGTCATCGGCAGCGCGATCAACGCGATCTCGGTGAAATCGGCCAGCATGTTCGAGAGATTGGCCGACGACAGAAACATCGGCGCGAGCACGCGCCCCGCCACGAGCGAGACGACGAGCACAATGACGAGCATCGCTTCCCACTGCAAATGACGGCGTTTGGCGATGGACAAAGCGGAATCCGGTTTAGCCATGATCTCGTTTCCTCATCATGCGGCGCGCGACGGAACGCGCGAGCAACGTGTCCAGCGTGATCGCCGCGACGATCAGCGCGCCTTGTATCGCCTGCTGCCAGAACGGGGACACGCGCAGCACCACCAGCGCGATGTTGATGACGCCGAGCACCAGTGCGCCGAGCGTCGCGCCCGCCACGGTGCCGACGCCGCCCGTGATCGCGACGCTGCCGACGACCGCCGCCGCGACGACTTGCAGTTCGATGCCTTTCGCCGTGCTGGCATCCACCGTGCCGAAGCGCGCGAGCCACAGCACGCCCGCAAGCCCCGCTATCGCGCCCGACAGCAAGAAGCCGATCATCACCCGACGGTCCACGCGAATGCCGGCGAGTCGCGCCGCTTCGGGATTCGAGCCGATCGCGTAATGCTCGCGTCCGCCGCGGTACTGCTTCAGATACACCGACAGCGCGACGAGCACGATAAGCGCGATCAACACGAGATTCGGCACGCCGAGCAACGAGCCGGTCGCGATTCTCGCGAACGCATCGGGCAGACTCGTCGCGTTGATCTGTCCGCCGTGGACCCACGCGTAATCCGCGCCGCGCACGATGTATAGCGTCGAAAGCGTGGCAACGAGCGACGGCACGCGGCCGAACGTGACGAGCGCGCCGTTCAATGCACCGATCAGGACTCCGATGCATATTCCGGCGAGCATCGCGACGGACACGGGCATATGCGGGAACATGACGAACAGGCTGCCGACCGCATACGCGCTCACGCCGACGATCGACGCCACCGACAGGTCGATGTGCCGCATCAACATCACGATGGTCATGCCCGCCGTGAGCAAGCCGATGATCGACACATTGAGCAATACGTCGCGCAGATTCTGCAGATTGAGGAAGTCGGGCTTCACGGCCGCCGTCGCGCCGACGAGCGCGAGCAGCACGACGAAGAGCGTCAGCTCGCGGCTCTTCGCGATGGATGCCGCGAAGCCGCCGCGCTTGTCTTGCGCGGCGGGCATGGCGGGCAAGCTGGGAGAGTGTCGTGTCATCATGCCGCGTGACCCAATGTATGCGCAGGCGCGCCTAAAACCGCACCCAACGCCGCGCTCATCACGCGCTCCTCGTTCGCATCGGCGCGGGCGATGTCCGCGCTGATACGGCCTTCGTGCATCACGAGCACGCGGTCCGCCATGCCCAGCACTTCGGGCAGTTCGCTCGATATCATCAACACAGCCATGCCCTCCTTCACGAGTTCCGCGAGCGTGCGATACACCTCGGCCTTCGCACCCACGTCGATGCCGCGCGTCGGCTCGTCGATGATGAGCACCTTCGGGTTCGTCGCGAGCCACTTGCCGAGCACGACCTTCTGCTGATTGCCACCCGATAGCGTGCCGACAGGCGCATCCAGATCGCTGGCTTTCAGGCGAAGGCGTTTGCCCCAGTCCGCGGCGAGGGAGGCTTCGCTACGCGACGAGATGAGACCGTGCCGCATCAGTCGCCCGAGCACGGTCAACGATGCATTGCGCGCGATGGACAGCTCCATCGCGAGTCCTTGCGCGCGCCGGTCCTCGGGCACGAGCGCGAGCCCGGCGCGCACGGCAGCAGCCGGTCTGCCGAGTTCGATCTTGTCGCCGCCCATCCTGACTTCGCCGGCATCGACCGGATCGATGCCGAAGATCGCCCGCGCGACCTCGCTTCTTCCCGCGCCGACGAGACCTGCCAGCGCGACGATCTCGCCCGCGCGCACATCGAACGACACGTTCTTGAAGACGCCTTCTCGCGTCAGATTGCGCACGGAAAGACGTACATCCCCCGGCGAAACATCGGCCTTCGGGTAGAACGTATCGAGATCGCGGCCTACCATCTTGCTCACGATGGAATCGATGGTCATGTCCGCAGTCAGCGCGTCGTGAACCTTCATGCCGTCGCGCATGATCGTCATGCGTTGCGTCAGCGCAAAGACCTCATCGAGCCGATGCGTGATGAAGAGCACCGCCGCGTTGCGCTCGCGCAGCCCGCGCACGATTTCGAAGAGCCGCTCCACTTCCGGCAGCGAAAGCGCGGCGGTCGGCTCGTCCATGATGAGCACGTTCGCATCGAGCGACAGCGCCTTGGCGATCTCGACGACCTGCTGGTCCGCAATGGACAACCCGCGCACCAGCCGTTGCGCGCGCATGCTGACGCCGAGCGAGGCGAGCAACGCATCCACTTCGCGATGCATTTCGTCATAACGGATGCGCCCCAGCCGGTCGCGCGGCTGGCGTCCCATGTAGATGTTCTCCGCGATGGACAGATCCGCGAAGAGCGTCGGCTCTTGATAGATGACGGCTATGCCGGCATTGCGTGCTTCGGCGGGATTGGCGAAACGCCGCGCCGCGCCGTCGACCAGCAGCTCGCCTGAATCCGGCTGATAAACGCCCGCGAGCAGCTTGACGAGCGTGGACTTGCCCGCGCCGTTTTCGCCGAGCAGCGCATGCACTTCGCCGGGGAAGAGCTGCAAGCTCGCGTCGCCGAGCGCGCGCACGCGGCCGAATGACTTGCTCGCATGCCGCATTTCAAGCCTTGGTGTCATCGAACGTCTCCTGCCTAGATGCGGTAAATACGTTCTGCATTCCGAACGAATAATGCTTCCTTCTCGCTCGCGCTGGCGTCCTCGACGATGCGCGCATACGCGTTCCATATCGCCGTGTAAGAGCCGAACAAGCGGTCTACCGGAAAATTCGATGCGAACATGGCGCGCTCGCTGCCGAATGTGTCGATGGTTTCGAGCACGTAAGGACGGAAGCTCTCGACCGTCCATCGATGGTCGAACATCGCGAGACCGCTGATTTTCACCGCGACGTTCGGGCACGCCGCGAGCGCGCGCATCCCTTCACGCCACGCGCGATACCCCGCCGGCGACGTCCGATCCACGAACATGCCCGCGTGATTGACGATGAACTGCGTGTCGGCATGTTCCCGCGCAAGCTGCGCCGCATCGGGCATCTGTGACGGATAAAGCTGCAAGTCGAACGACAAACCGAAGCGCCTCAGCAACGCGAAATGCTTGCGCCATTGCGGCTCGTGCATGTAGTGGCGGCCTACGTAGTCGTAGAGCGGGTTGTCATGCACGTTCAGTATCTGGCGAATGCCGCGCGTATTCGCGAACGCCGCGTGCGCTTCGAGCACGCGAGGCGCGTCGTCGCGCGACAGATCCGCGCCCGCGACGATGCCGTTCGGCATGCCGCGCCCTTCGCCATCCGCGATGCCTTGCAGCCAGCGCGTTTCTTCCACCGGATCGGCGGGATCGTGATTCGCATCGACATGCACGAGCTTGAGCACGTCGATGCCTTCTGCATCACGCAGCAAGTCGGCGAGCAGATAGTCGTGCTGCAACTCGCGCGCATCGCCGACGAAGGATGTCTGCGGATTGGCCAACCACGGGTAATGGTGCGTGGAAAGGTCCCACAGATGAATATGCGGATCGACAACCTGCATGATGGTGTCCTCGCGGCTCGGGCTGATTCACGCAAGATGAAACACGGGCGCAAGCGCAACAGCGACGGGCGCGTTGTCCGCATGCGTCTCCATCAGTTCCGCCATGAAGTCCCACCATTTACGCATGATGGGCAAGTTCGGCAGCGCGTCGGTCGTATGTGTGTCCGCGCGCTTGTATGTCGCGAACAGATGACCGGTCGCTTCGTCCAGAAAGATCCAGTAATCGCGGATGCCGGCCGCATGCAATGCATCGGCCAGTTCGGGCCATAGCTCGCGATGGCGCCGTTCGTACTCCTCGCGCATGCCCGGCTTCAGGGTCATGCGAAAAGCCACTGTCTCCATGGCGGCCGCCTTCTTATGTTCGATGCGCCCTGTCTTTGCGTAGAGGCGCGTTATGGCTGCGACTATAATGCGCCGACCGATAGCACGACAATCCGAAAGCAGGATTGGCCGATCGCAAAACCGTATCAGCGAACATCGTTGCGTTGCATCATGCGGGGCTCTTCAATGAACCAGAACGTCTCACAGCTCGCGCTCGTCAATCGCCTCAAATTCAAGCATCTCGCGCTGCTCGTCGCGCTCGACGACACGCGCAACCTTCATCAGGCCGCGGACATCATCAACGTCGCGCAGCCGAGCGCGAGCCGCATGCTCGCGGATATCGAAGAAGCGTTCGGCTTCCAGCTCTTCGACCGCAATGCGCGCGGCATGCATCCGACGCCGCTCGGCACCGCCGCGCTCGCCTACGCGCGCCGCTCGCTGGCGGACCTCACGCGCTTCGCCGACGATCTCGACAACAAGCGGCGCGGCGGTCACGGACAACTGACGGTCGGCGCGATCATGGGCGCGGCGCCCGACGTCCTCGCGATGGCGGTCACCGAACTGAAGTCCGAACGCCCGCTGCTCAACGTGCGCATACTCGGCGAAACGAGCGATCAGGTCGTGCAACTTCTGCATCGCCGCGAAGTGGATCTCGCGCTCGGCCGCCTGACCACGCCGCTACAGCACAACGATTTCGACTTCGAACCACTCGCTCGCGAAGCCATGCGCCTCGTCGTGCGCGCGAAGCATCCGCTTGCAAGCAAGGCTTCGCTCGAACTGGACACGCTCGTCGGATGGCCGTGGATTCTTCAGCCGATCACGAGTCCCGCGCGCGGTCTCTTCGAGGAAGAACTCGCGCGCGCGGGGTTGACCACGCCCGCCGATATCGTCGAATGCGCGTCCATCTTCGCGACGCTGCAACTGCTGCAAAACAGCGACGCCGTCGCGATGCTGCCCGAGTCCGTCGTGCGCGACTATCTGCGCGCGCAACTGCTCGTAGAGTTGCCCGTCGAGATCGGCAAGAGCCTGTCGGGCTTCGGCCTGCTGCGCCGCAAGTTCGAAACGCTGAGCGAGCCGGCCGAGTACTTCATCGCGTTACTGCGCAAATACTCGGCCGTTTCGCTCGCCGTCACTGCAAGTTGACGAAGAGCCCGCCATCAACCAGTAAGGACGCGCCCGTTACATAGCGCGCGCGGTCCGAGGCGAGAAACACCACGCATTGCGCGACATCGTCCGGCGCGCCGAGACGACCGAGCGGAATGCGCTTTTCCATGTACGCGCGCTTGTCGGCATCCGACAAGTCTTCGGCGTTCAGGTCCGTCGCGATGGTGCCGGGCATCACTGAATTACAGCGGATGCCGTACGGTCCCAGCGCGATGGCGCACGACTGCATCAGCGAATGCACGCCCGCTTTGGTCGGCGTGTAGTGCGTCTGCATGCCGCCGCCGACGAGCGCGCTGATCGAACTCGTCGCGACGATCGCGCCGCCCGTGGCTTGCGCCTTCATCTGATTCGCGGCGGCCTGCGTCACATAGAACGCGCCGTTCAGGTTCACCGCGACCGTCGTTTCGTACACCGAAGGCGGCATGTCTAGAAACGCATGGAACGGACAGATGCCCGCATTGCTCGACAGCACGTCGACGCGCCCGAACGCTCCCACCGTGCGCCGCACCAGTTCGATGCCCGTCTCGCGCTCCGCGACGTTGCCTTCCACCGCAATCGCGCGGCGGCCGAGCGCCTCGATCTCGCCGACGATCGACTCCACCGCCAATGCCTTGCCGTACGACTGATCGTTGTCGCGCCAGTAATTGATCGCGACGTTCGCGCCTTCGCGCGCGCTCGCCAGCGCGATCGCCCGCCCGATGCCGCGCGAGCCGCCCGTCACGATCACGACTTTGTTGTCTAGCAGCATGGGACGCCTCGTCAGTGGGTATAAGGCCGCGCCAGCGCGCATTCGGGGTTCAGCCGCACGCCGAAGCCCGGCGTTTCCGGCACTTTCATGCGGCCGTTGACCGGCACGGGCTCGTCGAGCAGCAAGGGCGTGAACATCGGCACGACCTGATCGGCTTGCGGCGCCATCATCAGAAATTCGGCGAACGGCGAGTTGTGCCGCGTCACGACGAAGTGATAGCTGTACACCGACGACCCGTGCGGCACGACGAGCACGTTATGCGCATCCGCCATCGCCGAAATCTTGATCAACTCCGTGATGCCGCCGCACCAGCCCACGTCCGGCTGCACGAGGTCCGCGCAGCCCATCTCGAAGAGCATGCGGAAGCCCCAGCGCGTCGCTTCGTGTTCGCCCGTCGTCACCATCATGCCGCGCGGAACGGAGCGGCGCAGTTCGGCGTAGCCCCAATAGTCGTCGGGCGGCAGCGTTTCTTCGAGCCATTTCAGGCCGTATTCGTGCGCGGCCGTGGCGAGCCGCTTCGCGTAGTTGAGATCGAGCGACATCCAGCAGTCGAACATGAGCCAAAAGTCGTCGCCCACTTTCGAGCGCATGTCCGCGAGTTTCGCGATGTTCGCGGCGAGCCCTTCCTCGCCTTCCGCCGGGCCGTGCTGCAACGGCATCTTCCCGCCGATGAAGCCCATCTGCTTCGCGAGGTCCGGCCGCGCGCCGGTCGCGTAGAACTGCAATTCGTCGCGCACCGGGCCGCCGAGCAGCTGAAACACCGGCTCCTTGCGCACCTTCGCGAGCAGATCCCAGAGCGCGAGATCGACGCCCGAAATCGCGTTCAGCACGATGCCTTTTCGGCCGTAGTAGAGCGTCGCGAAGTACATCTGATCCCACATTTTCTCGATGTCCGTCACGCGCTGGCCTTCGATGAAACGCGCGAGATGCTTCTCGACGATGAACGCGCCGATCTCGCCGCCGGTCGTCACCGCGAAGCCGACGGTGCCGTCGCTCGCTTCGATCTCGACGACGAGCGAGCCGAGCACGTTCAGCCCGAACGACTGGCGGCTCTGTCGATACTCGGGATAGCGCGCCATCGGCGTGGCGATGTGATCGTCGATCCAGTGATCGGCGCCCTGATCGTGATAATCGGCGCCGCCGCCGCGAACCACGAAAGCGCGAACCTGGCGAATGGTGGGCATGGACATGGTTTCGTCTCCGAATGTTGGAATGGTCAGCACGCGTTCGCGGGCTTGGGGCTATCGACGCGAGACTCGGGCGCCGCGCCGCGCGCCGGCACGCGCACGTACATCAAAGAGAAACTGCAGCAGTCGGCGCATCACGCGGGACGTGACAGCGCCTTCCGCCGCGGCGGAATGGTCCGTGTCTCTCTCCCGTGAAGCGCGCGGCTCAGTAAGTCGCGCGTCCGCCCGACAGGTCGAACACCGCGCCCGTGCTGAACGCGCAGTCCTCGGAGGAGAGCCACAGAATGAGCGACGCCGCTTCCTCCGGCATGAGGAAGCGGTTCATCGGGATCTTGGAGAGCATGTAGTCGATGTGCTGCTGCGACATCGAATCGAAGATTTCGGTTTTCGCGGCGGCGGGCGTGACCGCATTCACGAGAATGTTCTTGCCCGCGAGTTCCTTCCCGAGCGATTTCGTCAGCCCGATCAGTCCGGCCTTCGACGCGCTGTAGTGCGAGGCGTTCGGATTGCCTTCCTTGCCCGCGATCGAGGCGATATTGACGATGCGGCCGTAGCCGCTCTTTAGCATGTGCGGCACGACGGCGCGACAGGTGAGATACGGCCCGATCAGATTCACGTCGATCACGCGGCGCCACACGTCGGGCGCCAGTTCCCACGTCGTCCCGTTGCCGCCGGTGATGCCCGCGTTGTTCACGAGCACGTCGATCTTGCCGTGCGCGGCGAGCGTCGATTGCACGGCGGCATCGACGGACGCTTCATCGGTCAGCTCGACGACCGAGTCGCTGACGGTGCGCTCCAAGTGCTTCGACGCGAGTTCGGCGCGCGTGCGCTGCAGCCGCTCGGCGTCGACATCCCACAGCGCCACGTTCGCGCCCGAAGCCAGCGCCCGCTCGGCCACCGCGAGGCCGATGCCCCGCGCGCCGCCGGTGATGACCACGGTGCGTTCCGCCAGATCGATCCGGTTCATGCCTTGTCTCCTGTTGTGTCGTCGATAGCACTATAGTCGGGCAGCGATAACGCAACAATCCGAATGGGCGATCGTTCGATAACGAAAGCGGATCGGTGGCTCTCTGCGTCAGCGGTCGGAGACGGGCCGCTGCGTCGTCTCGAAGTGTAGGGGCGCGGGCGGCTTTTGCCGGCTGCCGCGCCGAAACACCTTATCGGCATACAGGGCGAAGGCGAAAAGCGCGGCGACACCGACGGGGCAAAGCAACAAGGCAGCGACGAACATGATGAGACTCCTCGAATAAAGTGCGAGGCAGTTTATCCGCGGAACGTCAGCTAACTAACACAAAACTAAAGCATTCGCCGCTTAACATCTAGAAACGCGTTTTCGAAATCCGACGATGGAGCCGGGCGTGCAAGGAACAAGGCGACCAACAGGCACAGACGTTGCTAAATGCTCTGCACCGTCGACCGACCAGGCGCGCGCCGCGCGCACCGACGACCACTTATCCAACAAAAACAGCATGTTCACACCGAAGCCTTGTACCGCTACTTGCATTCTCGACGGAATACCCGTCACCCTCACCTACTACCCCGACACCACGCTCTTGCGCATCACCGACGCGACCGGCCGCTGCGTGCGGGAAACGCGCTGGCCCGCGCCGTGGCGCACGCTGCTCGCGACGCTGCGTGAATTCAGCGGCCGCGAGACGGAGGGCCAACTCTCCACGCTGCTCGACGAAATCCCCGCCGAAGCCGCGTTCGCGTGAACACGCCTTCAACGATTACTTACCCAAGCGAGATTCGGTCTCGCTCAACGCTGCAGAAGAAGAGGAAATAATGGCAACTGGCACTGTGAAATGGTTCAACGACACGAAGGGCTTCGGGTTCATCAAGCCGGACGACGGCAGCCCGGACGTGTTCGCGCATTTCTCGGAAATCCGGGCGGACGGCTACAAGTCGCTGCAAGAAAATCAGAAGGTGCTGTTCGAAGTGCGCCAAGGTCCCAAGGGCCTGCAAGCCGCGAATATCCAGCCGCAATAAGCGCGCGTTCCGACGACGAAGCCGTGAAGCCGTTGCATCGGCTTCACGGCTTTTTGCTTTCGACCATCAGACCCGTTCGAACACGGCCGCCGCCGGGCGCAGCGCCAGCCAGTAGATCACGAAGCGGCCCGCGAAGATTCCCGCGACCACGCCTGAAATCAGCGCGCTGAGCACGGCCCACGTCGACTCGATGCCAGCGCCCGTCGCCAGTTCGAAGCCGATGAAGAATTTCGACGCGAACGTCGCGAGGATAAGCAGCATCGGCACGACGGAGCCCGGCACGGTGACGGTGCGCCGCACGCGGTCCACGGCGATGGCGCTGTTCTTCGCCAGCATCGCGCCGATGCCGCCGCCTATCGCGCCGCCGATCAGCCACGTCGCTGCCGGTTCCCAGCCGGCGTCCGGCCCTCTGACGACATGCAGCAAGCCCCACGCGGCGAAGATTGCCGGCACGACCGCGAGCTTCGAGAGCGGCGCCGTGCCGCCTTTCATCGCTTTGAGGCCGCGCGAAACGAGCACCGCCAACAACACCCAGACCCACGCCGGCGTACCGGCCAAGATTGCTTGCAAGGACATGATCGTTCTCCGTTGAACCGTCAGGAAAGTCACAACACGAATCTTTACGCTGGAAACATTGTGCTGTCTGAGCACAGCCGCGTCAACGGATTTTTACATTGTAAAGATTAATCGACCGGCCGATTTTCATTCCTATGCTGAACATTGGCGGCTGCTTCATTGTTTCGTTTTGGGGCACGCCGAGCGCGGCCCTTTACAATGGGCGGTTCGCTGCGCGTTCGCAGCTATTTCCCGCCCGCCTGGCAGCATGGTCTCTGAAACCTCTTCACTGGAATCGCTCGCCGTCGCCGAGCGCGTGCGCGAGCTGATGAGCCGTCACGGCATCGGCAAGCGTCAGCAGACGGCCGAACTGTGCCGCATTCTCGATCTGAGCTTTTCGCAAGGGCACCGCAAGCTGCGCGGCAATAGCCCGTGGACGCTCGCGCAGATTCGCCGTGTCGCCGACGCCTTCGACGAGCCCGCGCTCCAGCTCTTCGACAGCATCGATACGCGCCCCGACGAAACCGAAGGCACCGCCCACGACGCCGTGTTGAAGCTCGGCTCGGTCGAGATTCCATGCACCGCGTGGATCGGCGATGCACTGGACGCGGGCAGCCGGCCCGATTTCATTGCGCAGAAAGTGAACGGCCGCTGGATCGTCACGCGCCACGAAGGCGTGCTGTTGCAGCAAGCGAGCGACGTCCACAAGATCGAGATCCAGCCGCGCCGCGCGGATACCGAGAAGCCCGTGATCGCGGTCGTCGACGACGATCACGCGTCGGCCGACAATCTGCACGACTATCTGGAGATGACCGGCTTCACCGCGATGGCCTTCTACGGCCTCGACGCGTTTCTGGAGGCGCTGCAGTCGCAGGTCTTCGACGCCGTGGTGATCGACTGGCTGTTCGGCGCGCACACTTCGGCGGGCGCGATACAGGCGGTGCGCGAGTCCGACAACCCCGACGCGCCGATCTTCGTGCTCACCGGCGAGCTCACGACCGGCAAGGCGAGCGAATCGGAGATCAGCCAGATCATTCGCGATTACAACGTCGCGTGCTTCGAGAAGCCGGCGCGGCTCGGCATTCTGGTGGCCGACCTGTCGAAGCGGCTGTTGCGGAACTAGGCCTCAGGCAGCGCGCCGCCGCGCCGTCGCCGCGCGATGCACCGCCGCCTTCAGCACCTCGAAGCGCACCGGCTTCAGCAGGTAGTCGAAGAAGAGCACCGTCGCGGTCGGATCGACGAGTTCGGGCACATACGCGCTCACCGCGATGATCGGCACGCTCGCGCCCGGCGCGATCCGCGAGCGGTATTCGTTGGCGAACGAGTAGCCGTCCTTGCCCGGCATGTGCAGGTCGAGCAGGATTACGTCGGCGTCGTTGGCGCGCAGCCACGCGAGCGCGCTGTCGACGTCCGGCATGCCCACGGCCCAGTAACCCAGAAGCGTCAGCATCTCGATCAGCGAGTCGCGGATCGACTCGTGATCGTCTATCACCAGCACGCGCGACTTACGCAAGGCGGAGGCTTCGGCGTCGTCGTCGCGGCGCTCGGGCATCTCGTCGACGGACACGGCGGGCAGGCTCACGCGAAACGCCGCGCCCTGACCGACTTCGCTCGACACGTCGATGCTGCCGCCGAGCAGATCGACCAAGCCTCGCACGACTGCGAGCCCCATCCCAGCGCCATCGAAACGCCGCGTGCTCGACGAATCGAGCTGCGTGAATTCCTGGAAGATGAGCGGCAGTTGTTCCCGCGCGATGCCGGGCCCCGTGTCGGTCACGGAGATATCGAGACGCGCCTGGTCGCGCACGAAGCGCACGTCGATGGACCCGGCGTCCGTGTACTTGATCGCGTTCGTGACGAGATTGGTGACGATCTGACGCACGCGATGCGGGTCCGATTCGAGCAGCCCACGCTCGCCGCTGTATTCGCCGCGCAATTCGAGGCCCTTCGCGGACGCGGCGGGCAGGTTCGCATCGACGATGGAATCGAGCAGTTCGGCGGGATCGAACGCGGCGAGGCGCAGTTCGAGCTTGCCGGCGCCGAGGCGCGCGTAATCGGTCAGGTCGCGCATCTGCGCTTCCAGATGACGCGCGCCGGTTTCCAGCCGCTGAATGATCTTGCGATCCGCCTCGCCGCGCAGATTCAGCCCGAGCAGTTCGATGGAGGAGACGATCGCGTGCAGCGGCGTGCGCAGTTCGTGGCTGATCATGCCGAGGAACGTGTCTTTTGCTACAGCGGTTTCGCGCGCCGCCCGCGTCGCCTGATGCTCGGCTGAGAGCGCGGCGCGTTGCTGCTCGATCAGGCGCGCGCGCCGATAGCCGTTGAGCAGAAGCAGCGAAGTCGCCGCCGCCGACAACAAGCCGAGCAGAATGCCGCCATAAAGCAGATAGCGGCGCTTGGCCTCGAAGTCGCGCACGATGTTTTCGCGCTCGGCGGCGTCCATCAGCCGCCTGCCGGTCGCTAGTTCCGCGACGGCGGGCGCGTTTTGCCGCAGCACGCCGATCACCCGCAGCGCGCGGCTTTGCCTGACCGTCAGCCGACTCACGTCGCCTTCGATGGAATCGAGCGCCGTATGCAGCTGGCGCAAGATTTCCTGCTGACGGTTGTGCATCGCGTCGTGGCCTTCGGGCGTGCGCGTGGCATCGGAGACGATGTCGAGCCGCGCTCGCAGACGAGCATACGAATCGCGGACCGCGCCGGCATCCTCGTCGATGCCGCTGCGAAAAAGCAGCACCTGGCTTTCGAAGCGCTCGTAGGCAATCTGGAACTGCGCGGCGTCCCAGTACAAGCCCTCGTACGGCACGACCATGCCGTGCGGCTGCCGGGCCAGCAGGCCGGAATACAGCATATAGCCGACCGCGCCGAGCGGCGGCGCGACCGCGAGCGCGATCAGCGCCGCATACCAGAGGCGGCGCAGCCACGGACGCCGGTTCTGCATGAATGGCATGAGACGACTGCGGCGCGGCCTAGCGCAACGCTTCCATCGCGTGCGTCGCGCGTTCGGAGGCGACCACGATGAGCTTCATCGTCGCCCGCGTCGCGCCGACGAACACTTTGCGCGCCGCCTGATCGTCGAGCGTGTCGAAGTCGACTTCGGTGAGGATCACGCACGGCGCGGATTGCCCCTTGAAGCGATAGATCGACTCCAGAAGCACGTCGCCCTCGCGATACTCAGGATTGCCGAACAGATCGTACGTTCCCGTGAACGCGCGCAGCCGATGCGGCCCGAGATGATCGACGGCGGTGAGCGCCGAACCCTCGCGCCCGCGAAACGACAGCACGGCGATGTCTTGCTTGCGAAAGCCGAGCGAGAGCGCGTGCGTGATGGCGCGCTTCGTGGCTTCGATGACTTCGTCGGGATGGCCGTCCTCATAGGTCGAGACGGTGACGTCCGAGCCGTCGAACGGACTGCCCGCATCGAGCCGCACATTCGGCCCGACGATTTTGCGGATAAAGCCGAGCAAGTCGCGCGGACTGCGATAGTTGGTGGTTTCGCGCAGGATGGTCCAGCCGGGCAGCGGCACCGGCTCGCGCAGATAGAGGTTCTGCATCGGATCTTCGAGCCACCACCACGCCGCATCGGGCTTGAGCAGCCGTTCGAGCGCCTCGACCCACGCGGCCTGAAAATCCTGTCCCTCGTCGACGATCAGCACGTCCGTCTTCCAGTGCTCCGGCACGGGCACGGCCGCGAAGCGCTCTTCGAGCGTCGCGAAGACGTTGGGCTGGCTGAAATCCGGCGGGCTGCCGGCATCGCGCGCAACCGCTGCGCTCAGTTGATGATAGTTCGCGATCTTCGCGTCTTTTGGCGCGATCGCGCGAATATGGTCTGCGAGCGGCCGGTTGAAGCAGACGTACAGCACGCTCTTGCCGGCGGCCAGCGCGTCGCGCATCACGCGCACGGCGAGCTGCGTCTTGCCCGCGCCCGCCGTCGCGATCACGCGCAGACGAAACGGCTCGAATTCGAGGCGCCGCGCCCACGTCGCGAGTCCGCCGGACAGCCGCGTGACGAGCGTGTTCGCCGCGCCGACGAGCGCGTTCGTGTCCGGCGTGAGCGAGAGTTCATCGGCGAGAAAGTGGTGGATGCGCGCGGCGGCTTCGAAGCGCGGCTCGTCGGGCGGCAGAATCTCCAGCACGACGCGCGCAAGCTGCGCCTTACGGCTTGCATCGACGATACGGCCCGGCGGCACGCCCGCGATCGCCGCGTCTTTCACCGTGTAGTCGGGGCAATACAGCAGTTCCTCGATGCGATACGTCCCCGCGCCGAACGCCGCCGTGAAGCGCCGGTGCAGGTTTTCCAGCGTGCGCGCAAGCTGGATGGCGACATTGCGCTCCTTCTGCAGATAGACCTTGACGAGCCCTGCGCCTGTTTCGCGGAGGAACCCGGCCTTCATTTCGATCATCAGCACGCGCCCCGAAGGCGCGACCACGACGAAATCCGCCTCGCCGAAAACCGAGAAGCCTTCGTTGATGCGCGTCCAGTGGACGCCGTGATAGACCGTGTAGTCGTCGGGCAGCTTTTCGAGTTGCGCGAGCGTCTCCAGTTCGCGCGCTGCGGCGCCGGTCGCTTCGAGGTTCTTCCAGTCGTCGGGAACGATTCGGGCCATGCGTTGCCTTTGAGCGTGAGGGACTTGCGACGAAACGCGCGGCCAGGGTGCGGCGCGTGGTGCGCCTCATTGTACGCAACGCGCGGCGCTTTTCTGGACGGGCGGCTAGCCCGCGTAGTCGTAGCGGCCGCCGCGCTCCAATGCGCGCCGATAAGCAGGCCGAGCGTGAATGCGTTCCAGAAACGCGCGGATATGCGGCCAATCCTTGGCGCCCGCGCGCTGGCTGCCGGCTTCGAGCGGGAAGCTCATTTGAACATCGGCGGCGCTGAACGTATCGCCCGCGAACCACGGCGACTTTGCGAGTTCGCTTTCGATATAGCCGAAATGCAGCTTCAGTTGCGGATCGATAAAACCGCGCTGCAACGTCTCGCCGATGCGCCGGGCAATGGGCCTCGCGAAGAACGGCATCTTCGCCTTTCCGATTCGCGACGCCACGAGCTTGAGGAGGAGCGGCGGCATGGCCGAGCCTTCCGCGTAATGCATCCAGTAGTTGTAGCGCACGCGTTCAGGCGACGCCCCGTGCGGCGGCGCGAAGCGCCCTTCGCCGTAGCGGTCCACCAGATATTCGATGATCGCACCGGACTCCGCGACGACAAGCGCGCCGTCCGTCACGACAGGCGACTTCCCGAGCGGATGCACCGCGCGGAGTGCGGGCGGCGCGAGCATCGTCTGCGGATCGCGCTCGTAGCGCCTGATCTCGTACGGCACGCCGAGTTCTTCGAGCATCCACAGCACGCGTTGCGAGCGGGAGTTGTTCAGGTGATGGACGGTCAGCATGGCGAATCGGGAGTTCATGCCAAGAAAGCCTTGAGTGGCGGGAGTGTCGCACATCTCGGAATCTCGGCTCCTAATATCGCTGGAGGGCGTTTCCTAATATTTTTCGGCGCGGCGTGCGCATCTGAGCATATACTGTTTATATATACAGTGTACAGCGCGCAACAATGCGTGTCGCACCAGCGAGGAAGAAATGCCGAGGATGCGGTGTCCAATATGCGCCCGGGCGCTCGGGCATGAAGAGTTTCACGCCGCAGTCGGCGACGCGCCGGATCGGTGGATGTGCGGGGATTGCGATTGCGTCGTCAACGACTACGACGATGAGTACGAGCGTCCAGACTGGCTCGAAGGCGAAAGCCTGCCCGCAGCAGCGCGATGAGTTCGGGAAGCGTCTCGCTCGGCGCGGTCGCCGGACGCGCGACCCACATCGACATCAGGTGCTCTCGCTGTGACCGCAAAGGCCGATACCGCGTCGCTAACCTCGTGGCACGGCTTGGACCGGACTTCCCGATGACCGATCTCGGCGCCGAGTTGGCGGATTGTCCCCGGCGGAGCGCGACCGCGCACCACGAGCGGTGCGACGTCTACTTTCCTGGTCTGGCGAAGATCATGTCCGGCGACGGTCAAATATCGACGCGCGACAAGTCCTGAGCGCCGCGCCATGGGCTTTCATTTCCGAGGACAGTTCTTCGCTACCGCGAGATCATGCGCGAGCACCGCCGTCCCAATCCGCCGGCTCCGCCTGTTTCGCATCGAGCAATGCAGTGCTTCACCAACCGGCGTTGCATCGCTGCGCTGCGTACGCGATTATTCCCTCGCGCGTGTCGCATCCATGCGCTTGCCCTCTCGGCAATGTTGCCCGGCTTCGTGCCGGGCTTTTCTATTTGCCCGGACAGTTCTTCGCGACCGCCAAATCGTGCGCGAGGATTTGACGTTTGGTTTCAGCGGTGTCGGCCTTGCTCGCGGTGATTGGCCTGACCCAGTCGCACGCTGTGTCAACGACTTTCGTAACGGTCACGGTCTGAGGCGGCTGAGGCGTCGGCGCTGTCGTCGCACACCCAGCGATTGCCAGTGCGCAGCAAATAGTCATGGCCCGCATGCTCATTGCTCCTTTCGCAGTGCGCCGATCTGGTCGAGCTCGGCATCGAGGTCTTCTCTCGCTGTAGACGCAGCCGCTTGATCAGCTGCAGCGCGATTGACGACGGCCTGCTCGCCGGCAGCGGACGCCGCGGCGTTCGACTGATCCACTTCGCTCTGCTTTTCCGCAATGGCGCGCGCCGCGTCCGCTTTGGCTGCGGCGGCCTCCGCGGTCGCAGCCTGCGCTGACTTGTGACGAAAAAAGCCGAAGATAAAGCCGCCGAGGCCAAGCACGGCTCCGCCGATCAGCGGCCACATGGATGTAATCAGTGCGATCATGCTGAGACTCCTCCGCCGGCGGCTTGGTATGCCGCCAGCAAATACGACATTGCATTCTCGTTTTGCCCATAGCCCGCGCCCGGCAGGCTTGCCCAGACGTTCGCCACCTTGGCGACCGCTTCCTTGAACCGACCAGCGTCGATCAGCGGCAGCGCCCCGTGCTCGCGCAGCTGCTGCAACGCGTACTTGTCCTGCGAGATCGGTGAGAAGTCCGGCAGCTTCAACTGCTGCCTGTAGATGCGCCACCAACGGTAAAGGATCTGGTACCGGCCGGCGGCTGTCGACTTCAGCGACGTGTTCAGGATGTTCGGATGGTCGGCGTAGCTTTTGAAAAGCATGAGGCGCCCGGGCGTCGATCCGACCAGCACGTTGTATCCGTCATCCGTCTTGGCAAGTTGCACGGCGCCGATCTCGCTCACGGCGATCATGTCGAGGAAGGCAACTCTGTTCTTACCGCCGGCTGCGACTGCATCAATTCGCGCCATCGTTGCCCTCCTTCTGCACGCGCCGCAACGACGTGTAGCGGATCGCAATGAAACTGAGGCCAAACAGCGTGTACGCGATCCACTGCTGCACGTTCTGCGGGATGACGTCGCGGAGCTCCCGCGGCATACCGGATGGATTTCGCCGTCTAGAACCTTCTTGAGAGCGGCCTCGAAGCGCGGCTTCACCTGCGAAAACGTCTGGCTGATCATGTCGTACTCACCGACCTTGACCGCCGCCCAATAGATCGCCGGATCGGACCAGACGTCTTTGACGTGCTGGCGCGCCCGCATCTGGTCGATTGCCTCGTAGACAGCGGCGTCGACGTTGATCGGCGGCTTGCAAAGCTTCAAGAACTCGGCCAGCGACGGCGGCCAGTCGAGCCGGTTGCGACACACACGGATCGCGTCGGAGATCATCTGCGTCGTGATGCCCTCTTCCTCGAACGCTTCCGACCATGCTTCGCGCCAGTTTGAGATCGCCTGCTCGCTCGGGAACTGCGCCTTCCAGCGACTCGGGTACGCGCCGTCCATGCGATTGAACAGGTGATCCATCAACGAGATCCCGAGCTTGGGGTGAATCTCATGCCACATGCTTGGCTTCAACATCGATGCAGTCAGGGGTGCGTTCATGGCTCTCGGTCGGACGGTTGCGGTTGACGAATGCGACGGGATCAAACTTGGCGGGCTTGCCGGACGGCGCAATCGCGCCTGCTGCTTGTACCTTGGCGGCATCAGCAGCCCATCCGGTGATGATTGCGGCGACGTAGCCCGTCGAGATGCGTTCGTTCGGCTTCGTCTGGCGAGCCTTTTTCGCCGCCGCGCGGGCGGTTTCAATGGACACGCCTTGGTCAGCCAGAGCTTGCAGACGGGGATCAGCCGGGTTGCTGTCGATGCCGCTTTCACGCAGAACGATCGACAGATCAACAGCGCGCGCAGAGGCGTTCGAAGATTCGTTCTCGCGAGTCTCACTACACGCGCTCTTAGAACCTTCGGTTTTAAGTTCTTCTCTTCTCTTCTCTTCTCTGGACCGCAGATTGTCCGCATCAGATGCGGACGTTTTGCGCGCCTCACGTTTGCGCTGCGTCTCTTGGGCCCGTCGCTTAGCCGATTGGCCGTTGTGCTCGTCGAAGCGCGGCACGACAAGGCTGTCAGGCTCCTCAATCAGCCAGCCGACGCTGACCAGCGACCGCGCGAATCCTGGGAAGCCGATCATGTCGTCGAGCGCATCGGGCGTGTATCCATCAAGCACGCCGTCTTCGGAATGGACATCGAACAGACACCAGACCGCATGGAGTCCGCCTACAACGCGCAGTCTGTCCGCTTTCAATGCGGACGCAATGCGGACAACCTTCGGGTGAGTGTGCAAGTCCGCGCGCATTTTGATCCAGTCGCCGGCCATGTCAGTTCACCGAGACGGGAAGACCGATCAACTGCTGGCGATTACGCTTGCCAGGACGTTTCGCCGTGTCGCGCACCGCGAGCACCTCTGCTTTCAACAGCTCGTTGACGCGGCCACAAATGGTCTGGACCGGCATACCCGTACGCGCCGCGATCTCATCGCGCGTCAGGAGCACCGCGCGGTCGCTGCCGAATACGGCGAGGATGCGGACGTGCGCTTCCGAAATCTCACGATTCGTGAGCGACCGGAACGCATCGATCTGGGTTTGAGAGGCTTGCATGGTTACCTCAGAGGTCGTGGCCGCACGGCAGCGAGCCGTCAGGGGATTGCTTCGCGCCGCAACCGATGCAGGTCTTCGGCTCGACGTTCGCGTCGGCCTGCTCGGTGATCTCACGATCGAGCAGGTCAAACGCTGCGATGTTGTTCGGGAGCGGCGCGATCATCACGACACCTTCCGGTCTACGATGGCGGCGACCGACGACTTAGCCGGTTCCGGCGCGCTATAGATCAGGTAGGTCAGCGTCAGCATTTCCTGCACGCTGCGATGGATCTCGTGAGCGATGCTGTCCAGGTCCGCGCGCTCGGCTTGGTCGACGCGGCCGTCTTCTGTCGCCTTGCGGTGGCAGGTCGCCAGTTCGCCAACGCGCTCGACGATGCGCAAGAACTTGTCTTGGATCTGCTCGTTGTCGAGTTCGTCTTCCGCCTGAGGCAATGGGATGAACATGCCGCCAGACTGACGGGCTACCTCCTCGGCAAACAGCGTCGTGTTGCTGACCAGTTGCATCTGGATGGCCATGTCCGGATGAACTCGCTGAGGCGGCGTGCCTTTCTCGTGCACGCGGTTGTCGAGGGCGGCCAGGGTAATGCCGAGGCAGTGAGCCATATCGCTGCGCCCGCCGGCCGCTTCGATCATCTGGAGGAACGTTTGTTTGAAGCCCACGATTTCATACCTCGGTTAGTGGTTCACCCGGATTGCCGTTTGCTGGATACTTCCTCCAACAACAAAAACGAGACGTTCGACGGGGTAAAACAAAAATGACAAACGGCAAGTGCCTGAGAGACCTTGGAGCGGTTAGTAGTCCTCAATCAGACTGTGTGAGCCCCACGCTCGAAACAGCAGAAGAAGGACGCGCGCCGCTTACCTCGTTGCTTTGGCTGGTCCTGCTGAATCCGCTTTCAGTCGGCGGAACTGCAGGACCGCTTTCTTTCGCGCCTCGTCGAGCGCAACTTCCGGAAATCCTCGCGCGATGAGTTCAAGCAGCATGGCGCGCACTTCTTTCTGCTCGGCGGCTGTCAGCGGCGTATCACTCATGCCGCCACCGCCGTACCGCGAAGCTTCGACCACGTGACCCTCGGACGCAGGTCCTCGCAAAGAACCGCGCCCATGCTCTCGACTTCGATGTTGATACAGAGCTGAACGTCGAACTGCTGGTCAGCGCTGATCGCCTTGCGCAGATAGCCGAGCGTCGTTCCACAGCGGCGCGCAAACTCCTCCTGCTTCTCAGGAGGCATCGAATTGAGGTATGTGCGTAGCTTGTCCATACCTCTATATTACCAGACGGTAATGGAAAGTCAATACCATTCGGAGATTTACCCTTCAGTAATGGCGGCCGATAATTTCGGCATGACTGTTATTGACAACCGCCGCGCGCGCCTGGCGCAACTGATCGAGCAGTACGGCTCGCAGGCCGAGTTCGTCCGTCAGACGGGCGAGAACCAGGGAGAAATTTCCGCCCTTCTGAAGAACAAATCCTTCGGCGAGAAAAAAGCAAGAAAGTTGGAAGAGAAACTGAAGCTGCCCACAGGGTGGCTTGATGAAGCGCCTACTTCAGATAAGAATGTTCTGACGGATGGAAGAGCGTCCGTGAACATCCGTCCCATCCTCGGATGGGATAACGACCAAGAACTAGGCGAAGAGTACGTTTTGATTCCGAGGCTCGAAGTGAAGGCGTCTGCCGGAAATGGCCGGATCGTGTGGCACATCGACGAGAAGGGACAGCGTCAGGCTTTCAGGAAAGCTTGGCTGAACCGGCTCGGCCTGGATGCGGAACATGCGGCCACGATCGTCGCTGAGGGCTCCAGCATGGAGCCACGCGTCATCGACGGTGATTCGCTCGTCGTCAACTACAAGGCGACCGATCTGGTAGACGGCAAGGTTTATGTGCTGGCCTACCAGAACGAGGTCTACGTCAAGCGGCTCTTCAAGCGGCCCGGCGGCGGCTTGAGCATCCGGTCGGATAACCCGGACAAGACCCGATACCCCGACGTCGACATCTCGGCGGAAGAGTCGGGACACGTGCAGATCATCGCCCGCGTGGTGGGCGTTAGCGGCGCGATGTGAGAGTTCATCGAGGGAAGACATGGGAAGGCGGATAGTCGTCCTGTCGGCCGTGATTGCGCTAGCGGGTTGCAATTCGCCGGACGACGTCACGAAGAACGGCGCAGAGGACTTAGTGCGCAAATCGCTCAAAGACCCGGATTCCGCGAAGTTCTCGTCAGAGTTCATCGTTAGATCGAAGCCGGATGAGAAGGGAATCGTCTTCGTAGGGGTGTGTGGCTTGGTCAATGCTCGCAACGGCTTCGGCGGGTACGCGGGAAACGCGCGATTCGTCGCAGTGTCCAGTGAGAGTTCCCAGGTTGGTCCGTCATACCCGTTCATGGCGCAGATCGAGAACAGCAAGACCAGCCGGCCTGGCACTGCTGCCGACGGCACGCGCCGCGCCACGATCTTCGAGTCGGTCTACTGGAACCAGTACTGCGTAGACGCAGCGCACCCTCCGATGTTCACCGCAGGCATGGATTGAACTTCGGTCGATGGCTGCATGACGACGCGCTGGTGCGGCGGGTAGTAGACGTGCTGAATCAAGCGATTGTCTTCCAGCAAGACTATGCAGGCCGTCCCGTTGTTCCGACGTCCCGAAAGATCAAGCTAACTAGGGCATCGTTGCGTCAAGCCGTAGCGTCTCCATATGATCAATAATGAAGTTGTTCAGATCACTGAGATACTGAACCGGTCCGTTCAAGGTCGGACCTTCCCGTTTCTATGCCGCGGCGAAGACGGAAAGCTTTACTACGTCAAGGGAAGTGGGGCCGGGCGGAGGGGGCTGATTTCGGAGTGGCTCGCGTCGAACCTAGCGAGAGCCTTTGGCCTTCCAGTTGCAGATTGCCGCATCGTTGAGGTTCCCGAGGCAATGAGCCTTCTCAAGTTACCGGACTTCGCGGAGCTGGGCACGGGCCATGCGTTTGGGTCCGTGCTCCGGGAAAATGTGGTTGAATTAACGCTGTCTAACGTCGAGTCTGTTGGTGAGCAAGTGCGTCGGGATGTCGCTGTTTTCGACTGGTGGGTTAGGAACGAAGATCGGGTGCTAACGAACTTCGGCGGAAACGTGAACCTACTGTGGGACATCGATCAGCGCGAGTTGGTCGTGATCGACTACAATCTCGCGTTCGATGATACGTTCGACTCGACGAATTTCCTTCAGGGTCACGTTTTCGCGAAGGACTGGAACGATGTCTTCCAGGACTTCTTGGCACGGCCCGCGTATGAGACAAAAATGCGCCAGGCGCTTGAGGCATTCGATGACGCGTGTGACAAGATGCCCGACGAGTGGCTCGAAATTGGTCCTGGTGTACCAAGCACCTTTCTGCCAGACGACGCGCGAAGAGTACTTGACCGGATTGAGCAGGACGACTTCTGGAACAAAACATGAAACACGCTTGCAGATATGCGCTGGTGCGCTTCATGCCGTATGCCGAAACAGGGGAATTTGCTAACGTCGGCATCGTAGTCATGAGCCCGACCGCGCGCTTCTTCGGATTCAAACTTCTTGACCGCGTTGGCCGTATCACAGCATTTTTCGACGATCTAGATGCCCATATCTATAAACGAGCCCGAGACATCTTCAAGGATGAGATGCAACGGATTGGCGACATGGCGCAGAGGTCGTTCGTTGGTGCGGTGAACGGCCCTACGGCCGATTTTGCCAACTTCGCATTCGATCAATTGGTGACGCCCCGGCAGGCGATCATCTATGCCGACATGCCGCGCGCAGCAATGGTCGACGATCCCGCAAAGGCGTTGACGGATTTCTTCGACTATTATGTCGGCCGCTCTTTTGCGACACCCGTGAAGCGCGAGCGCCAAGTTGAGCAACGCATTCGCAATATTCTGAAGGCAGAGAACCTTCAGAAGTACTTCCACGCTCGTGTACTCGGGACGGAATATCAGGCGAAGGTGCCGTTCGTGAAAGTGAATGTCCAGGACAACCCGGTCAAATTGATCAAGCCGTTGGATTTGGACCGAGAAGACGCAACGAAGATCTACGACCATGGCTGGGAGTGGCTAGGCCGAATCAAGAAGCTGAGGCGCGACGGCCAGTTCCGAGGGGACGCATTGTTCGCCGTTCGGCCCCCGCACGAATCATTCGGTGCGGGCATGTCGGCTTACGCTGAAGTGAAGAGCGAAATGGAGAATGCCGGCGTTGCAGTCGTCGACGAGGACGATAAGACAGCGATCATAGAATTCGCGGAGACGTGATCGGAGAGCTGCTCATAGACCCGCTTCGGCGGGTTTTTTGTTGCCTGCTCGCCACCCCTAGGGCGACGCACGTCGCAAACGGTTGCGATTACTCTGAAGAATGCTATCTTTCCTTCCGGAAAGGAAAGGGAAAGCTCGCCCCGTTAGAAGCCGAGCATCCGAGGCTAACAATGAAAAAGACAATCGCCGCCGCGCTCACCTGCGCGGCTGTTCTGGCTGCTTGCGGCGGTGGCGGAGATACCACTCCTGCGTCGCCGACGGCAAAGATCTCCTTCTACGGCAATCCGCTGCAGCAGGCTGGCACTTCACAGGCAACGGCGAAGGTGGCGGCGGTCGCGCACGCTGCGTCTGACGCACCAGCATCTGACGCTGCCACCCAGACGGTACAGACTCTGACGCAAGCGCTCGCCGCACAGGGAGTGACGGCCGACGTGACGCCACAGGTGATGAACGGAACAACGTTGCACGCGCTCATCATGGGAGAGAACAATGGACTGCCGCCCACTCAGGACCAGTTCAAGACCGATCCGAGCGGCTTTATCGTCGCCAACTTCCAGCTCGACGACATGGTGACGCGCAACGACGACCCGGCGCAGGTCGCCGCGCTCGCGCAGTTCCAGCAGGACCTGTACACGTTCATCCAGCGCGCGCATGTTGCCGGCAAGCTGACGTTTGTAGTCTTGCCGATCCGAACCTGCGATCAGCCATTTGGCAAGAGCGCAGCTGACGGCGTAATTCAGGCGGCCACAACCGCGGCCTCGTTGTCGGCGGGCTATGCGGTCGGTGGCGTGCCCTACAACGCCGTCTCTGACGCGAACGGGGTGTTCACCGATACCGTGACGGCCGGACATATGGGCCCGGACTGCCGTACCCCAGACGCATACCTGGTCAATATGGCGACCCAGAACATGGCGGAAAGGATGGCGCCCGTACTGAAAGACGGCCTATCAAAGTAACCCGCAAACCCGTCGACGAGAGCCCGCCACGCGCGGGCTTTTTTTCGCGCGAACGCGCAAACGTTGCACTCTTGCAACATTTGACCGACGCAAAGCGACTTGAAAGTGGCTTTCACCGGAAGTTTTCCGCGCGACTTATTACCAAATTGGGGTACCAAAGGGGCAAACGTATGCGCTCACGACCTTCGGATGGTCGATAGACGGTACGAGTGACGGAAAAGAGACACGTCATCACTTCCGTCAACACTTTCTCCTAAGTATTTACACCCATCAGAACATAGACACAGCGCGTCTCATTACCAAACACTCCGCCAAATTACTATTTGGTATTGACATTGCCATTACTCGTTGGTAATATCCACTCATGCACTCACCGCGGCGGTGAGCGGAAACGAGAGGTGGATGATGGAGCGCGCACTCGATGACAACGCCCTGCTGCACATTGCGCGGCTTGAGCGTGTCGATCAAATCTACAGCGGCATCTTGCGGTTTGGTCTGATGACCTTCCTGACCGGAGTCGGTATCGGCTGCTTCTGGTATCTGCTCGTCGCACTGCGTGCCGGGGTGCTCGCATGAGTCTCTGGAAAATCTGGGCGCTCACGCTCGTCGTTGCTGCCGTGTATCTCGCCATCTGCGCAGATCTCGATGCTCGCGCAGCCCGTGTTGAACGTTGCGCCGTCGTCCACTGCGCGTAAGTCAATCCCGTAAAAGCTCACCATGATCACACTAACCTGCTCAGTACTGCTTATCGGCTTGATGGCCTACCTGATCGTGCGCGGCGGCGACGATCGCCTCGAAGAGATCGAGCAGCGCAAGAAGCAAATTCACTGGCCCGTCGCCAACTGATTTGCACCCTGAGGAAGCGGCCCGGCGCTCTATCCGGGAGTCTCAGTTGATGGCGTTGCGCGGCGTGGAGCGAAGTAAGCGATGAACCGCCGGGTTGGCCAGGCGCGACAAGCGCCGCTGGCTGGCGAAGAGGACCGCGAGAGCGCCTCGGCCGCAGCGCCATCAACTTAGATTCGAACAAGAACGAGGACAGCATGAGAAATTCAGTGACACCGCGCCCGTGGACCGTGCATCACCGCATGCGTGACTGCGTCACCTTCGAAGGTCGTGACGGAACCGAGAATCTGTTCTTGCAAAACGTCGAGGGCTATTACGCGTGCCAGAACGAGGAGGACGCACTTTTGATCGCCGCCGCTCCCGATCTGCTGGAAGCGCTGAATGCCGTCGTTTCCGTCGCGGATCGCGAAACCGTCGAGTTCGACATGGCCCGCGCTGCTATCGCCAAGGCAACCGGAGAGAAAGCATGAGCAACGTTCTAACGCTGCCCTCTTCGTCCTTGCTTTCGAGCATAAGCCGAGCCACCAGCGTATGCATCCTGCTCGCTCTCGTATCGAAGAGATGCTTCAACACGGAGTTGAGTGATCTTCGGCCCGGTTCGATCGATTTCAACGCAAGCGTATGTGAATCCGCCGCCCACCAGCGGTTCAACCAATACATGGAATTCCATAGTTCCGATTCTCAATACTCGCGACATGACGAGCTCCCGGAAGATTGTTCAGGCTGGCGATGGGTAAGCACTTCCATCATTCACGCAGCCGTCGATGAACCTCTTCGCTTGCCGTTCGGCATATCTGAATCCAGCGTCGCGAGAAAGGAAGTTGAGTTGCTCGGGCAGGCTGACGATGGGCGCGGATCCCGTGTCGAAGGAAAGAATCGACCACGAGACAGCGTATCGAATTTGTGGACCGTCGAGTGACGGCGTCTTGCTAGTAACGACGCGCACGTCGATGGTGTATCCGCGATAGGGGACACATGATTGATTTTCCATGCTCACTCTCCTACACACCAGGGGCGGCATGTGAACCCACTATACGCGCTATATGAGCGGCCCGTACGTTAAATCCATCGGCCGCGCAAGAACCCTCCGCGCCGCGCGCTCATCCATCGACCGCGGCGCTTCTAAATGAATGACACGAGCATGCAACTCCAAACCGACATCTTCGCGGCCGGCGCGCAGCGCCTGCAGATGACCGAGTCGATCGAGCTGACGATCCAGTCGATGCAGGCCTATGGCCCGGATCACGAGCACTGGGGGATCGCGTGGTCGGGCGGCAAGGACAGCACGGCGACGCTCACGGTGCTCTGCTGGCTGCTCGACACCGGCAAGATCGCGCGGCCGAAGACGCTGACCGTGTTCTATGCCGACACCCGGCAGGAACTCACGCCGCTCGCGATCTCGGCCGAGAAGATCATGGACGAGCTGCGCGAGCGCGGCATCACGATAGAGATCGTGCGCGCTCCGATGGACAAGCGCTTCATGGTCTACATCCTCGGTCGCGGTGTGCCGCCGCCGAACAACAACACGCTGCGCTGGTGCACGCGGCAAATCAAGATCGATCCGATGGAGAAGCGCTGCGCCAGCGCCTCGAGGGACTCGGCGGCAACATCCTGATGATCACCGGCGTTCGCCAGGGCGAAAGCGCGATCCGCGATCGCCGCATCGAAATGAGCTGCGGCAAGGACGGCGCCGAATGTGGTCAAGGCTGGTATCAGCAGGTGCTGCCGAATGCGCGCGGCCTGCGCGGCCGGATCGCGACGCTCGCCCCGCTGCTTCACTGGCGCGTCTGCCACGTCTGGGAATGGCTGCGCCACTGGGCGCCCGAGGAAGAGTTCGGCGACTGGTCGACGGCCGCGATCGCCGACGCATACGGCGGCGATGAGGCCGAAGAACTGAACGCGCGCACCGGCTGCATCGGCTGCCCGCTCGCGCAGGAAGAGAAGGCACTTGAGACTGTGCTGCGCAGCCCCCACTGGGCGTATCTCGCGCCCCTGCGCGGCATCAAGCCGCTGTGGCGTGAGCTGCGCGAGCCGCAGCACCGCTTGCGTAAGCCCGGCCTCGAACTCCTGAAGGATGGCTCGTATGCGAAGAATCCGCAGCGCCTCGGGCCGCTGACATTTGAAGCGCGGCTGATGGGCCTCGACCGCATCCTGTCTATTCAGGACGAGTGCAACCGCGGAGCGCGCGCGACCGGCCGCCCGCTGATCGACCTGATAGACGCCGAGGAAGAAGCGCGCATCCGCGAGCTGATCGCCGCCGAAACGTGGCCGCAGGGCTGGGAAGGCGACGAGCCGACCGGAGATGTGATTCTCGACGTCGTCTATGCCAATGGCGCCGTGCAGCCGCGGCTCTTCAGTGAGGAGGATGCGTGAACGCCCCAGCGACTCAGCAGGAACTCCGGCTCTTGTTCGATGGCGGCTTCGACGCTGTCGGGTACTGGTCAACCCGGCCCGTGAAGATCTGGGTCGTCGAGATCAGCCGGCAAATCAACTATGAGACGAAGACGCACACGATGTACGTCCGCTCGCGCACGCGCGACGGCGCCGAGCAGTGTGCACGAGACAACACCTTCATCCGGGGCAACGTATCGGCCCGCGCGCGCCTCGCGACGCCACGTGATCTTGGTTGTGCTCGCACGGTTGAGGTCAAGCATCGTCCGGTCGAGGAACCTCAGTGAGATCGTCATCGCCCACGCCCAAAGCCCAACGCATATCGCGAGCGAATGCCATGCAGGTGTCCTTCCATTCAGGCGTACCGAAATCAACGTCGCGCGGATTCTTCTTCCCGCGTGCGCGCCGGATGGCTTCGATGCTTCCAGCCAATGCCCGAGCTTCTCCCCAGAGCTGCTCGTCTTCCATTAGTCGGTGTTTGTCTTGATTTTCCATGACTTGCATTTTCGGCATTTGCTTCAGAAACTTTATGTGCCCAAACGCACACGTGCAACGTAATAGGAGTTTCGGATGGGCAGAACTTTCGTGTTCGAAAGATTCGACAGTTTCGGCGACCGCACGCGGTCGCAAGACAGGAAGTACGTGAGCGCACAGGAAGCTTTCGAGCCCGAAGCTGAGCGGCGGCGAGCAGCACAACGACGTCATGCTGTAATTCTCGCGATCTACCTTTTTGCGCCTATCCATGGCTTAGCTGATCCCGAAGCGTCGACTCAAGCCGCATTAACGCGTGTAAAGGTTTTCCCGCCTGCGACTTGGCGCGAGCAAGGAGCAGTTCCCGTGTCACAGGTTCTGTGGCGTTTAGGACAAGCGACGCCTGATCGATCAAATGGGAGACAGTTCGAACCGCGTCGTTTTCAGTCCAAGATTGCTCTCGCAGGCTCCTTTCAGCCGCAATCACCAACACAAGTAGATCGTGCACGTCCACGCTCGTCTCCAGTCCGGGTCCGTATGGGTTTCGCATTCGACGTGCCAGGTTCGGCGGATTTACTCAGTCGAGCAAGTCGCCGAAAAGGGGATCTCGGCAAATCGACGATGCACCGCATGATCGAGCGCGGCGAGGTTCCAAATGTTCGGCTGCTCGAAGAACGCATCGCAAAGGAGCGCAGCAATGGCTGAGGAATTGATGCTGGACATTCTGAAAAGAGCAGTCGGCTATCTCAGCTTGCACGGCTACGAAGCGGAAGCCAAGGCCCTTTCCGTCGACGCCCGCGCACTTCTGGCAGCAGGCGCGAGTGAGGGGCAGATGCCGGTGGCGATCTATCACGGCAACGGGATCATCGATTGTGGCGATTCTGGTCACCACAATATCGAACTGCTGAAAATGATCCCCGCAGGCGCGAAGCTATACAAAGACCCGTCTGGCGAGATCGCGGTGCTACGGGAAGCCTTGAAGGGCGCAGAGATCATCGCGAACGCGGCCGGTGCCGAGATCGCCGCGTTGCGCGAGCGGATCGCGGGGATGGAGAAGGATCCGGGATGGATCAGCGTCGAAGATCAGTTGCCAAAAAACGATCAGATCGTCGCGTTCGTTGTGAAGGCCGATCGCGAATCGCCAAATTGGTACCTTAATGGCCACGTTCTAGGTGGAACGTATCACGAGAGTTGGGGGTTCTCCACGCCAGGAGTCGGTCACCGCGCGTCGTACTGGATGCCCCTGCCCGAAGCACCCGCGTCGAGCGTGGCGAGCAAAGAGGAGCCAGCAGAGTAATCGAGACTCTGCCGAACGATTGGATCAGGAATGCGCGAGCGCCATCAGATCTCCCAGTTTCCAATCAGGCGCCTCTTGAGCGACCTTGTGAATGAAGGTACGCATATACACCTCGCCGTGCGCTTTGCTGTCCGCGTCGTAATGGCCGTATTGGATGACAACGTCCGCCACCGCAAGAGCGTCGGCAGAATTGAGAAGGGTTTGAGCTTTGATCTTGTTCATGCCAGCGTTATCGGCCCAAGCCAGAAGAACTTTAGGAATTGAAGTGCAGCAGCTGATCGAAGAATTCATGCGCGTCTCGCGCGCGTATATGGAGGTGCAAATTGACTGAACGCCTCATGACGCCGGAAGACCTTAAGCGGGTCACCGGCCGCACACGGTACGGGAAACAGGCCGAATGGTTCCAAAATGCCTTTGGAATCGAGGTGATGCGCACGTTCGACGGCGCGCCGATCATGACCTGGGCTCTCTACGAATCCTTGCTCGCTCGCCGCGCCGGGCTCGACGTGGGAACCGATAAGCATTCGACCAAACGCACAAAAATCTGCTCGCCCTTCGCATGAACGCCCGCCGCCGCCAACGCCAGTCCACCCTGCCATCGCGCGTCTATGCAAACGGCGCTAGCTGGTACTGGGTCGTGCCAAAGTCCAATAAATGGATTCGCCTTTGCAAGATAGCCGACGGCGAGACAGCAATGCTCGAGCGCTATGTCATCGAGCGGAAGAAGCTTGAGGTCCCAGCAGGCATCGGCGACGCGGGCCCGCTGATCGATCGTTACATCGCAGAGAAAGGCCCGGAACTCAGGTCGGAAAAGAGCTGGGCCAGGATCGGGCGCTACGCACGCAACGCGCTGCGAGACGCGGACGTGGCGAAGATCGAACCCGGCGACATAGCCGACGTGCTCGCGTTCTGGGACGGGAAGCCGACCATGCAGCATCACGTTCGCTCATTCCTGTCCGGCTTCTTCTATTGGTGCGTGAAGAACCGCCTAGCAATGACGAATCCCGTTCGAGACATCAAGATTAAGCCGCCGAAGCGGCGGAAGGTCTATATCCCGGATGAGCACTTCCTTGCGATTCGCGCGGCGCTCGCGACGTACAGCTACGAGCGTACAGACGGCAAGACGATCGTCGGCCGCAATTCAGCCGGCGCGATGATGCAGTGCTTCGTCGATCTCTGCTACCTGACCGCGCAGCGTTCAACAGAGATTCGGACGCTTAAGTGGTCGCAGATTGACCGCAATGCCGGGGTCATCCATTTCTTGCCATCCAAGACGGAAGACAGCAGCGGTGCGGCGGTCGACTTTGAAATCACCCCAGAGATCGACGCTGTCCTAGCGCGCATCCGCGAGATCGACGGCCGCCCTCGCATTGGCGACGCCAACGTCATCCACAACCGCAAAGGCGAGCCATACGCATCGACCGCTTTTCTTGCCGCGTGGGATCGCGCAATGAAGCGCATCGGGTTAGGCGATCAGCCGTACACGATCAAAGACATCCGCGCGAAGGCGCTGACCGATGCAAAGCGCGCGGGCTATGACATCAAGGAATTGATGGTTGCAGCAGCGCACACCCGCGAGCAGACGACGCACATTTACGTCAAACAGCGCGACATTCCAGTCAGCCACGTTCGCTTGAAAATGCCGAAATCCTAGTCGGCTCCTAATAAATGCATCATCGCTTCTCGCAACGCCTTATGCTTTGCTGCGCATTTAATGAGCAATTCGTTAGGAATCGACTCTCGAAGACTCGCATGCTTAAACCGTTGCAGCATCGTTAAGGCTTCTGATGGACGGTGAGCATGTCTTCGCGTTGTGCCGGACGGTACGACTCTTGCAGGCAAAGGATGGCGCGCGGCAGCGCATTGTGCCTATCCTGACTATTCCGACAAGTAAAAGGAGAACCCGATGACCCTGATCATCTATCTCGTGGGCTGGCTCATTCTGATCGGCGGCGTGTCGTGGGCGCTCGTCGCCATGCACGTGGCGCAACACACCATCGCCATCGTGGCCGTCATTCTGCTGGGAATCGCCGTCATCACGGGCGCCACGCGGGCGCGCAACCGCGACCGTTCGTAGCGTCCTGCAAGGCGAGCGCCGCGCCGTATCGCGCGGCGCTTCCTGTCTCAGGTCACGACACGCGCGTTGAGCGCGTCCTGAATCAGCGTGACGAGTTCGTCCGGGTGCGCGGGCTTGGTCATGAAGTGCTGAAAGCCCTCGCCGATGCTGCGTAATCGGTACTCGTCGCCGTCGTGCCCGGTGAGCGCGATGGCGACCGAAGGCGGCAGATTCCCGCGTATTTCGTGGTCGCGCAAACGTTGGATAAGATAGAAACCGTCCATTCCAGGAAGGTCGAGATCGCAGATCACCGCATCGGGCAGCACACGGGTCGCGGTTTCCGCGCCGTCTTCGGCGTCGGCCACGGCGACGACTTGCGCGCCTTCTTCTTCCAGCAACATCTGCAGTGATTCCCTGCTTTCGGGATCGTCTTCGATGAGTACGATCCGCGCATGCCCCAGTCTTGCCACTTCGTTCATCATGTTCTTTTCAACTGCCTAAAACGGAATTCTCGCGCACGGTCTCCACGGCTCGCCGCTTCACTACCCTCTGCCGACCGTCGCGCGCTTGCGTGGCGATTGACAGAAAATCGCGGCGGGAATTCCGGACGCACCGTATTTTTCGCCGCGCGTGCGCCGGTGCTGAACGTCTCGCGGTGTCCGGGCACCCGCCGGCGTGAAATGCTGCCCGGCCGCCGTGTCCCAGCAATTGTTATCGAGCAAAAAACGGACCGACGTACGTTTTAGCCCCGTCAGACGGCGCATCGCGCGTATTTCGGACGGATTTGCCTGCACCGTTACGGCACATCCGCCGGTAATTCCGGCATGCGCCGCGCCTGTTCTACCGTCAGACGTTTGCATACTGCTCGACGCGCGGCGCGTTCGTCTGCACCAGCGCCCGATATTCCGTCGGGGTGATGCCGACGGTCGCCTTGAACTGGCGCGTGAAGGCGCTGTGGTCCGTGTAGCCGCAGAGCGCGGCGACATCGGTCACTTTGTCGTGCGTCACCAAGAGCGCGGTGGCGGCATCGAGCCGCGTCTTGAGCAGCACTTGCCGCGGCGTCAGATGGAAGACCTTGTGAAAGTACCGTTCGAGTTGCGCGATGGACATGTCCGCCATTTTCGCGAGGTCGCGCATATTGAGCGGCTGCACGTAATTTTCCTGAATGTGCTGCACGACGGCCGCGAGCCGGCTATACGCCGGGTGCGTGCTTTCGGCCGCCTGCAAGTCGCGCGAAATGCCGGCCAGCCCGACGATACGCCCCTCTGCGTCGTGCAGCGGCTGCTTGCAGGTCATGCACCAGCCGGGCTCGCGTCCGGGGTAAAGATGCAATTCGAGCTGATCGATCAGTTGCACGCCCTGCGCGATGATCGCCTGATCCTGCGCCGTGTAGATCCGCCCGAAGCGGCGCGGAAACACGTCTTCGGCGGTTTTGCCGATGAGCGCGGTTTTGTCGTCCTTGTGGCCGCAGCGCCGGGCGAGCGTGCTGTTGACCATGGCGTAACGCGCTTCGCGGTCTTTCACGAAGAACACGATGTCGGGCATGGCGTCGAACACCGGCGCGAGCAGCGCGAAATGCGCGAGCATGTCCTGCAAAGCGGAGGCACGGGGCGACGCGATGTCCTCGAACGCGCGAGGCGAGGCGCTGCCAGCAAGGGGTGCGGTCGTGCTCATCGGTGCTTCGGGGCGCGCAAGTCGGAATGGCGCCGATTATAGAGGCGCGAAAACGACGCCAATATTGGCGCTCTCCCCACTATGTTTTCGGTGACGCGGGACTCTGGTGGAGTCGTCGACGCACGACCAACATCATCTAGCGCTCGGCAGATGCGCCCGGGCGGCGGCCACCTTGCGATGCCCGCCGCCTTCGAGCGCCTTTGTTCCCTTCTTCCGGTCTCCTGCGCCTGCTCTTGTCCCTCGCCAGTCGCATGCCGCGACGGCATCCCTCATTGCCTTGGTGAAATGCTAAACGACTGAGCGGATTAGAAAATTCCACGCGCGCCGACGTCAAGCGCGGCCTCAGGCCCACGCTTTGCGGAAAGTCAAGTGTTCTGGTGACTATGTGCGCTAGCAGCCGGTCAGGATCGCCGCGATCCGGCCTAATGACGAAAGCAGCAGGCGCACGGACGGGTCACCGTTCGGCCAGCCTGCCCTCCGGGGAAGGTCCCAAGGTCCGTTGAGAACCAAGCAAAAAGGGATTGCCATGACCAAGCACATCAACAAACATTCCGTACCGCGCCGCGAGGCCTTTCGTTGCAGCGGCCAGCAACTCGATGCCATCATGCGTTTCGCCGAAGAGCGCAAGCTCGACGAACGCCCGCTGCAATGGGTCGTCGCGCAATACTGCCGGGCGCGCGCCAAAGCCGCTTGACGGCCACCATTACTACTGTCCCGACAGGACGCGCTGTTTCAGCACCCAGATTGCTGTCGGCACCGCGTAATACGCGCTCACGTTGCCCGTGACCAGTTTGCCCGTGAGTTGAACGCGCGCGTTTTCGCCGGGCTCGGCGTCGATAATCTGCACTGCCGACACATTCGACTGCTGCCGTCCGCCCTGCTGCCCGCTGCCCGCATTGACGACGCATACCGGGCTTGCCAGCGACAGCACCCACGCTGGCTTCGCTGCGGGGTCGGTCTGATGCGTGGCCTGACGCGTCACCGTGCCTTCGAGCGTGACAATATCGCCGTCGGCGTAGCACTGCGCCGCCCGCGCCGGACCCGCGCTCGCTGCCCACAGCACGAAGATCCACGCGCACGCTTTCGCCGTCATTCGGGCCTCGCGAGGGGCGCGCCGCTGGCGGCACGCGGAGTCTGAAAGAAGGTAGACACTTTAGGCGATCCGCGTTGGGGTCGCAACCCGGCAAAATTGCCAGTGCGGCGGCGCCCAAAGGTCCACCCGTGCGGGAACGGCCGTTGCTTCATTTGTCTTACGATCAACACACGCGCATGTATCGCCAGGCGCCGTCGTTCGATCCCGGTCAGCGACGCCCGCCCGCGATAACGGCGCGAACAGGCGGCCTGCGCGTGGGCGGGCCGACGGAGGGCGACGATGCATCAGACGGCAAACCAGACGAATCAGGTAATCGTAGGCGTGTTCGACTCGTATCGCGACGGACACGAGGCGCTGCGCGCGCTGCAAACGGCGGGACTGTCCCGAGACGACGCGCATCTGTATCGCGCGGGCCACGGCGACGCGCAACTCAAAGCGCTCGCGATGCCATCGCACGAAGAAGACGAGGCCGAGTACGTCGCGCATGGCGAACATCAGGGCGTGGTCGGCGCGCACAACCGCTTCGCTGCACGCGAGCCGCTCGCGCCGCGGCCGCCCGCTCCCGCCGCATCCGACGACAGTTGCCGCGAACGCACGCTTCTCATCATCCGTATGACCGACGACATCAAACCCGGCGCGATCGGCGACATGCTGCATGAGCACGGCGCAGTGGCCGTGAAGGACCCGGCCGGTCACTGGCGCTTTTCTCCTTACCGAAACCACGCGCGCGCTTGAAGCGCGGCGTCCGTGGCTCTAATGCATGCGCCGGTGCCCGGTCTCGACGCGAGGCGCGCCGGCTTCGCCGGATGACGCCGAATCGGGCTCAGCCTCGTCGGCCTCTTCCTCTTCCGCTTCCTGCTGTGCGAGACGCACCGCCTCCTGTGCCGCCGCCGCGCGCAGCGCTCGACATTGCGCGGAACGCCGCAGCGTGGCGAGCAGACGCACCATTTCTCTTGGTCTGGCTCTCATCGTGGTCTCCCCGCCGCAGCGTTGAGAAATTACTTTAAGTCTAGGCGGCAATCCGTGGATGGCGAAGCCTTTCGCGCAAAATAATCGCGTTCGACGTTCCGCTTTTCTCGAGGCGCAGGCGATCGCAAAATCATTGGCAGTGAACCGTCCAGTACATTTTTTAGTGCCGTGACCAAGGCACAACAGCCGCTCGCGGAAGCTGACTGTCGCCTTGCCAGCTTCTGTCGATGTACGCAGAATGGAAGCAACGGCTTAAAAGCGCCGTCCTGATCCACGGATGACCAACCGGCGAACACTCGATGGCGACCTTAGAGGGCAAGGCACGGTACGCGGTAGCGACGGACAGCGCCGGTGCCGGCATCGCGATCATGATTCTGACCACGGCGGCCTTCGCGGCGAGCGATTCCACGGTCAAGCTGATCGGCGCTGCGGTCCCGGTCGTCGCGCTGTTGTGGGTGCGCTATCTGTTCCAGATGATCGTGCTCGGCGTCTGGCAGGCGCGACGCGGCGCGTTCGGCCTCTTTCGCACCTTCCACACCGGCAGTCTCAAACTGCAAATCGTCCGCGCGCTGCTGCTGCTGACGAACTCGGCATGCACGTTCGCCGCCCTGCGCTACTTGCCGCTTCCCGTCACCACTTCCCTTGCGATGCTCGCGCCGCTGATCTCGACGCTGCTCGCCGCGCTCGTCCTGAAGGACCACGTCTCGCGCGGAAAATGGGCGATGGTCGTGCTCGGTTTCGTCGGCATGTTGTTGATCGTGCGGCCGGGCGGCAGCGATTTCACCTGGTCGGTGATCTTGCCGATCGGCTCGGCGACGAGCTTCGCGTGCTTTCAGGTGGTATCGAGCCACCTGTCGCGCGTGGACGACGCGATCACGACCAACTTCCTGACCGCGCTCGTCGCGACGGTCGTGCTGTGCGCGCTCGTCTGGGCCGATCAGGCGCAGCTGCTGCCGGAACTCGCGCGCGTCGGCGCCGGCAGTTGGCTGCTTGTCGCGTTCATGGCGACGATGGCCACCGGCGGCCAATTGCTGATGCTTCAGGCTTTGCGGCGCGCGCCGCTCGCGGTGCTTATGCCCTTCTCGTACGCGCAACTCGCGTTCGCATCATGCTTTAGCTGGCTGTTATTCGGACAGGCGCCCGACGCGTGGATGACGGCCGGCATGTGCGTGATCGCCGCGAGTGGAATCGGCACCGTGCTGATGCACGGCCGCGAATAACCGGCGGATCGACGCCCGCCGTTTTTTAAGCGACGTTTCAGGCTGCGTGCGTCTGGCCGGTGCAGAGCCAATGCACGTCGACATCGAGTGCATGAGCGATACGGTTGAATGCGTGAAGCGGCGGCACCGTAATGCCCCGCCGCCAGAACTGCACGTCGTGTTCGCTCGCATCGACCCATTTGGCCGCTTTGGCGGAGCTTACGTTGGCGCGTTGCATCGCGCGATCGAGTCGCGCGGCCATTGCGCGCCGCAGGGTGTTGTCTTCGTGACTACGTTCAAGGTGTCCGATGGTTTGGGTATGTCGGCCCATGTTGCTTCAACTCTCTCGTTTTATATTTTCGCCGTTCAGCGCCGGCTGATATTCGCGCAGGTCGGAATCATACGAAGTCACGGTGACGGCTCAGTGACAGGCAATTCCTCGCTGCGTGCTTGTTGCGAAACGCAGGGCCGAATTCTTTCAAGTAGCAAGGGGAAGCGTCAAGTGGGGAAATAACGCATCGGCACGTGAGCGCCTCGGTGTTTACCCTTTTCCGGCCCCATACGGTTCTCGTCATTGATACGGACGATCGTGCAGTTGAATCGCCTGCGGATTACATCACCGCTTAATACCGATTAATGCAAGCCCAGTTCACCCGCGCAATTAGGCGATTATCGCGATACCTGAAGATGGGAATTGACAGGCATTATCTTTTCTCTAGAATGAGTCGTTCGCTGCGCTGCACAATCACGCGTAACTGAAGCAACTTCTAATGGAGTCCAGCATGAGCAGTCTTGCGCCAGAAACCTTTCTCGCGACCCAGCGGGCCGGCTTGGATGCCACCTTCGGATTCGCCACTCAGGCGGTTCAGGGCTTCGAAAAACTGATCGATCTGAACGTTCGCACATTGCGGACGGCTCTATCGGAGCAGCAGGAATTCATCGGCAAGAGCTTCTCCGTCCGCGATATTCAGGAGTTCTTCGCCGTTCAGAACGCCCGCATGCAAGCGAACGCGCAGCGCGCGCAAGCCTATTGGCAGGACGTCAACGAAATCGCTACCGGCGTGCGCGGCGCCTACATGCAAGCGGCGCAAGACCAACTGGAGAAGTCGCAGCGCAACGCGCAGGCGATCGTCGAAAGCCTTGTCACGAGCGCGCCGCTCGGCAGCGAGGCGGTCGTGTCGGCGTGGAAATCCGTCATCGATTCCGCCACGCAATCGGCGAACTCGGCCTACGAAGCGGCGCGCACTTCGACGCGCCAGGTCGTGGAAGCCGCGCAGACCGAGGCGAGCGCAACCGCGACCGCCAGCTTGCCGACGCCGCCCGCCGTGCGCGTCGTCTCCAACAAGCCGGCTGGCACGAAGAAGTAAGCATCGAGTAAGCATCAACTAAGCATCGCGCGCGAGGCGGGCGCGCTCCGCTTCGCGCGTTAGCGGGAAAAGGCCGTGAGCACGAGTTCGTGCGAATGGCCGATCCAGACCGCCGAATCGCGATGGTCGCGCAGATCGTCGCCCGTATTCGGATGCATGAACACATCCAGTTTGCCGTGATTCAGCGCGAGCCATTCGAGCATCGCCGTCAGTCGCTCGCTGCCGAAGCCGAGCTGAAAAGACCATAGCGGATGAGGTCCGACCGGACGTTCGTGAAAGCGGCCGAGCGTCAGCGCGCCGCTTTCGATGTCGCCGGCGAACCGCTCTGCGATCACCTGCCGAAGCTGCCATGCCTCGTCGCGGCTCGCGGCGTCGAAATAGACATGCGCGTGCCAGCCTGATACCGCGGGCGCGTTGTCGGGTGCCATCGTTCGATTCATCCGTCGCGAGTCGAGAGACGTCCGATTCTAATACGCGCCGCCGCCGCTGCTGCTCCCGCTGGACGAGCGGTTGTACGACGCGCCGCCGCCGTCCGTCTGACAACCGGCAAGCGCGGCCGTCACCAGCGCCAGAGCGACCACGACGATTCTTGCTAACTTCATAGATGCCTCCGTTCGTTGGACGGCGACCATGATCGACGCCGCATCCACTAAACGCACCGCCGAAGCCCGTTATTCCGCGTGCTAGACTACTGTACATGCGTACAGTTTCCGAGCCCGCCTACACCGTCGCCGTGCGCGCGCTCTGCGAGTTCACCGCGAAGCAAGGCGATCTCGACCTTCGTTTCACGCCGACGCCCACGGCGCAGGAAGGCGTAGCTGGCCACGTCACCGTCACGAGCCGCCGCCCGGCGGGTTATCTGAAGGAACTTGCGCTGTCTGAAGACTACGGCCCGCTGCGCGTGCGCGGCCGGGCGGATGGCTACGATCCCGCGCTGAACCGGCTCGAAGAAATCAAGACGCATCGCGGCAAGCTCGATTCCATGCCGCAGAATCATCGGCATTTGCATTGGGCGCAGGCGCGCGTCTACGGCCATCTCATGTGTCGCAAGCTCGGGCTCGACAGCATCGACATCGCGCTTGTGTACTTCGATATCGTCGATCAGACGGAGACCGTGCTCACGGAGACTCTGACCGCCGAAGCGCTCAAAGAACATTTCGACGCCCAATGCCAGCGGTTCATCGCGTGGGCGGAGCAGGAAGTGCGGCATCGCGCGGCGCGAGATGCGGCGCTTTCCGGGCTCGTCTTTCCGCACGGCGCGTTCCGGCCCGGACAGCGGGCGCTCGCCGAAGCGGTGTATCGCGCGGCGGTGTCCGGCCGATGCGTCGTCGCGGAAGCGCCGACGGGCATCGGCAAGACGATCGGCACGCTGTTTCCGCTACTCAAGGCGTGGCCCGCGCAGCAGCTCGACAAGATCTACTTTCTGACCGCGAAAAGCGCGGGCCGTCAGTTGGCGCTCGACGCTCTCTCGACGCTCGCCGCGTCCGCGCCGAAGTCGCTGCGCGTGGTCGAACTCGTCGCGCGCGACAAGGCGTGCGAGCATCCCGACCGCTCGTGTCACGGCGAGTCGTGCCCGCTGGCGCGCGGCTTCTACGATCGCCTGCCGGCTGCCCGCGCCGCCGCGCTGCAACGGGAGCATCTGGATCGCGCGTCGGTGGCGGATGCGGCGCGCGAGCACGCCGTCTGTCCGTACTATCTGAGCCAGGAATTGACGCGCTGGGCGGACGTGATCGTCGGCGACTACAACTATTACTTCGACACGAGCGCCATGCTCTTCGCGCTCGCGGAAGCGAATCGCTGGCGCGTGGCCGTGCTCGTCGACGAAGCGCACAACCTCGTCGAACGCGCGCGCGGCATGTATTCGGCGTCGCTCGATCAGGCCGCTTTCAACGCGATGCGCCGGAGCGCGCCGCCGTTTTTCAAGCGGATGCTGGCGCGCGTCGGTCGCAGTTTCAGCGACGCGAGCCGCGATCAACTGGCGGCGGGCATCGACTACGCGGCGCACGACGAGCCGCCCGCGGCGCTTTTGAGTGCGCTCGGACACGCGATCTCGGCGCTCACGGAGACGATGGCCGAGCAGCCGGACGCGTTCACGCCGGACGTGCTGCGCTTCTATTTCGACGCGCTGCACTTCACGCGCATCGCCGAGCGCTTCGGCGCGCATTCGATCTTCGACATCACGCTGTCCGGCAAAGGCCGCGCGGTGTTCTGCCTGCGCAACCTGATTCCCGGCCCGCATCTCGCGCCGCGCTTCGCCCGCGCCCATAGCGTCGCGCTCTTCTCGGCGACGCTCACGCCCGCGCATTACTACGCCGACACGCTCGGTCTGCCGGCGACGACCGTGCGCATCGACGTCGAATCGCCGTTCACCGCCGATCAACTCGACGTTCGCGCCGTCGCCGACGTATCGACGCGCTTTCGCGACCGCGAACGCTCCGTCGACCGCATCGCGGACCTCATCGCCGCCCAATACGTCCGCGCGCCGGGCAACTATCTGAGCTTCTTCAGCAGCTTCGACTATCTCGCGCAAGTGGCGTCGGCGCTCGAACGGCGCCATCCGTCGATCGTCTGCTGGCAACAGTCTCGCGGGATGAGCGAGGCCGACCAGCACGCGTTCCTCGCCCGCTTCGAACCGGACGGGCGCGGCATCGGCTTCGCGGTGCTCGGCGGCGCGTTCGGCGAGGCGATCGATCTGCCGGGAACGCGGCTCATCGGCGCATTTGTCGCGACGCTCGGTCTGCCGCAACTGAACGTGGTGAACGAGCAACTGAAGGCGCGCATGCACGCGGCATTCGGCGACGGCTACGCCTACGCCTATCTTTTTCCGGGCTTGCAGAAGGTCGTGCAGGCGGCCGGGCGCGTGATTCGCGGCCCGCAAGACCGCGGCGTGCTGTATCTGATCGACGACCGCTTCGCCCGCGCCGACGTGCGGCGCCTCCTGCCGGCGTGGTGGGACGTCAAGCTGCTGCGCGAGCGGGGATCAGCGGGCATCGCTCTTGCTGGTTAACGGCACCCCATGAGCCTGCGGCTGTCCGAAGCCTCGGCCACACATAAGGAGAAGCCCGATGTCCACCGCACAAGAACCGCTCGACGCGCTCAAGATTCTCGAAGAAGACCATCGCGCTGTCGAACAGTTGTTCGAAGCCTTCGACCGCGCGCCGAAAGACGACCTCGAACGCAAGTCGACGCTCGTTCAGCGCGCCTGCGAGTTGCTGACGATTCACGCGATCGTCGAAGAAGAGCTGCTCTATCCGGCCGCGCGTGAAGCCTTCGGCAGCGACGACGAGAAGATCGATGTCGAGGAAGCCTACGTCGAGCACTTCCTCGTCAAGACGCTGATCGAGAAGTTCACGCAACTGAAGGCCGGCGACGAAGGCTTCGACGCGACCTTCCGCGTGCTGAAGGAAAACGTGATGCATCACGTCGAGGAAGAGGAGTCGGAGCTCTTCAAGGAAATCCGCAAGACGAAGCTGGACGTCGCGGCGCTCGGCCAGAAGATCGAGGCGCGCAAGACGGAGCTGCAAAACCGCATCACCGAAGTGGCGACGCCGCGCTGAATGGCGCAGCAAGACCCGGAGTGTGCGGGCGGCGCGTCAGGCGCACAGTGGGAACCGGCACACGCACATCCGGAGCAACTGCATGAAGGCAATGGACAGCGCGCTCGCACCCGATGCGAGCGCGGACATTCCCGGGCGCATCGACGCGCTCGACTGGAACGATCTCGGCACGCAACTCGACTGCCAGGGCTCGGCCGTTGCGCCGGGCCTTTTTTCGCGCGACGAATGCGTGGCGCTCGCCGCGCTCTACGACGACGACGCGCGCTTTCGCAGCCGGGTGGTGATGGAGCGGCACAGCTTCGGGCGCGGCGAGTACAAGTACTTCGCGTATCCGTTGCCCGACGTGCTCGATGCCGTGCGCGGCGCGGCCTACCGGCATCTGGCGCCGATCGCGAATCGCTGGAACGAGGTCATGCGCATCGACACGCGCTATCCGGACGAACACGCGGCGTTTATCGAGCGATGCCATCGCGCGGGCCAGACGCGCCCGACGCCGCTGCTCCTTCGCTACGTGCCGGGCGACTACAACTGCCTGCATCAGGACCTATACGGCGAGCATGTCTTCCCGATTCAGACGGCAATTCTGCTCTCCGCGCCGGGACGCGACTTCACCGGCGGCGAGTTCGTGATGACGGAACAGCGGCCGCGCATGCAGTCGCGCGTGGAAGTCGTGCCGCTCGCGCAAGGCGACGCGGTGTTCTTCGCCGTGCATCAACGGCCGGTGAACGGTACGCGCGGCGCGTATCGCGTCAATATGCGGCATGGCGTCAGCCGCCTGCGCTCAGGCAAGCGTCATATGCTGGGCGTGATCTTTCACGACGCGCGTTGAGGCGCGAAGGCGAGCGCGAGCGCTCTATTCGTTTTCATCGAAGTAATGGCCGAAGCGCGCCTGCTTCGTCTTGATGTAGCGCTCGTTCTCTTCGCGCATCGGAATGGCCAGTGCCACGCGCTCGCTCACGGGGATGTCGTGGCGCAGAAGCGTGTCGAACTTCGACGGGTTATTGCTCATCAGCCGCACCGACTTCACGTTCATCGCGCGCAGGATGGCGGCGGCGGAGTCGTACTCGCGGGCGTCGTCGGGAAGGCCCAGGTGCAGGTTCGCATCGACCGTATCCAGCCCCTGCTCCTGCAACGCATACGCGCGAATCTTGTTCGCGAGGCCGATGCCACGCCCTTCGTGACCGCGCAGATACAGCAAGATGCCGCGGTTCTCGGCGGCGATATAGCGCAGCGCGAGGTCGAGCTGTTCGCCGCAGTCGCAGCGATACGAGCCGAACACGTCGCCCGTCACGCATTCGGAATGCAGGCGCGTGAGCACGGACTCGCCGTTGCTCACGTCGCCCATCACGAACGCGATGTGCTCGACATCCGTCTCCTTCACGCGATAAACGTACGAACCGAAGGTGCCGTAGCGCGTCGGAATGGTGGCGGTCGCGGCCAGTTCGACGTCCGCGCATTCGGCGCATTCGCCGAAGCGGTGATGAGAGTTCTGTACGTCCAGCGAGGGAGAAGCGGTTTTCATAGTCAATCAGCAAGTCCACGATGCCGGGAACGGCGGCGGTGTGCGCTGCGCCGGCCCGGCATGTCATGGTAAGGCCCATCGGGAAAGTTTGCAGATTGTCGCACGGCGCGCGCCGGCTTTACTCCTTTCCCTTAGTCGACGCTCACGCCGGATTCTCGAACGTGCCGGGACTGCGGTCGGTCGCGCGCCATTCGGGCTTGCGCACCGGATCGGCCTTCTTCAGCGCCTCGCGCACGCCCGCTGCGTCGAGGTCCGCCGTGTAGACGGGCGTCGCGGGCTGCTGACGCCACGAGTCGTCGATCTCGCCGTTGTCCACCGCATCGAAGCCGATCTCGTCGATCAGCTTCATCACGATGGTCTTCGCGCGATGGTCGTCGCCCGATACCGGCAGCGCAATGCGCCCCGGCGTGCCCGCCGGCTTGCCGCCCTTGCGCAGATGTGCCGCGTAGATGTTGTTGAACGCCTTCACCACCGGCCGGCCGATCTGCTGTTCGACCCAGCGGCTTTCCGGCATGCCCTTCTCGATCTCCTCGATGCGCCCGTCGCGCTGCTGCGGATAGTAGTTGCCGGTATCGACCACGACGACGTTCTCCGGCACGCCCGCGAACAGATTCTTCGGCAAATCCGGCACTTTCGACTCCGGAATCGTCACGACGATGAGTTCCGCGCCCTTCACCGCGTCGCGCACCTCAACGGCGGTCGCGCCGGTGGTCCGCTCGACGTCGCGCAGCGAATCCGGCCCGCGCGAGTTGGCAATGTTCACGTCATGGCCGCACTTCGTGAAATGCTCGGCCAGAACCTGTCCGATGTTTCCCGCTCCAATGATTCCGATCTTCATGAACACCTCTTGATGGACGATTGAGACAGACCTCTTCGCAAGCCGGATGCCGCCGGATGCCGCAGGGTGGCAACGGGTGGATCGACACAATAGCCCAGATCAATTAGAATGATAAAATCAATCCACTTCCACGGATTGATAGTTTTAGTTCATAATCCATTCACTCCTTCAACAACACAGCTAGAGGAATCTGCTAAATGCCGATCATCAACAGCCAAGTCAAGCCGTTCAAGGCCACCGCTTATCACAACGGCGATTTCGTGACCATCACCGACGAAAACCTGAAGGGCAAGTGGTCCGTGTTCGTGTTCTATCCGGCCGACTTCACGTTCGTCTGCCCGACGGAACTCGGCGATCTGGCTGATCGTTACGAAGAATTCAAGAAGCTGGGCGTCGAAATCTACGGCGTTTCGACCGATACGCACTTCACGCACAAGGCATGGCACGACACGTCGGAAACGATCGCCAAGATCCAGTATCCGATGATCGGCGACCCGACGCTCGCGATCTCGCGCAACTTCGACGTGCTGATCGAAGAAGAAGGCCTGGCGCTGCGTGGCACGTTCGTGATCAACCCGGAAGGCGAGATCAAGCTGTGCGAAATTCACGACAACGGCATCGGCCGTGACGCGGGCGAACTGCTGCGCAAGGTGCAGGCTGCCCAGTACGTCGCAGCGCACCCGGGCGAAGTCTGCCCCGCCAAGTGGACGCCGGGCGCTGAAACGCTGACGCCGTCGCTGGACCTCATCGGCAAGATCTAAGCCTCGCCATTCGACGAGCGCATCACGGACCTTGTCGCTGAATCGGCGGCAAGGTCAAAGCTCCAAACACGCTTTCGATGCGGCGCTTCGCGCGCCGTGTCGGAGCGTGTCCGCAACATCCCAAGAACAACGCCACGGAACGGACAACGCCATGCTGGACGCCAACCTCAAGAATCAGTTGAAAGCCTATCTGGAAAAGGTCACCCGGCCGATCGAGCTCGTCGCCTTCCTCGACGACAGCGACAAGTCGCGTGAGCTGAAGGGCCTGCTCGACGAAATCGCTTCGCTGTCGACGCAGATCAGCGTCGTCGAGAAAGGGGACGCCTCCGCGCGTCGTCCATCGTTCACCATCGGCGAGCCGGGCAAGGGCGCGGGCATCCAGTTCGCGGGCATTCCGATGGGCCACGAATTTACGTCGCTCGTGCTGGCGCTGCTGCAAACCGGCGGCCATCCGATCAAGCTGGATGACGCGACCATCGAACAGATTCGCAATCTCGACGGCGACTACCGCTTCGAGACGTATTTCTCGCTGTCGTGCCAGAACTGCCCGGAAGTCGTGCAGGCGCTGAACGTGATGGCGATCATCAACCCGCGCATCAAGCACGTCGCGATCGACGGCGCGCTCTTCCAGAACGAAGTCGAAGAGCGTCAGGTCATGGCCGTGCCGACGATGTTCCTGAACGGCGAGAGCTTCGGCCAGGGCCGCAGCGGCGTGAAGGAAATCCTCGCGAAGCTGGATAGCGGCTCGGCCGCCCGTGCCGCGAAGGAACTGGAGAAGAAGCCCGTGTTCGACGTGCTGATCGTCGGCGGCGGGCCGGCTGGCGCGGCTGCGGCGATCTATGCGGCGCGCAAGGGCATCGCGACGGGCGTCGTCGCCGAGCGCTTCGGCGGTCAGGTGCTCGACACCATGGCGATCGAGAACTTCGTCTCGGTGCAGGAAACGGAAGGACCGAAGTTCGCCACGGCGCTCGAACAGCACGTGAAGAGCTACGAAGTCGACGTGATGGACGTGCAGCGCGCCGAGAAGCTGGTGCCCGGCCGCATCCACGAAGTGCAACTGGCGAGCGGCGCGGTGCTGAAGGCGAAGACGATCGTGCTGGCGACCGGCGCGCGCTGGCGCGAAATCAACGTGCCGGGCGAACGCGAGTATCGCGGACGCGGCGTGGCGTACTGCCCGCACTGCGACGGCCCGCTCTTCAAGGGCAAGCGCGTTGCCGTGATCGGTGGCGGCAATTCGGGCGTCGAGGCGGCGATCGATCTGGCGGGCGTGGTGGCGGCGGTGACATTGATCGAATTCGGCGCGGAACTGCGCGCTGACGCGGTGCTGCAGAAGAAGCTGCGCAGCCTGCCGAACGTGACCATCGTCACGAGCGCGCAGACCACGGAAATCACCGGCGACGGCAAGAAGGTCAACGGCCTGAACTACACGGACCGCGCGACGGGCGCGAGCCACCGCGTGGAACTGGAAGGCGTGTTCGTGCAGATCGGTCTGGTGCCGAACACCGAATGGCTCAAGGGCACGGTGGAGCTGTCGAAGCACGGCGAGATCGTCGTCGATGCGAAGGGCGCGACCTCGGTCCCGGGCGTGTTCGCCGCCGGCGACGTGACGACGGTGCCGTTCAAGCAGATCGTGATCGCGGTCGGCGAAGGCGCGAAGGCATCGCTCGGCGCGTTCGATCACCTGATCCGCGCATCGGTGGAAGACGAAGCGCCGGCAGAGGAAGCAGTCGCCGCGTAAGTTAGCCGTCAGCGGTAGCAGTGAACGAAAGGCGAACGGAGCGATCCGTTCGCCTTTTTTCTTTCGTGCGCTCACTCCGCGCTCGTGCTCTTGGGCTTCAGAACCAGCGGAAACGTCACTTCGAACACGCTTCCGTGGCCCTTCGACGAGTGGAAGCGCAATTCGCCATCGAGCGTGCGCGTCAGTTCCTTGACGATGGCGAGACCGAGCCCCGTGCCGGGAATATCGTCCCCGGCGGCGCGCTGGAACTCCTCGAACACGCGCTCCTGATCCGCTTCGCTGATGCCGACACCGGTATCGGCCACGCGCAGCCGCCAGCGGTCCTCGGGCGCGGCGGTGATCGACAACACGATCTCGCCCGACGACGTGTACTTGACCGCGTTGGACAGCAGATTCAGCGCGACCTGTTTGACCTTCAGCCGGTTCGACACCACGGTGCTGAGCGTGGGATCGACATGCCCGGTTAATTTGAGCCCTTTCGCCTCGGTGGCGACGCGGCTCGACTGCATCAGTTCGTCGAACAGGCTAGCCAGATCGAAGCTGTCCACGGTCAACATGGAATCGTCGCTTAACAGCTTCGAGTATTCGACCATCTCGTCGACGAGCGTCGCCATGTCCACCACCTGTCTGTTCGCGAGCCCGAGAGCGGTATCGCGTCTGCCGGGCGAACGCGCGGCCAGTTGCAGCGCGGTCGAGAACACATTGAGGAAATTGCGCAGATCATGCGCGACGCGCCGCGTGACCTGCATGCGCGACTCGTAAAGATCGCCGATGAGCTGCTGGCGCAGCGTCAGTTCCTGATTCGCGCGCTCCAGCATGCCGGTGTATTCGTCGATCTTCCGGTCGCGCTCGGTCACCGCTTCGCGAACCGATGCCAGCGTGACGAGGCTCACCACTTCGTCGGTCATGAGGCGCGCGTATTCTTCGTCCGCGCGGCTGAAGTCCTCATGCGACGCCGCGTATTCGCCGATTGCGGACAACAGAACCTGTCTGAAGAGATCGAGCTCGCGCACCAGTTCGTCGATGCGATAGCCTTGCTGCCAGCGCCATTGGCCGTGTTGGCGGGCGTCGTGCTCGAGCGCGCCTTCCTGCCCGCTCAGATTGCGCGTTTCGAGGACGTTGCAAATTTCTTCGAGGATGCTCGGCAGATGATCCGCAAGCTGGCGATACGTGAGCTGGTCCGAATGCTCGACTTCCTGATCGCCGAAAACGAGCTTCATCCATCTCTCGGTCAGCGCGGCCTGCTGCGTGCGCAGCGCGGCCACGAGTCCGTTCATGCCGTCGGCGGGAATGTCGCGCATGTGCGATTCTCCGAATTCTGCGCGCCGGAGACGGCGCTGAAGGACCGGTCGTTGGACCGGAAGTGCGACAGTTCGACAGTGCGGCAAATACATCGGCAGTATAGGCCGACAGCGGTGTGTCTAGTGCAAATCCGACCGGTCTAATCGGGCACTTGCGCCAAGCTTTACCTGCGGCGCTCCCTTCATGCTCGCGCGCGCCGCCTGAATCGTGCAAGATTGCTCCGGTACCCGTGACGCGGCAATTGCAGGAGAGAAAATGACCTCATCGGGCGGCTGGGAAGCGAAGCAGTACAGTGTCTTCGAAGCGGAGCGCACGCGGCCGGTCCGCGATCTCCTTCACGCGGCGCAGGGCGCGACGGTTCGCGCGGCGGTGGATCTCGGCTGCGGGCCGGGCAACTCGACCGAGACGCTGCTCGCCTATGCGCCGCAGGCGAGCATCGTGGGCATCGACAGTTCCGCCGACATGATCGCGGCCGCGCGCAAACGCCTGCCGCAGTTGCGCTTCGAGCTGGCGGATATCTCCACCTGGAACGAAGCCGGCCCGTACGACCTGATACTCGCGAACGCGTCCTTGCAGTGGGTTCCCGATCACGAGACGCTGCTGCCGCGACTCGTCAGCCTGCTCGCGCCCGGCGGACGGCTCGCCGTGCAGATGCCGGACAACCTCGACGAGCCCTCTCACAGGCTCATGCGCGAGGTGGCGGCGAACGGGCCGTGGCGCGAGCGGCTCGCAGGCACCGAGCGCACGCTCCGCCACGATGCGCACTGGTACTACGCGCGCCTCACGCCGCACTGCGAGCGCGTCGATGTGTGGCGCACCATCTACCATCATCCGCTCGCAGGCGGCATCGACGCCGTCATCGAATGGTTCAAGGGCAGCGCGTTGCGGCCTATGCTCGCGAAGCTCTCGGCGGATGAACAGACCGCCTTTCTGGACCAGTACCGCGAAGCGCTCAAATCGGCCTATGAGGTTCTCGCCGACGGCACCGTGTTGCTGCCGTTCCCGCGCCTCTTCTTCGTCGCAACACGCTGATGCAGCCTTACTGCGCCCGCCCGTTGTCCCGCAGCATCTGCACGAACTGGCGCGCGGCCGGTGAAAGCGCGCCGCCCTTTCGCGTCACGATGCCATACGTCTGCGATTTGAGCTTCATGCGTATCGGCAGCACGCGCAGCATGCCGTGGCGCTCGAACACGCGGGCGACGCTCGTTGGCAGAATCGATACGAGCTCCGGACTTTCCTGCAGCAGCGTGACCGTGACGAACGGCGATGCCGTCGAAATAGGATTGGCGGGCATCGGCAGACCCGCGAGATCGAGTTCGCGCTCGAGCAGCGCGCTCATCGGCAGATAGCTCGGATACGTGACCCAGCGGCGGTTCGCCAGATCCGCCAGCGCGGCTTCGCGCGCTTGCCCGTCGCCGCGCGCGCGTCCCGCCACGATGCACAGCGGCTCGTCCGTCAACGGCTGATAGTGATACTTCGACGGCTGCTCGGACACGCTCGCGCGCCCGATCACGAGATCGACGCGGCCGTCGTCCAGCATCGCGAGCATGTTCGCGCTCGTGTCCTCGACGATCTCGACCGCGAGATCCGGGTGCTTCGCGTGCATCTCGTTGACCATCGGCGCGACGACGCCCGGCACCGCGCCCATGATCGTGCCGACGGTCAGCCGCCCGCCCGTGCCCGCGCGAATCTGCGCGACTTCCTGACAGAGCGCGGACAAATCGGCCGCCAGCACGCGCGCATAGCGCACCACGCAGCGGCCGAACGGATTCGGGATGAGTCCCGTTTTCGCGCGCTCGAACAGCGGCGCTTCGAGCATGGACTCCAGTTCGGCGAGCGCCTTGCTCGCGGCGGACTGGGTCATCGCCATCGCGCTCGACGCCTTGTGCAGCGACTTGTGATCGTCGAGCGCGATCAGCAGTTGCAGTTGCTTCATGCGCAGCCGCGACATCAGGACATCGAGAGTCGTCTTCATCGTAAGAAAAGAAGTGCCGGTGATTCCAAAAAGCGATCAAGCGATGGAAAGCTTTCACTATACAGGCGCGTTCGCCGGGTCGTATAGTCGGCGCAGCACGACGCTCGCCAAGGAAGCGTCGCGACCCTCTATCACGGAAGGACGAGACACCATGGAACTCACAGGCAACCTGCTCATCGGACAGCAATCGGTGCGCGGCACGAACGGCACCATCAAGGCCGTCAACGCATCGACGGGCGCAGCCATCGAACCGGGATTCGGCGGCGCAACGCTCGACGATCTCGACCGCGCGTGCGCGCTCGCGTGGGCCGCGTTCGACGTCTATCGCGAAACGGCGCCCGAAGCCCGCGCGAAGTTTCTCGAAGCGATCGCGCAAAACATCCTCGATATCGGCGACGACCTGATCGAACGCTGCATGATCGAAAGCGGCCTGCCGCGCGGGCGTCTGGAAGGCGAGCGCGGCCGCACGGTCGGCCAGCTGCGCATGTTCGCGGATGTGGTGCGCAACGGCGATTACCTCGGCGTGCGCATCGACCCGCCGCAGCCCGACCGTAAGCCGATGCCGCGCGTGGATCTGCGCCTGCGTCATATCGGCGTCGGTCCGGTCGCCGTGTTCGGCGCGAGCAACTTCCCGCTGGCGTTCTCCGTCGCGGGCGGCGACACGGCGTCTGCGCTGGCCGCGGGTTGCCCGGTGATCGCGAAGGCGCACTCGGCGCATCCGGGCACGGCGGAACTCGTCGGCCGCGCGGTGCAAAAGGCCGTGAAGGACTGCGGCATGCCGGAAGGCACGTTCTCGCTGCTTTTCGACAGCGGCCGCGACATCGGCCAGGGTCTGGTGAAGGACAATCGCGTGAAGGCGGCCGGTTTCACGGGTTCGCGCGGCGGCGGCACGGCGCTGATGAAGCTCGCGGCCGAACGCGCCGAGCCGATCCCGGTTTACGCGGAAATGAGCAGCATCAACCCGGTTCTGCTGTTCCCGGCAGCGCTCGCGAACCGCACCGAAGCGATCGCGCGTGGTTTCGTGCAGTCGCTCGTGCTGGGCGCAGGCCAGTTCTGCACGAACCCCGGCCTGGTGCTCGCAGTCGATGGCCCGGACCTCGACAAGTTCATCGAAGCCGCATCCGCCGCGCTCAAGGAAACCGCCGCGCAGACGATGCTCACGCCCGGCATCCACAAGGCGTACGAAGGCGCGGTCGAGAAGATTGCTTCGCACGACGGCGTGAAGACCGCCGCTCGCGGCCTGCCGGCGCAGGGCGGCAATCAGGGTCAGGCGGCGCTCTTCGTCACGACCGCCGACGCGTTCCGTGAGAACCACGCGCTGCAGGACGAGATTTTCGGCGCGTCGTCGCTCGTCGTGCGCTGCCCGGACCTCGCCACGATGCGCGAGCTGATCGAATCGCTCGAAGGCCAGCTCACCGCCGCGCTGCAGATCGACGAAGCCGATTACGCCGACGCGCGCAGCTTCGTGGCTCCGCTCGAACGCCGCACGGGCCGTATTCTGGTGAACGGCTTCGGCACGGGCGTCGAAGTGGGCCACGCGATGGTCCACGGCGGCCCGTATCCGTCGACGGCCGATGGCCGCTCGACGTCGGTCGGCAGCCTCGCCATCAACCGCTTCTTGCGGCCCGTCAGCTATCAGGATCTGCCGGAAGCGCTGCTGCCCGATCCGGTCAAGTCAGATAATCCGCTCGGCCTGAACCGCCGTATCGACGGCAAGCTGCAACTGGCCAGCTGATCGTTGCCACGGAGCGCCCCTTGGGGCGCTCCATTCGTCATCCCACGATAGTTCGGAATCCTTCGCATCACCCGGGCCTAGCATATGCCGCGCCCGAGGCGGTGCAAAAACAACACGGCGCGCGCACCGGAACGCCTTTCGCATCAGCGGCTTAGCGAGCGGCCGCCGGCCATTGTCGGTTATCGGCTAAAGAATGGCGTCTCACCACCGCGGCCCCGCGCCCAGAATATCCTGATGAGAGTAGCGAAGCGTGGCGCTGCGCGCGCACCGGAACGGTGTCGCGGCTGCATCGATTGCGCATTCGCATCCGACGAGGGCCATGCGCCGCCGCTTGACGGCAGGCGCGAGACGACACGCAGCACGGAGCCACCGCGCAGCCGCCGCCGTCGGGCGGCCCGAAGTAGGTGCGAAACGCAATTGACGTGCGTCGAGGGTTGACGCCATATTCGGATTTCGTCTTCCGCCGGCCAGCTTGACCGGAAGAGGAAACAATACGAAGGATTGCTGCCGCCCGGACGCCCCGGCGTTCATACGAGCCGGGCGCACGGCGGCCACGTTATCGCACATGTCCTTCGAGGGCTTCAGCATGACCACGCGTTTGACGTTTCCCGCATCCATGTTTTCCGTCGTCTGCCAGCGCTGCGGCAGCACCGTGCGCAAAAACGCCGACAGTTGCCCGAACTGCGGCGCCGATCGCAGCGCGGCTTTCGGCCGCAAACGCGGCGGCGCGGCACGTCCGCGCGCCAACATGTTCGAGCAACAGATGTCGAATCCGCCGTTCGTTTCGGCGTCCGCTTCCACGCCCGTCGACGATGGCGAACCCGGCATGGGTTCCGGCTGGGCCGGCGGCTGGGACCCGAAGCGCGCGAGCGAACGCATCGCGCAGAAGGCCGCCGAGCACCGGGCAAAGCGCGTCGAGCAATCCGCGCGCAACGCTTACGCCGATCCGAGCAACGATCCGGACGCCCTGCCCGGCCCCGACCGATGGCGCGGCAGCAAGACGCTCATCGCCGGCGCGTGCGCGCTCGCGCTCGTGGCGGGCGGCGTCGCCTACATGCAATACGGCGCGGACGACCGCCCGGCTTCAGGGGAACTGAGCGCGTCCGGTGCCATCGACGCGAAACTCGGTCCTTTCGGGCGCGGCGCAACCGATGCATCCAATTCGACCGACGCCAGCCCTTCCGCCGACGCGCCCGCGCAACAAGCTCCCGGCGCGGCGAAAACTGGCGCGTCGACACTCGCTCCCGGCGATCCGCTGCAAGGCACGCGCGCGGCGCTGGACCAGCACGATCTGACGCTGGCGCGCGCCCGGATGAAGGCGCTGCCGGCTCGCGAGCAGGCGCGCCCCGAGTTCGACGCGCTGAAAGACGAGCTCGTCAAACGCGAACAGCAACGCGACGCGGCGCTGCAACTGGCGCGGGCCTGCGAACGCACGTCCGCGTGGGCGTGCGTGCAGCAGAACGCCGCCGAGGCGCTCGCGCTCGATGGCGGCAATGCCGAGTCGCAAGCCATGCTGGAGCGCGTGATCACGCATGCCGGCTGGCTCGTCGCGACGCCGCAAGGCGCAAAGAAAGGCACCACGGCCGGCAGTCCCACCGACGTCCCGAATACCGGCACCGCCGTTGCCGGCAGCGTCACGCCGGCGCCCGCTGCGGCAGCGACGCCGCCCGCTGCCGTTGCTGCGCAGGCAAACGTTGCATCGGCTCCGCAGGCGGACAAGACCGACGCCCTGGCCGCGAAGCCCGCGCCCGACAAGCGCAGCGGACAACGCAGCGCGAACGCGGCGGCGGCCGCCGCTGCCGCTGCGGCCGCCCGGCAGGCCGCGCTCGACGACGCCCGCGCCGCCGAATACACATCGCGCGCCGAGAAGATCGCGCGCGCGCAAGCCGCGACGAACGCGATGGTCGCGGCCACGATTCTCCCGCCGTCGCCCAGCGTCGCGTCTCCGGCCAAGCCTGCCACGCCCGCAGCGACCGAGCCTGTCGCCGCCGCGCCCGCCGCTCCGGCTGCGGCCAAGCCGTCGACCGCCGCGCCGGCGCAGGCTCAGGAGTCCGGTAACGGCATGTATGTCGCGACGAGCCCGCCGAACAGCAACGGCATGTATGTCGCGCCGAGCAGCGTGCAGGGCGAGATGTATGTCGCCCCCGCCGCGCCGAACGGCATGTATGTCGCGCCGGCAGCGCGGCCTGTGCCTACGCCGTCGCCTGCGCCGGCTGCCGCGCCGACCCAGCGCGCGACGCCTGCGGGCCCGCAATCGTCAGTGCCGCCGCTTCTGCCGCAGGCTGCCGCGATCCAGCCGCAAGCCGCGCACGCATTGCCGTCCGGCTCGCAGGCCGTGCGGCCCGCCAGCATCGAGCGTCCGGCGGTCGCCACGACGACCGTCGCGACCGCCACCGCGAGCACGCTGCCCACGACCACCGTCAGCGGCACCGCGCGCACGGCAACATCCTTCGGGGCGTCGAGCGTGACGGCGCGCATGGACGCCGACAAGACCGACGATGTGGAGCGCGCCATCAAGCAATACGGCTGGAGCAGCGGCAACGAAAGGCCCGCGACCGCGCGCTGACCGGTTTCCGCATCGCCTCCGCGCTATCGCATTACCGGCATTACCGGCATTACCTGCATTACCGGCATTACCGGCATTACCGGCATTACCGGCATTACCGGCATTACCGCATCACCCGTATCACGCGACGCCCGCGCGTCGCGTGACTTTCAAAGAACCCGTCCAACTCGACTCAAGGGTCAATCATGGTCTCCAGCCAATTCATGCGGATTGCCGCGCGGAGGGCGTTCGCCCTCTGCGCTTTCGTCGGACTCGCCTGTGCCGCGCAAGCCGGCTACGCGGCCGATCCCGTGCCGTACAAAATCACAACCGGGCAGGAACGCGGCACCTATATTCAGATCGGGCAGGATTTGTCGAAGTACGTGGCGGAGCCCGCCGGCATGGACCTCGAAGTGCTGCCGTCGAAAGGATCGGCCGAAAACGTCCAGCGCATGCGCTATGAGCCCGGCGTGAAGTTCGCGCTGGTGCAGTCGGACGTGTATCAGGCTTACCTCGACATGGCGAACTCCGGCAACGCCGAGGCCGGCCGGATCATTCAGCCGCTGCGGCTCATCATGCCGCTGTACGACGAGGAGATTTATTTCGTCGTGCGTTCGGATTCGCCGCTCAAGAATATCAACGAGATCAAGGGCAAGAACATCAGCGTCGGGCCGATCGGCAGCGGCACGGCGCAGTCCGCGGAAACGCTGTACCGGCTGATGTTCGGCGAGCCGATTCCCGAAGCCAACGAGCAGCACTACAACAACGAAGACGCGCTTGCCAAGCTCATCGTGCGCAAGATCGACGTCGCGGTCATCGTCGCCGGCCAGCCCGCCAAGCTGTTTCAGGACATGAACCCCGAGTTGCTTCAGCAGATCAAGCTGCTGCGCCTCGACCCGTCCGCGCCTGAAACGGCTCGCGCAAAGCAGACGTATTTCCCCGCGACCATCCGCACGACGAGCTACCCGAACTGGATTCAGGAAGACACGCCGACGCTGACCGTGAAGGCGTTCCTCGTCACGTACGACTACGGTCTGCGCGGCACGGTCGGCGCGCTGTCGAAGTTCGCGGATTCGCTCTGCGCCAATTTCGATACGCTCCAGGCGAGCGGGCATCCGAAGTGGAAGCAGGTCCACCTCGAATTACCGCCGCTCACGCGCGGCTGGAAATACTATCCGCCGATGGAAAAGCACTTGCGCGCGTGCATCGCCAAGCGCGCGGCGCTCGCGCAGTCGCAGGGCTCGGCGCAGACCGTGTCGGCGCGCGGCACGGACGCCGCCGCGCAGAAGAAGAAGTCATCCTGCACCGCGCAGGAAAAGCTGCTGCTGCTCTGCGACCAGTAACGCGCGGCGCTAGCCTCGAAGCGACGGCATGAACGCGGACTCGAACGGCGGGTATCTGCGATAAGCCGAGATCGAAGTCCATTCGCGTGTCGTCGCGCCCGAGCGAAACCGGCGTTGCGCCGCGAGGCCGCCCTTGCAGGCCGATTTGTGGAGCGCGCGATGTCGCGCCCGCGAACGCGCTTCGAGGCGGCGTTCAAGCGCCGCCGCGCCCGCGAACCAGTGGTCGATGGCGCCGCCCAGCGCCGCGAGGATGGCGACGCCCGCCATCCAGCCGGCCGCCATGCTGTCGAACGCGCAGGTGACACCTGCGCCGCCGCACATCGCCGCGAAGAAGACCAGCATGACCCACGCGAACGGCGGACTCTCCTCGTGTTCCGTGCGGCAAACGAGCCGCGGGGCGCGTCCGGCCGCAGCCTGTCTCATGTCGTAAGCATTCGCTGATCGGTTCATCTTCGTTCTCCATCCGCCGCGGATTCGCGTCCGTAAAAGTTACGCAGATGCAGAGAACAGCGATATAAGACTTCTCCGAACAAAGCGGGCACGCATGCCTAGCGGCTACTTTGCGCCGGCGAATTCCTGCACGTCGGCATCGGCTTCGCCCGCGAGCGGAACGACGCCCGACGGACCCAATGCGCGCGGCTGCAACAACAACGCGACGAGCCCCGTCCAGCCCGTCTGATGCGACGCGCCGACGCCGCGCCCGTTGTCGCCGTGAAAGTACTCGTGAAAGAGCACGAGATCGCGCGAACGCGGATCGGCCTGCAACAGCGGATACGCCGCCATCACCGGCCGTTCGCCATTCTTGTCGAGCAGGAACAGCGTGGTCACGCGGCGCGCGAGCTCGTCGGCGATCTCGGCGAGCGAGAACGTCTGCCCCGAGCCAGTCGGATACTCCACGCGAAAATCGTCGCCGTAATAGCGGTGGAATTCGAGAATGGATTCGATCAACAGATAGTTCACCGGCATCCACACCGGCCCGCGCCAGTTCGAGTTGCCGCCGAACACGCGCGAGGTCGATTCCGCCGGCTGATACTGCACGCAGAAACTCTCGCCGTTGTGATAGAAGACGAACGGATTGTCGCGATGCACGCGCGACAGCGCCCGCACGCCGTGGTCGGACAGAAACTCGGACTCGTCGAGCATGCGCCTCAGAAGCGCCTTCATGCGATGCCCGCGCAGCAGCGACAGCAGCACGCTATTGCCCTGACCCGCGATATTCCAGCGCGAGACGAGCCGCGACAAATCCAGCCGATGCTCGAGGAACCAGTGCAGGCGCTCGCGCAACTCCGGCAACGCGCGATAGACGCTCGGCTCCAGCACATGCACGGCGAAAAGCGGAATCAGCCCGACGATCGACCGCACGCGCATCGGCACGCTGGAGCCGTCCGGCAGGCGCAGCTTGTCGTAGAAGAACTCGTCCTCGCTGTCCCACAGGCCCGTGTCGCAGCCGTCCTCGCAACTGACTGCCTCGGCGATATACAGGAAGTGCTCGAAGAATTTCACCGCGATATCCACGAACACCGGATTCGCATACGCGAGTTCCAGCGCGATGCGCATGAGATCGAGCGCATATGCGGCCATCCACGCGGTGCCGTCGGCCTGATCGATATGACCGCCCGTCGGCAGCGGCGCGGAACGATCGAAGATGCCGACGTTATCCAGCCCGAGAAACCCGCCCTGGAAGATGTTGCGGCCGTCCGCGTCCTTGCGGTTCACCCACCACGAGAAGTTGAGCAGCAGCTTGTGAAACACGAGCTCCAGAAAGTCGCGGTCGCCCTTGCCGGTGATCGCGCGGTCGATCTCGTACACGCGCCACGTCGCCCACGCATGCACGGGCGGATTGGCGTCGCTGAACGCCCATTCGTAGGCCGGCAACTGGCCGTTCGGATGCTGATAGCGGTCCTTCACGAGCAACAACAACTGTCGCTTCGCGAACGCCGGGTCGATGAGCGCGAACGCCGCCGCATGAAACGCGAGGTCCCACGACGCGTACCACGGGTATTCCCACTTGTCCGGCATCGACACGATGTCCGCGTTGCACAGGTGCCGCCAGTCCGCGTTGCGCCCGGTGCGGCGCTGTTTCGGCGGCTTCGGCTGAAGCGGATCGCCGTCGAGCCAGCGCGTCACATCGAACTGGTAGTACTGCTTCGACCACAGCATGCCCGCGAGCGCCTGTCGCTGCACGAGCCGCTGATCCGCGCCCGCGATGTCATGCTGCAACGCGCCGTAGAACTCGTCCGCCTCCGCGATACGGCGCGCGAACAGCGCATCGGCATCGAGCGGGACGGTGTCCGGCGCGGATTCGGGACGCCAGCGCAGAAACACCGTGGCCCTCGCGTGCGCGTCGAGCGAGAGATGCGCGCGGGCCGCAGCGCGCGTGCCGGCATCGCGGCGAACGGCGTCTTCATCGCCCGCGACGATATAGTCGTTGAAGCCGTCCTTGAACGGGCCCGCGCCTTCCATGCCGAACAGACGCCGCACGTTGGTCTCGTTCTCGCAGAAAATCCACTCGATGCCGTCCGTATCCGGCGACCACGCCGTGACGATCATCGGCTCATGACCGTGATGATCGGCTGCGACCTGCGCGACGCCGCGCTCCGTTCGCAGCTTCAGCGACGGTTTGGCCGGCGTCGGCTTCCACGACCACGTATTGCGCGCCCAGATCTGCGGCAGCACGTCGAGCGTGGCGGGATAGGCCGCGCGGTTTTCGATGGTCACGCGCATCACGATATCGTCGGGCGTGTGTTTCGCGTATTCCACCTGCACGTCGAAGTAACGCTCGTCGTCGAACACGCCGGTATCGAGCACTTCGTACTCGGGCACGTCCGCGCCGCGCCGCGCGTTTTCATCAACGAGATCGGCATACGGAAACGCCGCATGCGGATACTTGTACAGCATGCGCATATAGGAATGCGTCGGCGTGCCGTCGAGGTAGAAGTACAACTCTTTCACGTCCTCGCCGTGATTGCCTTGCTGATTCGTGAGGCCGAAGAGGCGCTCCTTCAGAATCGGATCGCGTCCGTTCCAGAGCGCGAGCGAGACGCACCAGTTGAGCTTGTCGTCGCCGAAGCCCGCGATGCCGTCCTCGCCCCAGCGATACGCCCGGCTGCGCGCGTGATCGTGCGGAAAGTACTCCCACGCGGTCCCGAACTCGCTGTAGTCCTCGCGCACGGTGCCCCACTGGCGCTCGCTCAAATACGGCCCCCAACGCTGCCACCGCGGACAGTCGCTCGAATGCAGCCGCGAGCCTTCCACGGTGTCGATCTGATTGACGGTGCGCGTCTTCGCCATGGGCGTCTCCTGTTGCGGCCTTCGGTGCAGCTTGCGGGAAACGGCTAATTTAGCGCGTTTTCACGACACGACGCACATTCGACGGCCTTCACGCCGCGCCGAGCAGCGTTTCGATGCGCAGCAGTTCCGCGAGCGACCACGCCTGAAACGGCGCGCCGCCCGGCGCGTGCGGCGCGTCGCCGTCAGCAACCTCGCTCACGTGATCCAGCCCGTAATGGTCCAGATGCGCGTAGAGCGGCGCGAGGAAGCGCTCGCGCACGCCCGCCGCGCCGCGCACGCGCAGCCACGCCTCGACGAACGGCCCCATGAGCCACGGCCAGACGGTGCCCTGATGGTAGGCGCCGTCGCGCTCCAGCACGCCGCCTGCGTAGTGCGCACGATACGCCGGGTCGGACGGCGCGAGCGTGCGCAGGCCGAGCGGCGTCAGCAAATTCGCTTCGACCTGATCGACCACCGCGCGGGCGATATCGCCGTCGACGAGCGGAAACGGCAGCCCGCCGACCGCGAAGATCTGGTTAGGGCGAATCGAGCGGTCGAGCTTGCCCGGCTCGTGGTCCACATCGACGACATCGTAGAGCGCGTGGGTGTCCGGATCGACGAAGCGCGCCGCGAAACTCTGCCGGGCGCGCGCGCACAGCGTCTGCCAGCGCGGGTTCCATGCCGACGCGATGGCCAGCGCATTGATCCACAGCGCCTGAACCTCGACCGGCTTGCCGATGCGCGGCGTCACCACCCAGTCGCCGGCTTTCGCGTCCATCCACGTGAGTTGCACGCCCGGCACGCCCGCGCGCAACAGGCCGTCTTCGTCGGCGGCGATTCGATAGCGCGTGCCGCCCGCATAACCTTCGAGAATCGTATCGACCGCGCGTTGCAGGCGGCTCGCCGTGGCCGCGAGCGCGTGGCCGGTCGCCAAATAGTCGCGGACGGCGATCACGAACCACAGCGACGCATCCACCGAGTTGTACTCCGGCTGTCCGCCGCTGTCTGGAAAACGGTTCGGCAGCATGCCTTCCGAAAGCGCGTCGGTCCATTCGAGCAGAATCGATTCCGCGTCCTGGTGGCGGCCGCTCGCGATCAGCAAGCCGCGCATCGAAATGAAGGTATCGCGGCCCCAGTCGGTGAACCACGGAAAGCCCGCGATGATGGTTCGCCCCTGCTTCCGGTTGACGACATACGCATCGGCGGAACGGGCGAGGCGCGATGCGAACGCCGCGCGGCGCTCCGACTCGCGGGCCGCGAGCCGCGATGCGTGCGCGAGCGCATCCGCTTCGCGCGGCACGTTGCTGCCCGTATCGGCATGCAGGATCATCACGGCTTCGTGGGCGGTCAGATCGAACGTGAAGACGCCCGGCGTCGCCAGATCTTCGATGAAATCGAGCCCGCGCTCACGCTCGCGCGCATAGCAGAAATTCCGATACCAGTCGGGCGCGTGCCGATACGCGCCGTTCGCCGTCGCGCCGATGGCCGGCAGATCGGCGTACGGCCGCCAGTGGACGCGCTCGCCGTCCGTCGTGGCGTCGAAGCAAAACGCCGGATTCTCGCGATGCAGCGCGTGATAGTCGCGCCCCGACAGCAGCGGGCGCACATGCAGCGTCGCAGACGGCGGGCGCGCATCGGTTTCGAGGCGCCAGCGCAGCACGGTCTCGCCGCTCTCCTTCGCGACGAACAGCTCGGCCACGACCGTTTGCGCATCGCCGACGCGATAGCGCCATGTCGGCCACGGCGATGTATCGAAGGAAACGAGACCCGCGGAGGCGTCCGGGTACAGCACGTCGGGCGCGTAGTGCTGCATGGTCAACGGAAAGCGCTCGCCGCCTATCTCGACCCACGCCTCGATGCCGTTCACGAGCACCACGCGCCCCGCAGGCGGCTGCGTCGCGGCAAGCAACAGCGCCTGATAACGGCGAGTTCGCATGGTTCCCACCGTGCCGGAAGCGAAGCCGCCGTGCGCGTCCGCTTCGAGCCATTCGTCTTCCAGCCGCGTCGAGTCGATCGCCGTCATGCCGCCGCCCGTTTGCGGTAGTCGGTGAGCGCGCGTCGCGCCTTCGTGCGGGTGGCGCTCTGCATGCGCGGCGTCCAGCCGAACAGCCAGCCGGAGACGCCCAGCGCCTGACGGCTCCAGCGCCAGAGGTCGAACGTATCGGTCTGCTCGGCGATCAGGCCGTCGCGGATGGCGAACTTCGTCGCGATCTCGTTGACCACTGCGCGGCCGGTCGCGGAATACGTGTAGCGCGCGACGGCGTTCGCGCTCGCGGTCTGTCCGAGCGTGCTGATGCCGTCGAAAGTCAGCGTAAAGTCGGCCGCGCGGCCGAGCAGCATGCGCCACATGTCGCCGACTTGGCGGCCATGCAGCAGCCCGAACGCCGGATCTTCGAAGCGGATGTCGGACGCATAGCAGGCTGCCATGGCGTCCGCGTCGGCGCGCTGAAACGCACGGTAGAAGCGTTCGATGAGTTCGACGTTCGTGTTCGGCATGGTGGTCCTGGCAGAGAGTCGCGCCGCGCGGAAGTGGGCATTCTCGCGCGACTGCGGCCCGATTGCAGCTTGCCGCACCGCTTTTCGCGACCGCCGCTGCGTTGCCGACGCCGTTTCATCTGTTTAGATAATCGGGCATGGAATGACGCGCGTTTAATAAACAGACTCAGTTTCGATTATCGAGAAACCGGTTTCAACGCATTCATTTTAAGACAGTCTTAATGCGCGCAAGAAAACTCTTAATCAATCCGGTTTTAGAAAAATCAGATATTAATTGACTCGGAGTTATTCTTAACTTAGATTTCTAGAACGGTCGTTCTAATCCTGATGGTTCGGCCGTCGATTATTTCTGCGGCGGCTCTCGTGTCCGCACGGCCGCCATTGCTCCAACCTTCAAAGCCAGCGCCCGCCTAAAGGTCGCATGCCGCGCACCATGAGAATCAGGCCTCGAGTCAGTACGCTTTCATTGGCGTCCGCAGATTATTTTCTGACGGACTTACGCACCGGCATTATCAGCCGCGCAATTCATCCGCAATCGCCGGATATCATTATTTACGTTTTAAAGACCGAAGACGGATCGCAGTATTGCGCGCAACTCGATTATCGGGAACATCCGCTTCGAAATGCGATTCTCATGGCGGCGCTCGAATTAGGGCTCACGGTGACGGTTCGCGCGGACGCCACGCACCACATCACCGATCTCGCCGCGACATTGCCGAACGTCGCCCCGCTTCCCGCGCTCGGCTACACCTGGCGCTTGCTGGAAGACGTGCGCACCGGCGCGGTCGTGCAGGTCGAGGACGCGAATCTACTGGGCAGCATGGCGTACATCATCCGCAGCCCGGACGGCTCGCATCATTGCGTGCAAATGTGCCCGCACGAGCACGGCTACCGCAGCGCCCTGCTGATGGCCGCGTTCAGGGCAAAGCTGCCCGTGACCGTCGCCGGCGACGCCGACTACTATCTCACCGCGGTGTCCGTCGGGTCGCGGGCGTTCGGGCCGAATTTCAACTGCGCGCCCGGCTTCATTTCGACGACGCCGCGTTCCGGCATGATCGACGAGATCATCGACAACGAGGCAGCCGAGACGCTGAGCGTCATCGTCAAGACGCCGGAAGCCACGCGCTACCACGCGCGGATCGACCGGCAGCAGCACCCGAACCGGCACCATCTCGCGATGCTGGCACTGCGTTCGGGCTTGCCCGTCACGGTCAGCGGCAACGAAGACCACGCCATCACCGGCATCGCGGTCGGCGCGCTGTCGTCGGACCCGGCGCCCTCCATGATCCTGTTCGGCCAGAAGCTCACGGGCATGCAAACCGGGACGCTCGCGCGCATCATCGACTCGGACACGCTGGACCCGGTTCGCTACGTGTTGCGCGCATCGGACGGCACGCACTACTGCGCGCAGATGAACACGGCCAAGCACGCGAGCCGCCATCAGATGCTGATGACGGCGCTCGCGCTGCACCTGCCGGTGAGCGTCACCGCCGACGCGAACTCGAATATCACGGGCGTGTCGGTCGGACTGCCGCATCGGGGCAGCCCGACGTTTCATTGCCAGACCACGCGTTTTCCGAAGACCGAGACCGGCAGCATCGTCCGCATGATCGATTCCGACGCGCTCGGTCCGGACACGCGTTACGTGCTAGAGACGCCGGACGGCGACGAATGGGCCGTGCCCGCGTTCGCGCGAGGCCAGCCGGGACGCGGCCCGCTGCTCGCGCTCGCGTTGACGGGCGGGCTGGCCGTGACGGTCAACGGCACGGGCGGTAGCGGAAGCGTGGAAACACTGCTGGAAGCCGGAAGCGTGACCGTCGCGCGCAGCTAGCGTCAGAGAGCGAACGCCGTGACCGCGTGAATGAGCAGCCCGACCGCGCCGCCCACGAGCGTGCCGTTCACGCGAATGAACTGGAGGTCGCGCCCGATGTTGAGCTCGACGTCGCGCACCAGCGTGGCGTCGTCCCATTGCTTGACGGTCGCGGCGATGTGCTTCGCAATGCCTTCGCGCAGCTCGGGCGCGAGGGCCTTCAGCGCATCGCGCATATGCTCGTTGATCGAATCGCGCAGCAGCGGATCGCCGCCGAGCGCCTGCGCGAAACCCGCCGCGACGGCCACCACTTTCGCGTGCAGCGCGGAGTCGGGGCGCTTCAGGTCCGCGGTGAGCCACGCGGTGAACTCGTCCCACAGGCCGTCCACGTAGCCGCGCAATTCGGGGCGATCGAGCCATTCGCGCTTGTGCTCGTCGATGCGCGCCTTGAACGCGGGATCGGACTTCAGGCGCTCGACGAAGCGTTCCACTGCTGCATCGAAGGCTTTGCGGCGTTCGTGTTCCGGGTCGCTCGTCACGTCGTGCAGCCATTGATTCGCGCCGCGCACGAGGCCCGCCGCGAACTTGTTGCCGAGATCGCCGGCATCCAGCCCGACGAAACCCAGCATGCCGATGAGCTTCGGATACTCCTCGCCCGCCACCGCGACGATGCGCGTCGCGAGCATCTCCTGCCCCTCGGGCTTGTCGAGCCACGCCGCCATTTGCCTGAGGCCCTCGTCGAGCAGCAGTTGATGGCGCCGGTCGGCGGTGAGCGTCGACAGCAGGTTGCCGGCGGCGGCGGAAAGATCGAAGGCATCGGCGCGGCGGCGAATCGCGTCGTGGAGCATGGACTTGATGCGCGTGTCGTCGATGAAAGCCAGCAACTGGCCGACCGCCGCGACCGCGCGATTGCCGAGCAGCTCGGCGTTTTTCGGCTCCGCGAGCCACACCGATAGCCGGCTTGCCGGGTTGAACGCATCGACGCGGGCAACGAGCGCATCCGTGCCGAGAAAGCGGTCGCGCACGAAGACGGCGAGGTTATCGGCCACGCGCGCCTTGTTCGCGGGCAGGATGGCCGTGTGCGGCACCGGCACGCCGAGCGGATGGCGAAACAGCGCGACAACCGCGAACCAGTCCGCGAGCGCGCCGACCATCGCGGCTTCCGCGAACGCGGACACCCACGCCCACGCGCCGGCGTCGTGCTGACTCTTCGCGATGGCGAAAAGCACGCCCGCGCCGACGAGCAACGCGGCGGCGAACCACTTCATCCTTTTCAGGGCTACGGCTTTATCCTGCGTTTCCATCTGCTTGTCGGTATAGAAGTGTGGAAGCGCGCAAGCATATCAACGCCCTTGCTGCAACTTCAAGAGCGCATCCACGGCGCGGCCGGCTGCTTCCACCGGCACGAAGATGTGATCGTGATAGGCCGCTGCCATCACGTTGCAGCTGATGCCCGCGTCACCGAGCGCGCACGCGAACGCGGCGGTCAGCCCGACGGCGTTCAGATCCGAGTGCACGGTCAGCGTGATCCACGCCGCGCGAAAGAGCGGCGTCACGCCAGCGGCAAGGGCCGCGCCTTCTTCCATGACGACGGTCAGCCCTTCACGCTCGCGAAACGTCGCGACGATGCCCGCGCCGCCCGGCGCGGCGTCATGCGGCAGCGACGCGAACACATAGACACCGGGCTGAAGCGCGGGCTGCATGGACGCCAGCAGCGTCCGCAGGTCGGAAACCGGCGCCGGCGTCATCACGCGGCATCCTCGGCGGGCCGCGTTCTGCCGAGCACCGGCCGCAGCGCCGTTCCCGTATGGCTGCGCGGATGACTCGCGAGCGTGTCCGGGTCCGCCGCCGCGACGATGGTTCCGCCGTTCACGCCGCCTTCCGGCCCGAGATCCAGCACCCAGTCGGCTTCCGCGATCACGTCGAGATCGTGCTCGATCACGATCACGCTATGCCCGCCGTCCACCAGCCGGTGCAGCACGCGAATCAGCTTCGCGACGTCGGCCATGTGCAGGCCGACGGTCGGTTCGTCCAGCACATAAAGCGTATGCGGCGGCTTTTGGCCGCGCCGCGTGATGTCGTCGCGCACCTTCGACAGCTCGGTGACGAGCTTGATGCGCTGCGCCTCGCCGCCCGAGAGCGTCGGCGACGGCTGGCCGAGCGTCAGATAGCCGAGGCCCACGTCCTTCATGAGTTGCAGCGGATGCGCGATGCTCGGCATCGACGCGAAGAACTCGACGGCCTCGTCGATCTCCATGGTCAGCACTTCGCCGATGTTCTTGCCGCGCCACGTCACCGCGAGCGTCTCGGGATTGAAGCGCTGGCCGTGGCACACGTCGCACGGAACCTTGACATCCGGCAGGAAGTTCATCGCGATGGTGCGCACGCCTTGCCCTTCGCACGCGGGGCAGCGCCCGTTGCCCGTATTGAACGAGAAGCGCGACGGCGTATAGCCGCGCGCCCGCGCTTCGAGCGTGTCCGCGAAGAGCTTGCGGATGGTGTCCCACATGCCGATGTAGGTCGCCGGACACGAACGCGGCGTCTTGCCGATCGGCGTCTGGTCGACTTCGAGCACGCGGTCGATCGCTTCGAAACCGGTGACGCCCGAGCAGCCCTGCCATGCGTGGACCACATCGAACTTCGGGCGCGGCGTTTCCCGGGCGAGCACGCTGGCGCGCGATTTCGCGGCCGGGGCGTCGGCCTGCGCCGCCTTGCGCGCGCGCCGCACCGCAGGCGACGACAGCACCGAGCGGCCGACGGCATCGAGCAGGTTCGTCATGAGCACGTCGCGGGCGAGCGTCGATTTGCCCGAGCCGGATACGCCCGTGATCGCGACGAGCCGGTTCAGCGGCACGCTCGCGGTCACGTTGCGCAGGTTGTGCAGCGTCGCGTTCTCGACCGTGAGCCATTGCTCCGGCACGGCGGGACGCTTGCCGACGGCCGCGCGCACTTTGCGGCGCGGCTGCAACGGATGCACGATCGGGTTCGCGAGCATCTGCCCGGTCAGCGACGCCTTGTGCGCCGCGAGATCCGTCACGCTGCCCTGCGCGACCACCGTGCCGCCGCGCTTGCCCGCGCCCGGCCCGATATCGATGATGTGATCCGCGCGCCGGATCGTGTCCTCGTCGTGCTCCACGACGACGAGCGTGTTGCCCTTGTCGTTCAGCTTCTTGAGCGCGCTCAAAAGAATCAGGTTGTCGCGCGGATGCAGGCCGATGGTCGGTTCATCCAGCACATAGCACACGCCTTGCAGGTTGCTGCCGAGTTGCGCCGCGAGACGAATGCGCTGCGCTTCGCCGCCTGAAAGCGTCGGCGCGGCGCGGTCGAGACTCAGATAACCGAGCCCGACTTCCTCCAGAAACTGAAGGCGCCCTTCGATTTCGCTGACCACGTCGCGGGCGATGTCCGCGTCGCGGCCCGTCAGTTTCAGCGTCGCGATCCACTCGCGCGTGTCCGTCACGGTCCAGCGCCCGACTTCGGTGATCGGATAGTTGCCGAACGTCACCGCGCGCGCGACGTCGTTCAGGCGCGTGCCTTCGCAGTCCGCGCACGGCTGATCGACGATATCGTCCGGCTCCTGATCCACCGAGCCGATGCTCTGCTCGCGGCCGCGATCATCCTGCGCGAACACCGTATCGTCGAACGCGGCGCGCTGCTCGCGCGTCAGCTTGACGCCCGTGCCGACGCACGTGTTGCACCAGCCATGCTTGCTGTTGTACGAGAACATGCGCGGGTCGAGTTCCGGGTAGCTCGTGCCGCAGACCGGACACGCGCGCTTGGTCGAGAACACGATGCTTTCTTCGCTGCCGCGCCGCTTGCCGCTGGAGAGCGCGCCGTGCAGTTCGTCGAGCGGCGCGCACAGATGCATGACGCCCTTGCCGATTTCGAGCGTCTCGTCCAGCAGACGCCGCAGGTCCGCTTCGTTCTCCGCCGACACGACGAGATCCGCGACCGGCAGTTCGATGGTGTGTTCGCGGAAGCGGTCGAGCTTCGGCCACGGATCGACCGGCAAGAAGTCGCCGTCCACGCGCAGATGCGTGTTGCCGCGCGCTTTCGCCCACTTGGCGAGATCGGTATAGACGCCCTTGCGGTTCACCACGAGCGGCGCGAGCAGGCCCACATGCTGGCCCTTGAAGTCGCGCAGAATCTGCGCAGTGATCTGCTCGGAGCTTTGCGCCTGAACCGGCGTGCCGTCGTGAATGCAATGCTGGATACCGAGCTTCACGTACAAGAGGCGCAGGAAGTGCCAGACTTCCGAAGTCGTCGCGACCGTGCTCTTGCGGCCGCCGCGCGACAGACGCTGCTCGATGGCAACCGTCGGCGGGATGCCATAGACCGCATCGACTTCCGGGCGGCCCGCCGGCTGCACGATGGAGCGCGCATACGCGTTCAGCGACTCCAGATAACGCCGCTGTCCTTCGTGGAACAGAATATCGAACGCGAGCGTGGACTTGCCCGAGCCGGACACGCCCGTCACCACGTTGAACTTGTTGTGCGGGATGTCGACATCGAGCGACTTCAGGTTGTGCTCGCGCGCATTGACGATGCGCACCACATCCTCGCCCTGCAATGCGCGCCGCGCGCTCGCCACTTCCGCCGCGAGTTGCAGCGGCACGCCCGCGCGCTTTCCCGCCGCGCCGGGCGTCATGGCTTCTTCGTAGTCGAGGAGCGCGCGGCCCGTGTGCGACTGTTCGCAAGCCGCGACGTCATTCGGCGTGCCGACGCACACCACTTGACCGCCGCCGTCGCCGCCTTCCGGACCGAGATCGATGATCCAGTCCGCCGCGCGAATCACGTCGAGATTGTGCTCGATGACGATGAGCGAATGCCCGCGCTCAAGCAGGCGGCGCAGCGCCTGCATCAGCTTGGCGATGTCGTCGAAATGCAGGCCCGTGGTCGGCTCGTCGAACATGAAAAGCCGCGCTTTCTGATTCGGCGACGCCGTTTCCGCGAGAAAACCGGCGAGCTTCAGGCGCTGGGCTTCGCCGCCCGAGAGCGTCGGCACCGGCTGGCCGAGCTTAACGTATTCGAGACCGACATCGACGATAGGCTGTAGCACGCGCAGCACATCGGCGTCCGCGGCAAAGCACTCGACGGCTTCGCTCACGGTCAGTTCCAGCACGTCCGCGACGCTCAGTTCGCGCCCGCCACGCTCGATCTTCACGTCCAGAATTTCCGCGCGATAACGCCGGCCGTCGCAATCGGGACAGCGCAGGTAGACATCGGAGAGAAACTGCATCTCGACGTGCTCGAAGCCCGAGCCGCCGCACGTCGGGCAGCGGCCGTCGCCCGAGTTGAAGCTGAACATGCTCGCGCCGTAGCCGCGCTGCGCGGCGAGCGGCGCTTTCGCGAACAGCTTGCGAATTTCGTCGAACGCGCCGACGTAGCTCGCCGGATTCGAGCGCGCCGTGCGGCCGATCGGCGATTGATCCACGAACACGACGTCGCTCAGTTGATCCGCGCCCTTCAGCGCGCGAAACGCGCCGGGCGCTTCGGTCGCCTTGCCGAAGTGGCGCATGAGCGCGGGCGCGAGCACGTCCTGGATGAGCGTCGATTTGCCGGAGCCCGAAACGCCCGTCACGCAGACGAGGCGCTCCAGCGGAATCTCGACCGTCACGTCCTGCAAGTTGTGATCGCTCGCGCCTTCGAGGACCAGACGCGGCGAGTTCGCATCCACCGCGCGGCGCGTCCAGTTCGACGCATGCGCGACGTGCTTGCGGCCGCCGAGATACGCGCCGGTGAGCGTGTCGCTCGATTGAATATCGTCGGGCGTGCCGTCATAGACGATCTGCCCGCCGCGCTCGCCCGGCCCCGGTCCCGTGTCGATCAGGCGATCCGCCGCGAGCATCACCGAAGGATCATGCTCCACGACGACGAGCGTATTGCCCGCATCGCGCAGACGGTGCATGGCCTCGACGATGCGGTTCAGGTCGCGCGGATGCAGCCCGATGCTCGGCTCGTCCAGCACGAACAGCGTGTTCACGAGCGACGTGCCGAGCGCGGTCGTCAGGTTGATGCGCTGCACTTCGCCGCCCGAGAGCGTGCGGCTTTGCCGATCCAGCGTCAGATAGCCGAGCCCGACGTCGCACAGATACTTGAGGCGCGTGCGCACTTCGGCGTGCAGCAGCTTCAGGGCCTCGTCGAGCAGCGTGGACGGCAGCGTGAGCGAGTCGAAGAAGCGGCGGATGCGCTCGATCGGCATCAGCATCAGGTCGTGCACGGTCAGGCCGGGCAACGCTTCCAGTTGATCGCGCGTCCAGTCGACGCCGTTCGGCAAGAAGCGGTCCGTGGGCGCGAGCACCGCGTCGGCTTGCTCCTTCGTGCCGAGGCGCCACAAGAGCGATTCCGTCTTCAGCCGCGCCCCCGCGCAGGCGGGACACGTCGTATAGCTGCGGTACTTGGAGAGCAGCACGCGGATGTGCATCTTGTACGCCTTCGACTCCAGATAGTCGAAGAAACGCTGCACGCCGTACCACTGGCTGCCCCATTTGCCGGTCCAGTCCGGCGATCCGTGGATGACCCAGTCGCGCTCCTTCTGCGTCAGTTCGCTCCAGGGCACGCCGAGCCGGATGCCCGCCTTCGCGCCGTAGCGCACGAGGTCATCCTGATTCTCTTTCCACGCGGGCGTTTGCAACGTCTTGATCGCGCCTTCGCGCAGCGTCTTTTTCTCGTCCGGAATGACGAGGCCGTAATCCACGCCGATCACGCGGCCAAAGCCGCGACACGTCTCGCACGCGCCGTAGGCCGAGTTGAACGAGAACAGCGCCGGCTGCGGATCGGCATAACGCAGGTCGCTTTCCGGGCTATGCAGGCCGGTCGAGAAGCGCCAGATATCGGGTTCGGCTTCGTCCTTCAGCACATAGACGTTCACGCGCCCGCTGCCGCGCAGCAGCGCGCCTTCGATGGCCTCCAGCGCCCGCGAGCGCTCCGTGCCTTGCAGGCGAAACCGGTCCGCGACGACATCGAGCACTTGCCGCGCGCCCGCTTCCGTCTCAACGTGGCGCTTGGCCTGCACGCGCGTGTAGCCGCTCGCGGAAAGCCACTGCGCGACTTCGTCGTCGCTCGTCGTGTCGGGCAGTTCGACGGGAAACGTCACCGCGAGCCGCGGATCGGCGTCGCGCGTGCGCTCCAGCAGTTCCGCGTAGATGGTCTCGGGCGTGTCGTGCCGCACGCGATGCGCGGTCTTCCTGTCGAAGAGTTCGGCGGCGCGCGCGTAGAAGAGCTTCAGGTGATCGTTGAGCTCGGTCATCGTGCCGACCGTCGAGCGCGAACTGCGCACCGGGTTCGTCTGGTCGATGGCGATGGCGGGCGGCACGCCGTCCACGCGATCGACCTGCGGCCGGTCCATGCGGTCGAGGAACTGCCGTGCGTACGCGCTGAAGGTTTCGACGTAGCGGCGCTGGCCTTCGGCGTACAGCGTGTCGAAGACGAGGCTCGACTTGCCCGAACCGGACGGCCCGGTCACCACCGTCATCTGGCCGGTGTGCAGGTCGAGATCAAGATTCTTGAGGTTATGTTGACGGGCGCCGCGAATGCGGATTGCGTTGTTCGATGCCAATTTTTCAACCGGTTCAATGTGATGGACGGCCTGTCAGGCCGTGGGCGGCGCCGCGCGGTGGTCCGGGGGGGGGGGGCGGGCGGCCCGCGCGGGGCGCGTCTCACCACACAAATCCCACCCCACACGCCCGGCCTCCCCGAGTGCCGGGAGACGCACGAAATCGCCCCACCGCACCG